>JBKBTA010000218.1:0-4431 GCA_046291035.1 Candidatus Brocadia sp.
GTGTTAAAGGCATTTTTACACACCTCTTATCCCCTCTTTCTAGAAGGGAATCATATAAAATTGTTACTAAAATTGAAATTCTATACGTTAAATTAGACCTTCCGCAACTAAATATCCCCCCTCGATGGGAGGGTTAGGGGAGGGCGATCAGCCTTTTTCCTTCACACCCACCTGTCTCCCCCTTGATGGGGAGGAGATAATAGTTTGAAATTCTTAAACATCAAGTTGCCGGAACCTTTGCCAGTAATCTCATTAAATATGCAATCTGAATAGAATCCATATCGGCGACCGCATCTACGATCTTGAGACGCAGAGAAGCATCTGTGTATGGTCCGCTGAGCCGCTCGAACTTCTGGACCACGGTTTCCCATCGCATCGGACGGGTATGAAAACCTTCGTAGTCCTGCTTTTCTTTGACCAGTGCCCGGTTATCAGAGAGCGAGACGGTAATTCGACATGGCATCTCGTTTGGGAACCGTTGGCTATAAGCCTTTGATGGCCGTACCGAAACTTTTTTGAGCAGTTCCTGAACGTCATGGCGCTGAATACGCTCCGGTTTATACTGCTCAGGCATGACCCGGTCATCCAGCATTGCAACGGCAATCATATAAGGGAGGCTGTGGTCGGCCTCCTCCTTTGTCCTGACAATGGTCTTGTCTCCTTCCTCACCACCACCGATGATGTGATACGCAACGTCAAAAATCTCTATTTCAACACGTGCTACCTCAGCGGCAGTAAAGCCATACTCTCGTTTTAATTCCAGAATACCTTCGATGGCCGACTGGGAGTGAATCTCGGCATTGTACCTTTTGAGGATCGTACGTGTCACCCATTCCAGATTCTCTTGAAGCCAGTTTATCTCAAATCTTCCGGCGATTGCGTCCATAAAACCCTTATTTCCCTCAAAGACCTCCAATGGGCCTGTAATGCCTCGCATGGCCAGGAAGGTTGCATGCGTGCAGCCAAACGCAGTGTTTGGGTAGGCCAGCCCTTTCCAGTTGGATAGCGTACCGGTTCGGGTTACCCGCAGTGCATTAAAGGCCGTCCCGCTGATCGCGATTGCATTGGCGGTTTTCGTTTGGTCTAATCCCAGCGCCCTGGATACGCCTGCCGTTACTGCATACGCCCCCAGAGTGGTATGGTCAAAGCCTTTTGCACGCACTGGGGCAATGTCGCTCAAACGACACTGTACTTGATAGGCAACTGCAAGGGCGGTCAGGAACTCCCGTCCGCTTCGGTTTGCATACTCAGCCGCTGCCAGTATTGCGCCAAGATTATCGCTTGGGTGGCATGTTTCGCCTTTTGCAAGATAACTGTCGTTAAAGTCAAGGTAGCGAACCAATGCGCTATTATAAAATGCCGCCCGGTCAGGGGCCGTTCGTAAACCCCCAATCATAGTACAGCAATCGGTGCCCCCAAAAGCTTCGATCTGTGCCCTGATCGACCGGATAGGTTCCCCGTCCAGAGCGCCTATTGCACAACCAAGTGCATCCAGCACTCGAATTTTGAGCTGCTGGCGTGCAATCTCTGAGAGGTCGTCATATGATGCCCGTACGACAAATGAAGCCAGTTGTTCCACCAGCGTCATAATAACTCCTCACGATGCGTCCTTTGTCCTGTTCAGATCAAATTCCGATTAAGATTTTTCGATGCATCTTAACCAGGTGAAAATGCTTATTATTTAATATACCATATCTTTAAATATTAACAATCTTTTTAAACAGGGTCACGAAACATTTCCAGCAGCTAGTGGATGACAAAAATATGAAATAAATATCATTTGTGTTTTTTATTACAATACGGTATTTTAGTATCGTATTAAACCACTGCAGGCAAAGGTTGATAACTTTTCAGGATTCGTTAGACAGGAGTCAGAATCCAGAATAGAATTTTAAAATTTAATGTTAAGAATTTCAAAGTTGCGGTTGTAGAGCGAAGAGCCTCTTCGCTTTACATTGGAAAAGTAGTTTTCATTACAAGTCAGGATCTGTGACTTTATACACATAGTGCGGCTACGCTGCAACTAAAAAGAGGCAGTAGGCAGTTGGCGGTTGACAATAAATTTATAACTATTTGCCAACTGCCTACTTAAGCAAACAAATGGGCTAGTTACTAAAAAACTTACAAAAAAAGAAGTTTTTACTGGGTAATACTATAAATCAGCTATGGCATATCAAGAGCTATCGGATTTTATTAGAAAACTGGAAGAGGCAGGGCAACTAAAACGCGTCAAGACTGAGGTTTCGGCTGATTTGGAGATTACCGAGATAACCGATCGCGTCTCCAAGAAACATGGACCGGCCCTCCTCTTTGAAAATGTAAAGGGTTATTCGATACCTGTACTCATCAACGCCTTCGGCTCTTATGAGCGCATGGCCATGGCGCTCAATGTAAAGGATGTAAATGAGATCGCTCATGAGATTGAGAGCCTGGTTAAGCCTGAAATGCCATCAACCTTTATCGATAAGATTAAGTTCATTCCACACCTCTTGATGACGTTATCAAAATTTCCCCCAAAAATGGTGAAATATGCGCCTTGTCAGGAGATTGTATATGAAATCGAGCCATCCCTTTCGAGGTACCCTATCATAAAATGTTGGCCAGGAGACGGTGGTAAATTTATCACCCTGCCGCTGGTTTTTACGCGAAATTTAAAGACGGGCAACAGGAATACGGGTATGTATCGTATGCACGTTTACGACGACAGGACAACAGGGATGCACTGGCATATCCATCATGACGGGGCCCGGCACTATCGGGATTATCAGAGGGAAAACAAACGTATGCCGGTGGCGGTTGCGCTGGGCTGCGATCCGGCCATTACCTATGCTGCTACGGCGCCCCTTCCTCCCGAGGTAGATGAAATGGTCTTTGCAGGTTTTTTGAGGAAAAAGAACGTGGAGATGGTAGCCTGCAAAACGATTGAAATGGAGGTGCCTGCGGATGCAGAGATTGTGTTGGAGGGTTACGTCGACCCCAAAGAGACGCGCATTGAAGGTCCCTTTGGCGACCACACAGGGTATTATTCACTGGCAGATTATTATCCAGTATTTCACATCACCTGCATTACCCAGCGCCGAAAACCGATCTATCCCACAACGATTGTGGGTAAACCACCTATGGAGGATTGCTACATGGGAAAGGCCACGGAACGGCTATTTCTGCCATTATTAAAGCTCATGATCCCTGAGATTATCGACATGAACCTGCCGCTCTTTGGCGTATTTCACAATTTCGCCTTCCTGTCCATTGATAAACGTTACCCGTTCCAGGCGAAGAAGGTCATGCACGGGATATGGGGTTTGGGGCAGATGATGTTCACAAAAATTATTGTGGTGGTAGATAAGGATGTCAACGTGCATAATGTGGATGAAGTGATGTGGCGTGTTGGGAATAACGTGGACCCGCGCAGGGACATTACCTTTGTTGATGGCCCGATGGATGCCCTGGAACACGCATCTCTCTTGCCAAAGATCGGCTCTAAGATGGGCATTGATGCCACCAAGAAATGGCCTGAGGAAGGTTTTACCAGGCAGTGGCCTGACGACATCAAGATGTCACCAGAGATTGTCAATCTGGTAAATAGAAAATGGAATACATACGGGATTTAAATTTATGATTACGCAAACTGAATTATTAACGAAAAAAGGTGCGTACATCCAGCAGATGTTTGGCTCGATTGCCAGGGTATACGACCTTTTAAATACCATTTTAAGTTTTAACTTTGACAAGAGCTGGCGCAAGTTTGCTGTAAAGGTGAGTAACGTCACTCCTGATGCAAAGGTGCTGGACGTCTGCACCGGCACGGGCGACCTGGCAATTGCTTATTCCAAGGTATTAAACGGAAGTGGAAGGGTTATTGGAAGTGACTTCTGTCACGAAATGGTACGGCTGGCAGATCTTAAGCTGAAGAAAAGGGAACTTTCGGGTAAAGTAAAAGTCATCGAGGCTGATACATTACATTTACCATTTCAAGATAATTGCTTTCAGGTCTCTGCCGTGGCGTTTGGGATCAGGAACGTAGCGGATCTTAGGGCTGGCATTACTGAGATGATGCGGATAACCGCCCCGGGTGGGCGTGTGGTAATCTTAGAATTCTCACAGCCCGTAAATCCCATCTTTAAGGCAATCTATTATTTTTATTTTAAAAAGATACTCCCTTTCATCGGAAAACTCATTTCACGCAGTAAGTACAATGCTTACTCCTATCTCCCGTCATCTGTACTAAACTTTCCCGATCGGTATGGACTGCTGCAGGTGATGGAATCCTGTGGCCTTGAAGATGTGAAGATATACTCAAGAACACTGGGCATCGTCACCATCCATGTCGGTCAAAAACCTTATAATTAATAAACATCAGGGTAACGTCAAAGTCCAGCGATACCAAAAAGAGGGAGTAAGAAGGCAAGGAAAAGAAGGAAGTTGACGTGG
>JBKBTA010000219.1:0-4424 GCA_046291035.1 Candidatus Brocadia sp.
TTTTACCTGAAACCCCTTATTTTTTGTAGTGTTGAGAAAGAACTATTATGAAAATTTACCCACATAAAACTTAGAAGACCCAGAATAAATATTACATTCCTATATATTTTGCGTAAAGACCCTTTGCAACTGATGCATCAGTAGTGCCTGAAATAATTGACCGCCCATCTGGAAAGACTGTTAACTCATACCTGTCTATCTTCAGTCGTAACAAAAAGCTATTAAAAGATACATCTCCCACTTTTTCCAATCGTACTGCAAGCCTATTTAAGTCGAGTATTGATCCGTTGGGGTGTAAAATTTGTACGGCGTTTCTACCGCACAAGGAGGTTATCATGGAGTAGGTTTTTTTCGATAAGAATCCAAAATTGCGTTGCTTGCATGTTATACAATCGGACTTCTCTTTGATATCTTCTACATGCAGCCTTTTTATTTCATTGCGCCAGAGGTCGATCTTTAAAAGGCCTCTACTCAAAGCCTCGTAATTATCCGTTAAGATTTTTAGCGCTTCTGCCACCTGAATGGAGGCAATCGTGCTGGCAATGGGCGCAATAATTCCTTCCGTATCACATGTTTCAATAGTGCCAAAAGGTGGGAGGTTTTCAAGTATGCATCGGAGACAGGGGGTTTTTGATGGAACAATGTTCATGGTTAAACCCATACTTCCGATACATGCCCCGTAAATCCATGGTATCCCTTTTTTTACGCAATAATCATTAATCAGGAACCGGGTTTCAAAGTTGTCGGTTCCGTCAATGATAATGTCCGCACTTTCTAAAAGGGTTTCAATATTCGATGGATTGAGGTCTGCAATGAATGACTCAACCTGAACATGGGAATTAACTTTTTGAAGTTTTTTTTGTGCGGCAACAGCTTTTGGAAGGTTTTTGCTGATATCTTCTTCGTCAAATAAAGATTGGCGTTGCAGGTTACTTTCTTCGATATAATCGCGGTCTATAATTTTTAAACGCTTCACCCCGCTGCGGACGAGCAGATTGGCAGAGGTACAGCCTAATGCGCCACAACCGACAAGCACGGCATTTTTCTGCATAAGTATTTTTTGCCCTTGACTACCTATGCCGTAGAATAATATCTGCCGTGCATAACGTTCCGACATGCTAACTTTTTATTTTGAAGTTACTTAAACACGAAGGATCGCCTGATGCAAGGGCTTTTTCTCTTTTATAGGTAATTTGAGAATTTATTCCTTCACCAAACCCTGCAATCCATTCATTGATGATATTACACATCGTTAAAAAGTCAGCTCCTGCATTCCGCCAATATGGCTCATGAACGCAGCTTTCGTGATCCCAAGATGTACTTTTTTCAGAATCCGCCACCACCTGTGCCCCCCGATCACAGGGCATTCCGTCACAAAGGTAATCTCCCAGTACTTCAAAAGCCTTTGAGGTACTGTTACAATCTGCAGCCGATAACCCTTTACTCCGTGTAGCCTCTTTTCCGCAGCTAATGCCATGCTTATGTGCTGCCTCTGCCGCTATCTTTGCAGCATCACCATACTTAGCGCAAAAGGCAGCAATCGTGGCAGCTTCGCGTGTTTCTACCTCTACAATAAGATTTTGAATTCCCTGATGAATCGGTTTATTGGCTAAGAGTTCTTCTAAGGGTTTATTAACACTCGATTTTGGATATTTTTTGTAAACCTGTTCAAGGATTTTATCCGCTTCTGCGCCGTACTTTGCCTTCAATGCAGAAACAATAGCAGATTCCCTTGCCTCCGTGGTTTTTATCTTCCCGTACATCCAATGATGAATCGGCCCCAATACTAAACTCATGCAAAAACTCCTCGATGTGAAATGTAACTAAAAATTAATCTCCAAAAACCACTCATATTGCAGATGTTCCATGTCGAAAAACAATATCACAACTACCTCTTTAAATTAAACCCACGCCAACTCCATGTAGAGCGACGAGCCTCGTCCGCTCTACAACCACAGCTTTGAAATTCCTTGCACCAAACTAAGCAAGTTCGACCGATTTTATTTCAGGAATCTCTTCTTTAAGACGCTCCTCTACACCATATTTTAAGGTCATCAGCGCACTTGGACATGAACCACATGCCCCCCTTAAACGAACCTTTACAACCCCCCCCTGAATGTCAACCAATTCAACATCACCGCCATCGGCCTGCAATGCGGGCCTGATATGTTTCAGTGCTTCTTCTACTCTTTCTTTCATCATAAATTCTCCTTTTTATTCACTGGTTAACTTTTTTCTTTTCAATAACTTCGTTCAGTTCCTTAATAATAACTTCCGGATCAATATTATGCATAGCAGCGCCAAAGGCAATATCTTCCGTCTTTGAACCCGGGCATGTAAAGCAACCTGCCCCAAAATATTTTTTTACGACGGACTCAGCTTCCGGATACTGCTTGATTATCTCTCCGATGCTGGTCTTTTTTGTTATTTTTTTTACTTCTGTCATAAAAATTCCTCACCAAATCTCAGGGATAACTTAGGAATATTCCGAAGGAAACATTCCCAACATAATCAACAAATACAAAAAACAGAAATGCATGAATAGATTTTCACGATTACTACACTCATGTTATTTACGGTAATTTGTAATCGTTATTACGAAGTTAAGGTTATCGGACAATGGAGTTTTTGTCAATTAAAAAAATCCAAAATATATCGATTACCGAAAACACACCGTTTAAAAAATTTGATTGATTAATGAATATTTATCTTTTACACTTATTTACCTATGATTATGATGCATATTCCTTTTATTATTACCATAATACTCTATTTTGTTTCTTCCGTCTGGTCGATTGGCTCTATCATTAAACCCGTCTTTTTTAACAAAAAAGTAGCCAAGTGGTCTATGATGATGGGTTTTTTTATCCACAGCGGTTTCCTGGTATTTCTCGGCCTCGAATCCAGCAATATCCCTATAACGAATGTCTATGAATCCTTCGTATCATTACTGTGGTGTGTTCTTTTTGTTTATATCAACCTGGATTATCTTTACAAATTACCGTCTTTAGATACGTTTTTAATGCCCATCGTTACTGCACTCTCTATATGGGCACTTACATTTGACGGGGGGAATTTGTTAATTACCGTGAGCCTTCAGAATTTCTGGCTCATAGCACACATCATCCCTATATTCATAGGCTACGCCGCTTTCACCATATCTTTTAGTCTGAGCGTCATGTATCTCACGCAACAAAGACAACTAAAACACAAACTATTTGGCCCTCTTTTTAACAAACTGCCTTCACTGGAAGGAATTGACAAGCTTATGTGGAAGACGATCTCTTTTGGCTTCCCATTACTTACTCTTGGACTCGTGTTTGGTACATTCTGGGTCAAGACGCAAAATATTTTAGGCGAACAGTGGTACCTGGATTATAAAGTTGTCCTGGGCTTGGCCACCTGGCTCATTTATGCGGCGCTGTTACATATGCGGCTTGTCGCATCTTTTCATGGTACAAGGATCGCTTTATTGACTATAGCCGGCTTTTGTTTGGTGCTTTTTACTTTTATAGGTACCTTCTTTATGGGATCCAAACATGCCTTTCAAAAGGTTAGCGAAAAAACGCACAACGAGATTCTGAATATGCAGTAAATTTAGCGCAGAACATCTGTAATCAAAAAGAGTTATACTGTACGGAATAATAGATACTGTTGTTTGGTTTTTGGTTTTATTTTCGTGCTAATGCGATAGTAGACTAAGTTAGACAAAGGTTTGGATATGAGCATCCTAGTCGTTGGACTTAATCATAAGTCAGCTCCCGTAGAGGTCAGGGAGAAATTGGCTTTTAATGCCAATAATATTTCCACTGCCTTATCACTATTTCTCCACAGACATCAAACGGCAGAGGCTGTTATTTTATCGACCTGTAACCGCGTGGAGATATATGTGTCGTCCATAGAAGATACTGTCAGCGTGGAAGATGTCTTTTCATTCCTTGCCGACTTTCACAAAATTGAGTCAGGCAGTTTTTCTCCTTACATGTATCACTATAAAGACGATCGTGCCGTGAACCATCTTTTCCTTGTCACTGCCAGTCTTGATTCTATGGTACTGGGTGAGTCACAGATTCTGTCGCAGGTCAAGGAAGCTTACACAATGGCGTCCATGGAAGAGGCCACTGGAAAGGTTATGAACCAATTATTTCAGCAGGCACTCAATGTTGCAAAAATCGTACATACCAAAACATCCATTGGAAAGAGAAAGGTTTCTATAAGCTCTGTGGCCGTTGAATTTGCAGAGAAGATATTTCAGGATTTCACAGGCAAAATGGTCCTCGTGGTAGGTGCGGGTGATCACCTCGGCCAGGAGGCCCAGCACGATGAACTGAACCCCCAGGACGATGAGGAGGACGGCCAGCATCAGCCACGGGCTGGTGCCGATGCGGTAGGCGCGGAACCCCTCCGGTCCCTCCAGGATTCCG
>JBKBTA010000220.1:0-4421 GCA_046291035.1 Candidatus Brocadia sp.
GTGACTAAAAATCTATTAAATCGTCTGCATATACATCGATTGAGGGTGTTTTTGTTATGCCGGTTTCTCCACATCCGGCAATCAAACCCACATCTTTACCAAGCGACTGGTGACCCGGCCTTTCCAGGGCAGCTACCAATTTCAAGTCCGGGTCTTCAAAGGCAAGGGCAGCGATCCTGGACCCCATCCTCCCACAAGCGCCATTTATCGCAATCTTAAGCACGATTTTGCTACGAAAATATCCACAAATAAATTAATATACGCCATTGTGAATGCCGGTCGCCGTCAGGAGACGGCTCCTACCGACACATTATTTTTATCACTTTTTGTGAGCCTGTGGCTCATGAGTGTTTATACAGGAACAATTTAGTGTATGTATTATTCTCTGTTCTTTTTATACTTCTTACTGGCACTCTTGAGAAAACTCCGTTCTCTCCATGATAAGTTCCTTAGGCCTTCACGGTTTACCTTGTCGAGGATTTCATCCACCCTAGCACGGAGTGCCTGTTCTTTCATCAACTCTTTTTCATGCTGGTGTATCTGCCACTTTTTGAGATAGTCTTCTACCCGATAGGCGTATCGAACAAACAAGAATCCGTAAACAAGCCCCCCTAAATGGGCAAAGTGGGCAATATTGCCGGTTTTAGGAATAATGCAGTTGAATATCGTAATACCGGCAAAAATCATAACCAGGTACTTTGCCTTCATGGGAAAGAAATAAAAAATGACCGTACTATTGGGGAAATACATGGCAAAGGCCACTTCAATGGCAAAGATTGCTCCCGACGCTCCCAGGATAGGAGTCCATGGAGTAAATATGCAACAACAAATGCCAGCGAAAATTCCTGCTGTAAAATAAAGGGTTAAAAATCGCCTGGAACCAAGTACCCGCTCAACCTCACTTCCGAACATCCAGAGGCCCAGCATGTTAAATATCAAGTGCCATGGGTCAGTTGTACTGTGCAGGAACATGTATGTGAAAAACTGCCACAGCCATAACTGCCCTAACGTGTCTGGTGGATAAAGCCAAAACAGCTTAGTGAATTTATCAGAGGCGGGATAATACCATGGCAGTGCTGATGTTTGCCTCATTTGCTCATCCGTTAGGATGTTTATCATCTGTGACGACCACTGCAAACTCACCGTTGAAAATAACAGTTGAAGCATGAACACGCTGACATTTGCGATAATCAAGATCATGATTATGCGTGTCCACTTGCTTCCGATATTTATTCCGAACGTGAGCCGATTGTTGCGCATGTATTAAACCGTCTTAAAAGGCATACTTAAAAAATTTTCTGTATTTATACTAATCCTTTTCCGTTAAAAGTCAAGACCGTAATATGGCGAGGCCTTTATCCAGTAAGTAGCTTTCTGAAAACGAACATACCCCCAATAAAAAGGATGATATTTGCACCCCATATGGCTGGTACTACGGGTACGAAAGCATCCTTTGCCAGCACCATTCCGGTTACTACCAGCGGGTAGTACAGGAACAGGACCACCATAAAGCTCGCACCAAACCCGATCATAAGGTGCCCGCTCCGCAGCATAATGCCGAGTGGAATGCCAATGATGACGAAAGGTATGCAGGAGAGCGCTTGTGAAAGCCTCTTGTGTATGGAAATATCGTTTTTACGCCGTATATCCTCCTTTTCGGCAACGGTTGATTCCCCTTCCATAGCTTCGATATCTTTCAGCAAGGCATCCCGCCGGATGTTTATCTCTGAAATGGCCTGAGAAAGAGAAGCAATTTTTTTTGTTTCTTCACTCTGTACCTTCTTGGCCGCAATAACTTTTCGTTCGATGTTATAAATTCTTTGCTTCTCCCTTTCAATGGTCTCCTTTATTTGCATGATTTTTTTATCCCTGTCTTCACCCGTTAAGGTGCCTGCCTTCGTTTCTTTTTTCACTTGAATCAAATTTTCATTGGCAACAAGGATATAGTTTTTTGCTATCTTACTCTCGTTCTCCAGACCTTCGATCTTCGATGCCTGGCGTGCCAGGTTTTCGTTGGAACGCTTCAATTCGGTGGCGAGTTTCTCACGCTTCCGTGACAAATTACTGAATTTCTCCCGGCTAACAGTAAGTTCTTTCATCAAAGCATCTTTGTTCTTTTTTAAGTTCAATGGCGTTTTTGGATTTTTTGCCAGTTCATCGTCGATTTCTCTGTTATATCTGCAGAGTTGAAATACCGTCATATACTTTGAAGAAGATTCCCGCTTCTTTTCTTTCAGAGAGATTTCAAACGTGGTTTCCCTGAACACACCCACACGTGGGATTTCCTCCAATTTTTTATAATTCGGCTTGAGAAATTCCCCACGATGTAGCGTAAGAAGTATCTTGTTTTCTGCCTCGTCCATTTTGATAGACCCCTCTTCGGCAAGGATGACATTCGTCACGTAGTCATTTGCATACTCTATTACCGCTATGTCTTTATTTATATCATCTTCCACGCTGCCAATATAAATTTGGTACGGATGCAGGTCGATTTTTTTCTGAAAGGTAGCCAGACGCCCTGCCAGGATGTTATTAATAGCGCGTTCCTGAAGTAATACTATTTTGTAACAGGACCGTGGCAAAATCTCGGAGGTTAAGGCTAATGTTATGAAACTAAAGACAACCCCAATTACCAAAACGGGTGTAATTATCCTCAGTATATGGACGCCACTTGTCTGAATGGCAATGATTTCGTGGTCGGCACTCATACGCCCGTATGTCATAGACGTGGCAGTAAGTAATGCCGAAGGTATTGAATAAGGAAATGCCTGAATAAAGAGATGAGGAATAAGTACCCTCAGGGTAATAATGTCAAGTCCTTTATGTAACAATTGAATGGAAAATCCCAGGAAGATCAACAACTCAAAACACGCTAAGGATGGCAAAAACATCCTGAACCACTCTGTCATGAGATAGCGTTGTAATATTTTGTGAACAAATATTTTAGACATTTTAAGAATTTCTCTTTATACGCGAAATTTTTTTAAATAAAAACATGTTTGTTAATATCGGCAATTGATCATCCCAGAAATCTCCTTGCCTTTCCTGCCGCAATTATGTTTTCTGTTAAGGTTTCTTTCTTCCCGGAGAGGATTGCCTGAATGATCTGGGACGTATACTCACTGTGAAGTATGTTTTCGGTGTACTTTACCATACCCAGCACCTTTTCGATATCCCGTGCAATTTTCGGAGATATTAATTTTATCACGTCCCGATTATAATACGATGCTACCGATGAGAGATCATCCAGGAATGCAGGATATGTAGTCTTGAGGAATGCCAGATCCTTTTCGGTCAAACAGTGTAATCCCAGCAGTTCCGGGGGGAGTCCAATCGAGTAGAGCGAGGCGCAAAAAGAAATCACCCTTGGAAGGGTAATTCCTTCAACATTCCTTGAGTAACCAAAAAGGCCAATGTGAAGTTTACGCATCCTCCGTCTGGGGACAAATCTGGCGATTTCATTAATTAAAGGAGCAAGCTCCTTTATCTGTTCCCGGTAAGCCGACGCCAATCTTTCCGTAATATCCAGGGCCACTTCTTCATCTATGGAAGTCGGTGGTGTCCTCACATGATTATTGATCTTTTGAATGGCTTCCCTGGCTTGTCCTTCGTCATAATCGTATTTGAATGCTGATTGTATCGTAAAGGTCTGAACACAGGGAAATTCCTTCAGGCATTCGTTTACAGTTAGTGGCGAGAGATTGCCACGAAAGAGATTGGAACCGAGCCCAAGGATGGGATAGATGGGAATTCGAAGTCTTTCCTGCAGCGCGTGCAACCTCTGTAAGGCAATTTTAACTACTAGAATTGCAGGCAGCATGCCATAGTTCAATGCAGGGTCTGAACGGCCAAGGAATACCCTCTGATAGGAGAACTGTTTGTCCTTTAGATAATTCTGCACCATAGTATCCGCAGAGAGCATGTAAGGGATATCCTCGAATAATGGAATCACTTCCAGGGTCTCGGGCTTAAACTCACCAATCCATTCCTTTATGGTAATATCGTGCTCAAAACATTTCCTATGTTGCTTCCCGACGACAAAATCACGATAATAATAATACACGCGGTTAATTGATTCCGTATTGGTCGTCATAGGAAGAATAACTTCAAAGATGGGTGGTATGTTATCATCTCCGTAAAACTGGCTTGCGGTATCGTATGAACGTGGCGCGCTTTCCAAAGTTTCCAGAAGAATCTTTGCTTCACTTTTTTCTACCATAGGGTTGGGCACACGTAAGGTAATAAAGACGTCCTTTCCGATCCTGTGTTTTTTGAAATAATTGTCATACCTGCTCAGCAGTTTCTTAATGACAAACTCATCAACTTCCTTTCCTTCACAATCCCACATCTGCTCGTCGCACCTCAGATGTGAAAACACGTAATATGCCTCTTTTATTTCATCTTCACCCAAAAAGCACGTC
>JBKBTA010000221.1:0-4413 GCA_046291035.1 Candidatus Brocadia sp.
GGAATGAGAAAGGTATGTTTGTTATGTATGTTCCATCGGACATGTCCGATGGTATTCGATATATATCCTTTGAACATTTTCTATTTGTCGTTATAATAAAATAAATTCCGTAATTTTTAAAGTAAAATTCAGGCTATCTTTAAACAAGGCCTTCGGCAACTTGTATTTGATCACCCCCATAATCCACCCGTTTACGGTGGGGTATTTGAGATTCCTTAAACGTTTAAGGAAACCTACATGAACAAATTTATAACAAATGGTGGAAGAGCTACCCGTGATATTATACAAAAAGCCTTACTCCAGAATCGATATGAATTACTTGAACCTGAGGCTAAGGAATTTATTGAAACGTTTGGTATAAGCACCACCAAGCACATAGTTACAACTTCCCGTGCAGATGTAATCCATGCAGCGGCATCTATCGGATATCCGGTTGTCCTCAAGATTGTTTCACCTGATATTAGCCATAAAACCGATGTGGGTGGTGTTAAGCTTGGTATAAAGGACGACGAAGGCGTTAGGGATGCATACGATGAAATTATAAGAAGCGTAAAAAAGATGCAGCCAGATGCACGGATTGAAGGAATTCTTGTTCAGGAAATGGCAACGCCTTCCACGGAAGTTATTGTGGGCGGACTTCGGGACCCTCAATTTGGCCCGGCCGTGATGTTCGGGCTGGGTGGTATCTTTGTTGAGGTTTTTAAAGACGTGTCTTTTCGTATCGCCCCGGTGGAGGAATATGAGGCATTAGATATGATTCACGAAATAAAAGGGGTTAAGGTTTTAAAGGGTTTTAGGGGTATGGAAGCGGCGGATATTTCCGCATTGGTCCAAACCATTGTACAGGTATCAGACATCATGGTTTCCGTAGAAGAGATTAAGGAGATAGACCTGAACCCTGTCCTTGTTTATTCGAAAGGTGTGAAGGCTGTTGATGCGAGGATTATTTTATGTCAATTGTAGAATAGAGGGATAAGTGAAATTAAAGGAAACTGCATTTACGGTAAGGGCTGAACGTGCCATTCTTTTTCGGGTTATGCTGTCCGGAGATCATAGTGAGGATGAGGCGCCGCTGGAAGAACTCCGGAGATTGGCAGAAACTGCTGGTGCAAATGTTGTCCATACTGTAGTTCAAAAAAGACCAAATATCGACCCTGTATATTATATTGGGAAGGGGAAAGCAGCCGAATTATCCAGGATTTCAAAGGATTTTAGTGCCGATGTGCTTATTTGTGATGACGACCTTACCCCTGCACAGGTCAGAAATCTTGAAAAGGTTATTGAAAAGAAAGTGATTGACAGGAGTGAATTAATCCTGGACATATTTGCCACCCGTGCAAAGACATTTCAGGCAAAACTTCAGGTAGAATTGGCTCAATTAGAGTACACACGACCCAGATTAAAGAGGATGTGGACGCATCTTTCCAGAATTGAGGGTGGTATTGGAACAAGGGGGCCCGGTGAAAAGCAATTGGAAGTCGATAAACGCATCGTGTTAAAAAAAATCCACGACCTGAGAAGGAAATTACATGAAATTGAGAAGAGGCAGGAACGGCTAGTCGCCTCGCGGAAGGAATTTTTCACGGTATCCATTGTGGGATATACCAATGCCGGGAAATCGACATTAATGAATGCCCTGACGGAGATTGATACCTTTGTAGAAGACAAACTCTTTGCAACGCTTGACACAAAAACGAGCATCTGTAAATTGGAAAACGGGAGAAAGGTTTTGGTAAGCGATACGGTGGGTTTTATCCAGAAGCTGCCCCATCACCTGGTTTCTTCCTTTAAAGCAACCCTTGAGGAGGCCCGGCACGCCGACCTTCTGCTCCATGTTGCAGACATTAGTTCCCCCCTGGTCCACAAACAAGTCGAGGCGGTGAATACCGTATTGAAGGAATTGGGATGCGATAAAAAACCGACGATTATGGTATTTAACAAAATAGATGCCATAAAAGACGAGTCCATTATTCCTCTGCTTCAGAGTTATCACAAGGATTGCATTTTGATCTCCGCAAAGACATACCGGGGAATACAAGACCTGAAACGCAGGATTGGAGAAATGCTCGAAAGGAATTTTGTGGATGTGGAGCTTACCTGTAGTCCAGGCAGTGGGAAATTAATTGCATATCTGCATGAACATGCACATATTTTAAGCAGCCGTTTTGAAGAGCAGCAGGCGAGATTCCGGGTGCTTATAGAAGACAAACTTGTGCAGAAATTACGTATGCTGGATGACAACATTCGGATAAAAGAAACTACTGGATCGAATTGAGCCTTTATAACCACTTCATGCTGGTTCAGGCTTGTAGCCTGAATCAAAACTTTTAGAGGTATCCGAAAAGGTCTCGTGCAACTTAATTTTAGCCCTAACATTGATTTTTAATTATGCAGTATCCCCGGGTTGTTCCTTATCAGTCTAAATCTGGAGATAGCAAAAAGACTTATTGATATAAGGAACATGGCGATACTGATAATCTGCGCGATGGTAAAAAACCCAAAGAATAATGGATTATCATCCCTAAGTGCCTCCATGCAAAACCGTATGATGGGATAAAGTATTCCAAAGAGAAGTAGCACCTCCCCATCCCTTTTCCGGTACTTAAAGAAGGCGCTAAGAATAAAGAAAAGCGCAACATCTGCAAGGAATGAGTAAAACTGGGTGGGATGTACCGGGAGGCTATGGGTATCAGAGAGATGAACTAATCCGAGTTCATACTGATGAATAAAGGCAGGACTACCGTCCACCATACCTGTTTTGTCCAGTGTCCTGGGAAATTGAATTGCCCATGGAATATGGGGTGCAACCTTTCCGAAACAGCATCCATTCAGGAAACATCCGATACGGCCAAAGCCTAGCCCTAGTGCGGCGGAGGGCATAAGGATATCAATGATCTTTAAAAAAGGCAGTTGCTGCTTCTTAACATACACAAGCAAGGTAACGATGCCGGCAAAGAGTCCTCCATAGTATACTAAACCGCCTTCGTAAATCTTAAAGATGCTTAAGAGATTGTTTTTGTAATCCTCAAAGAATTGAATAATAAAAAACAACCTTGCCCCAAAAATTCCTGCACAGACGAGATAAATTCCGATGTCTGTAATCTTATTTGGATCGATACCTTCCTTCCTTGCCCTCCAGCGTGCGACGGTAATGGCCACCAAAAAGGCAACCATCAGCATGAATCCGTATGAGTAGATGGGTATCTGGAAAAAGAAAAGTGGGATTTCGAATAAGATTCTTCTCATGACTAGAGGGTTTTTATGGGTTGGTTGTTTCCGTCAACGAGAATAATCTTCGGTTTCCAGTTCCTTGCCTCTTTGTCTTCAACAAGGCAATAAGAAATGATGATGACCCGGTCGCCTGGTTGTGCCCATCGTGCCGCAGCCCCGTTTAAACAGATAACACCGGAGTTACGCTCACCTTCAATCACGTAAGTTTCTACCCGTGTCCCATTGTTAATATTGAGGACCTGTACCCGTTCGTAGTGGAGGATATCTACGGCGTCAAGAAGTGCTTTATCTATAGTGATACTGCCGTTGTAATTAAGGTTGGTTTCCGTTACCGTTGCAGCATGAATCTTAGCTTTGCACATCTCCCGTAGCATTGGTTCTCCCTATAGCGCAATGTTGTGGAATTTCAATTTTATAGTCGTGAAGGGACGATCCTCGTCGCTTTACAGACAAAAAGCCATTGTAGGGTGCGTCTTACGCACCAAAAACAATCTAGAATTTTATCTTAAAGTACGACAAAATCAATAGTAAATCCTTATTGTGCCTGTGGCGGGTAATAGCTCCTGACGCATACCTTGACCAGATCCACAATCTCTTCATCTGTCAGCTTGCCCTTATAGCCTGGCATCTTCCCTTTACCATTGGCCACGGATATAATTAATCTCGAATCAGACACGTTATCCTGCCATTTTGTATTGGTAAAATTAGGGATTTTGTAAATGATTCTGCCTACAAAACAACCTTTTCCATTAGCCTTATGGCATTTCCGGCATTCCCTATCATATACCGCCCAGATACCGCCTTTTTCTGACAGGGCCGTTTGCTTGGGATTGCATCCGTAAGCTAATAAGGCACAAAAAATAAAAACAGATGTAACAGAAATAATTTTTTTCATATTTCTCTCCTGTTCATATGCTTTTTCTTTGTGGTTAATTAAGTGTTAAGGAGTTTCAATTTTGTAAGGGCAATTCATGAATTGCCCTTACAGGCAAGCCATAGTAGGGTGCGTCCTACGCACCAAAACAATCCAACGTATGGGGATGCTACACAAGCTTTATGAGTTTACCATAAAACAGTATATATTCAAGTCTCTTACCATTTAAATCAGGGCTACGTCAAACATAAATGCAAATAGTATCAGGTAAAAAAGAAAGAAAATAAACTGGCTTTTTCAGAACCGTT
>JBKBTA010000222.1:0-4378 GCA_046291035.1 Candidatus Brocadia sp.
ACTACAACGGATTTGATGTATGATCTATATGAAATGGAGGGCTTTTGTCAGGTCTCCACTTGACAACGCTACCAAATTCTTAATCATAAATTAGGCCTTTGGCGGCTTTTATAATGTAGAGCGAAGAGCCTCTTCGCTCTACAATCACAACTTTGAAATTCCTTGTATAATAGATAATTAGCTAAGTTCCATGGTCTAAATGCATTGACTTTTCTTCCATGCACAGATAAAGAGGGACGTCTTTGCAGCGTTTGCGAATCAAGGACGTCATGTTTTTGTATATGGAAGCCCGCACGTCTCGTGGATACCTGAGCTTACCATCATGGCCAATGAGGAATTCTTCATCGAGTATCGTGTTGTCAGGGAATCGATTCTCAATGATTTTTTTCAGCCGAGGTGTCATGCGCAGTGTTCCAAGACTTATCCATGCAATATTTCCTCCATCCACCGTATCAAAGATGTCATTAATCAATTTCTCATAATCAACTTCCCACCCTGGGTAGTAAATAATCGGGTCGAAGTGAAAGGCTACCCGATATCCACAATCAGCACACTTTTGCGCGGCCTCTAATCGTTGAGGTAAGGTGGCTGTAAAATGTTCAACAGTTTCCACGATTTTTGGGGGATTCATTGACCAGGAAACGATAATATTCCTTGCCCCTGGTACAGAAACCAGGAGATCAATGTTGTTACTTTTTGTTTTAAACTCGAACATACTCTTCGGGTACCGTCGAAAAAATTCGATGATCTGAGGTGAATACCCCGTGATATGGTCGAATGCCAGGGAATCGGTTAATTCACCAGAACCGCAACGGGTGTTTTGCTTAAAATTCTTGAAAGCTGCAAAAAAATCTGCGATGTTTGCGGGTAGGATAATGCCCGGGGAATTGATGTAATCCTGCAAGACGCAATAGACACATTCATAGGGGCATCCGCTTCCCAGATTGACTACGAAATAACCGCAGGATGCGGATTTATTTGAACACGGGCATCGTTTGTAAAAATCATAGTTCTCGCGCACGAGGTAAAAACTTTCCAGTCTGTGGTTGTAATCGTCGATATCAAAACGTCTCTTTTTCACATGTTCTTTATACGCCTTAATTACTTCTATAGCGCTTTCCGGAAATTGAGACGTTACCCTTTTGGCCATCTCGGTATGCAAAACGGATTCTTCAATGAAGATCTTTTTTGGTTTCATTTCTGGCTTCGGAACTACGTCAACTTTCAATTCCGGATTAATGGTAATATCGCAAAATGATGACCTTATTTTATGGCCTCTCGCAGTGAGAGATGGATAACGACGTTTTAGCAGATAATCTTTAATGTGGACAAAACGACTGGGCGGTTGTGGCAGATTGTCAGTTACTTCTGTATAATCGATTCGTTCACGCTTGGCAATCTCAAACAAGAGCCGGGAGACCTCTTGCTGTTTATTTATACCAAGGTAAGGGTAGTTTGTATTGACAAAGGTCTTGATTTGTTCAGGGTTGATAATCACAGTAATATTTCATCTAAAAACATTTTTTGTCTCGATTTGTTTTTATTATTGTGATAAAAGTTTCCTTAAAATGTCAAAATATTTTTACGAAAAATATTAAATAATTTCTGCAATATTCCGATATTATAAGATACTTTGTGATATTCTTTAAGCTGAAATAGTACGGGAAACTTGTTACAAGTTTTACAGTTTACAGAAATTCTTGTTAAAATTAAGGAGGCGACTATTATGATCGACAACATTACGTCAAAAATGTCAGTTGATAATAATGTAGAAATGATAAAAAAGGCTATGGATTTAATGAAGATGCAGGGGGAAACGGTATTAAAGCTCATAGAAGAACAAAAAGAGGCAAGTAAGAGTTTTAGTAATCCCGAAGGTGTTGGCAAAAATGTGGATGTTTACGCTTGAATGAGTTTAAATTCAAAATTCATGTGATAAAACTATCCAGAAATTCATATTCGATGAGTTTAGCGTTGGAGATTAAATGCGAATCAACTTTTGAGTTTCTAACGGTTTGTAAATTCTCCATACTTATTTGCCTTCCACTTCTTTTAGTTCGTATTCCACTCCCTATCGGCATAATTTAATTGTATAGAATTTTCACCAGTAATTGTCATTTCGACCCCTTCATACAAGTCATTTTCACCTGAAAAAACGAAATTGCGTTCATGCAAGGATAAACTTGACAAATGGTAATATGAGTCTTATAATCCCAAAGTGCTTAACATTTCAGAATTAGAACATGTTACAACTTACAGCTATTGACGTACTTTCTCTAGAAATTCTCAAAGAAGGATAACATGCATTGCTTCAAGCATCTTCATTTTATTCCCTTGCCCTTTCTAAAATATTGATCATTAACTGTCTCAACGATTAAAGGGCCACTCCATAATCGGAAATACCACGAATAGCTTTAATTTTAAATAGAGCAGTTTTTTGGAAATGTATAGAAGTTGATAGAGTAAGGATTTTAAAAAGTGATTGATAAGATACTTATCTGTGTATGTCTGTGAAAATCGACGTTCAGATTAAATTAAGAAATAAATTATGCCCTTAGCTACTTTAATAGCGTAGTGGCAATTCATGAGTTGCCACTACGCGGTTAGTTTGAAATTCCTTATCATTGAATTATGAGCAAACTGTTTGACAAAATAAATATTGGTCAGATGACGTTAAAAAACAGGGTAATTATGTCTGCCATGGACCTTGGATTTACTTCAGACGGTACCATCAACGACCAAATTATCAATTTTTATGCGGAGCGGGCAAAAGGGGGGGTAGGTTTTATTGTTGTAGGTGGCTGTTATCCTGAAATGAATGGGAAGGTCTGGAAGAGTATTATCGGACTGGACAAGGATGAACTCATTCCTGGATTAAAAAGATTAACCGATGCCATTCACATGTATGACGTCCGGGTAGCGGCACAATTGCTTCACGGTGGCCGGAGCGCCTCATCTTTTTTTACAAAAATGCAACCCCTTGCACCTTCTCGACTGACACATAGAAGCATTAAGCAGGAACCTCATGCCTTAACAGTTTCAGAGATCAAAATGGTTATCGATAATTTTGTCAGTGCCACAATGAGGGCAAAAAAGGCAGGTTTCGACGCCGTGGAACTTCATGGCGGGATGGGATATCTTATCAATCAGTTCCTCTCAAAGGCTACCAACAGACGTGACGATGAATATGGTGGAAGTTTGGAAAACAGAACCCGTTTTGCCAGAGAGATGATTCATGCGATAAGAGAAACTGTAGGGAAAGATTATCCAGTCATCTTTCGAATGTCAGGAGATGATTTCGTAGAGGAAGGACTCAAGATAGACGAGAGTTTAGAAATTGCTAAAATATTAGAACGGGCGGGAGCTGACGCTTTTAACGTATCTCCCGGCTGGCACGAGAGCAAGACTCCCATCATGTTGATGGCTATTCCGCGGATGGCATACGCATTCCTTTCGGAGAAGATCAAATCACAGGTAAAAGTCCCCGTGATTGCCTCGGTAAGGATAAACGATCTTAAATTGGCCGAAGAGATTTTAGATAATGAACAGGCAGACATGGTGTCTATTGGAAGGCCTCTCATCGCAGACCCGGAGTTACCGAATAAGTATAAAAATGGACAACTTGATGATATCAGGACCTGTATTGCATGTAATCAAGGGTGTTTTGATTCCTTGCTTAATTTTAAGCCTGTTTCGTGTACTTATAATGCGATGGCAGGTCATGAGGGCGAATACAAAATAACCAGGACGAGTAAACCCAAGAAGGTTGTGGTCGTGGGTGGAGGACCTGCTGGTATGGAGGCCGCACGTGTCCTGGCATTAAGGGGGCACAATGTTACACTCTACGAAAGAAATAACCAACTGGGTGGCCAATTACGATATGCCTTTATTCCTCCTGGACGTGAAGAAATACAAAATATTATAACGTATCTGGAAAGACAGATTTCAAAGCTCAAGATAAATTTAAAAACTGGAAAAGAGGCAGATTTTCAGACCATAAAAGAAGAGCGCCCTGATGCGATAATTGTGGCTACAGGCGGGAATCCCATAATACTCAATCTCCCTGGAATAAAAGGGGAAAATGTACATGTTGCCAGTGCTGTATTGGACAGTAAGGTGCCTGTAGGTAAGGACGTAGTCATTATTGGTGGTGGGACTGTTGGGTGCGAAGTGGCTTTGCATGTGGCCAAGCAGGGGGCAATGAGGCCGGATGTTGCCTGCTTTCTGCTCAAGCATAAGGTAATTGATGCAATGGATGCGGTTGGATATACGACAAGGGGAAATAGAAATGTCACCATTCTGGAAATGAGGAGGAAAATAGGTGGTGGATTTGGTATTTCCACACGATGGATTATGCTCCAGGAATTAAAAGATGCAG
>JBKBTA010000223.1:0-4360 GCA_046291035.1 Candidatus Brocadia sp.
CCCTCTTTTTGGTATCGCTGGACTTTGACGTTACCCTGACCAACTACCTACTTAAGTGGACAAATGGGCTAGTTACTAAAAAACTTACAAAAAAAAGAAGTTTTTACAGCGTAATATTATTATTGTCGAAATGAGAGTTAATCAACTGGGCCATCTATTAAATTCCTAATCATCATCGCCTGAAATATCAAAAAAGCTGGTTAGTGATGCACGACAATTTCTTTTTGTAAGGAGAAGCAGGTATGAAGTTTAATAGGAGGTTACTCAGATGTATTTTTTTAATTTTTGTCCAGGCATGTTTTTTAAGTGGCGTAAAATTCATACCTTCAACGTCAGCTGACGAAAGTTGGAAAAATTTTTACGGCATTTGCTGGAATGGAGACCCAAATGATCATATTACTTATGCAAAGCAAATGGGCTATGACTATATAGCACTTACGTATGGTCAATGGGACAAGAACCAGTACGCAAATAATCCTAATCGCGATGGACTTAAATTTTACCTCGTTGATCCCCATGTACTGCAGGATATGGTCCCTATCATAGGAAAACTGTACATTGATACTACTCGATCATATACACAAGAACAAAGAGATTTTTTTGAGAGAAATATGGTATGGAAAAGTATGGAACCATTTCCAAGAAACATAGAAACAGGGTGGCATTTTTCAGCTACAGACTTTCGTCCCAATTGGGATTTTCAGCAACAGAGAGTTATTGATTATGTTATTGAGCAATTTATTACTATAGCAAAGAGTTATGAAGACCAAAGTATAGGTTTTACTTGTGCCGGATATATGGTAGATGTGCCGAAGCTTTCGGGTGAATTTGCTTATTATGACCTAACGAAAAACAATCGTAATACTTTTGTTACACTCTCTTATTGGACAGGAGTTGACTCAGGCCTGTTACATGATGGCATTACCCATGAGTATGCAACCTATACAGAGGGAAGGGCTGCTTTTTTTAAGCAATTAAATGCGCGTATGAGGCAAGAATTTCCTGATACAAAATGGATTTTGGAACCTTACCATCTCTATAGTGAAACGGCTACAGACGAATGGATATATCAGATAAAGGATAGGGCAGATAAGGGCGAACTGACACCAGATATGCTGACTCAGGAGAGTTCTAGTACTAACTTCGTTGATAACGATAGTAACTTTAATTCAGGAGTAAATGTTACACGGGATATGGTCGGTATCAGTCAACCCAATAGTGTTGGTGAATATGAGAATCGTTTTTATGCCGCCAAGGCAGGCATCAACTGGGCCTGGTACAACTGGTTTGGGAGATTCGGTGGCACAGGAGATATGCCAAAATTTGCTAGCGTTACAGAAGTTTACCCCAGACTGAAACTTATACGATGTTTACCGAATTGGGATAATTTAAATAATGTTCCACTTGATTATCGTTCCTGGGATGGCAGCGTTTACCAAAGCACCAAGAGCTATGCCAGCAGTGATGTTATATATTCTCGCCATCCGAAGACGGGGAAGCTCTTTGCGGTATTTATAACACAAAATGGAACTATAAGACTGAATCCCGGAGAGACAGTAACCTCTGTACAACGCACCGATGGCTATTTTAGGGAGTCTGAGGATGGAAGTGCCGATGTTACCATCATGGGAGATCAAATAACCCTGAACCCAGGAGTCGCCATTGATGTCGATTCCACCAATAACCAGGTCAAGGGCAACGGGTATATTTTTACAATAGAGTCTGATGGAAAACCTCAATGTACAACCGGTTTGGCAACGAATGTGACGTCGAATACGGCTACGATAAATGGTTTAGTGAACGCGAATGGATTATCGACAACGGCATGGTTCGAGTTTGGTGTTACCAACGGGTCATATGACAGCAGTTCACCTCTTCAGAGTATCAGCGGTTCAGATGACACTGCAATGAATTTTAGTATAAATGGATTGCCTGAAGCTACAAATTGTTACTACAGAGTTGTAGCCAGGAACAGTGCGGGAACTACCTATGGAAATGAAAAGTTTTTTACTACGTTAGACGTTACTGCGCCGAATTGTTCTATAGCTATTAATAATGGTGCCAACTATTCCAATTCTCGGTCCGTTACCCTGTCGCTTGAAGCTACTGATAATGTAGGAGTAACAGGGTATTACCTCTCTACCAGCTCAGTTATACCACTGGCATCAGCCGCAGGTTGGACTGCAATTTCATCCACGACCAATTATAATGCTAACGTTTCTTACACTTTAAGTAGCGGTGATGGTAACAAGACGTTATATGTCTGGTATAAGGATGCTGTCGGAAATGTATCAAACACATCTAGCGACTCTATTATCCTGGATACAACTGGCCCATCAATAACCATCACCAGTCCTACATCCTACGCCACCTATAAGACGGCAAATAATACGATAAGTTTAGGCGGTACTGCCTCAGACAATGCAAGCGGTGTGGGCAGAGTGACATGGAGTAATAACAGGGGTGGAAGCGGGACGGCTAGTGGAACCACCAGTTGGTCGATTTCCGATATAAGCTTGTTACTTGGAGATAATATCATTACGGTCACCGCCACGGATGGGGCAGGCAATACAATGATAGATACGATTACCGTGTCCTATCAAATACCTCCCAATGGTTCTATAAGCATTAATGGTGGTGCCGCCTATACCAACTCTATCGATGTTACCTTAACGCTTTCAGCTACCGATGATGTAGGGGTGACGGGGTATTACCTCTCTACCAGTTCAACCAGACCACAGGCATCAGCCACAGGTTGGACGACGATATCATCCACAACCAGTTATAATGCTAATGTCTCATACACACTGAGTGACTGGAATGGCAATAAGACGGTATATGTCTGGTATAAGGATGCTGCTGGAAATGTGTCGAACACATTCAGTGACTCTATTACTTTGGATAAGACTAATCCTGGCGTAACCATAAAGAGTCCGACAACAAACGCTAATTACACCACTACGAGCAGTACAATTACGCTGGGGGGTACTGCCTCGGATAATTTGAGCGGTGTATTCAGGGTTACATGGAGTAATGACAAGGGGGGAAGTGGTACGGCTAGCGGGACCGCCAACTGGTCAACCAACAGTATCTGGATAGCAAAAGGAACTACTGTATTTACAGTAACAGCCATAGACAGGGCTAACAATAAAAGCACAGACACAATTACCGTTACAAGAAATTGACGGGACTGTAATATAAGTGATAGTTATAGGTATCAGTTGAGTGGAATAAAATGGGGCGTTTTCAACGCCCCATTTTATTAACAGTGAGTCATGATCAATCAGTGATATTGCACGGGTGCAATAAACAGATGAAAGTAGTCACACAAAGACACGAAGCCGCAAAGAATAAAGAATGATCGTTAATAAAGCTCACTAGAAACAGGTTTTAACTTACTTACGTTTGACAGGACATACCGGTAGGTCAACAGCAGCAGGAAGGAGGCGAAACGCCTCCAACCCCCACTTGCTAAGTACCAGAATAAATGCTTCAGAAATGTCCTCTTAGTCTCAGAAGGAGAAAAGAGTTTTGACTTTTATAGAAGGACTATAAGTCTGTTCTTTGGCCCAGTTATATTCGCTGTCATACAGAGGAACACCGTATGGAATTGCGCCTGATATATCCCCCACCTTATAATTTTATAGTGAATGATAGTTTATTATCTCTTATATTTCCCCATTAATTGACCTTCAGCGAGGATGTGTCCTTCCATAGCCTTTAACAATTGCTTTTTCGTAATTTCGGCATCAAGATTAATTTCTGTATCCAGGGCATAGAGTTTGAAATAATATCTATGGGTGCCACCCGGCGGACACGGCCCACCGTAGCCGATTTTGCGAAAATCGGTTATTCCTTGTTTGGCACCATTTGCAAGTGTCTTCTCAGGAGGTATATTCTCAGGTAACTCCCTGATATCTGCAGGTAAATTGAAAAGAACCCAATGTACCCAGGTGCCCATTGGTGCATCAGGATCGTCACAGATAAGGGCAAGACTCTTTGTACCTTCGGGAACAGAAGTCCATGAAATGGGCGGAGAAACATCAGAGCCATTGCAGGTATACTTCTTCGGTATCATACCACCTTCTTCGAAGGCCGTGCTTTTCATTTTGATTTCCATCGTATTTCCTCCTGTAGTGAATGTTTTTAATCATCGACAACCTCCTGTGGGTGGGAATGATTGTGTTTATGTCTTTATTTTTCATGTGACAATAATACCCTTTAAATTAGGCCTTTGGCGACTTTTTATAATAAGACAAAACCTACCCCTTCATCCCTTCCCAGGAGGGGACTTTTCTAATCCCCTCTCGAGAGGGGTTGGGGGGTGTGTAAGGCAGTCGCGGAAAGATTGAAATTCCTT
>JBKBTA010000224.1:0-4326 GCA_046291035.1 Candidatus Brocadia sp.
AGCGTGGCATAGTCATTGAAGAGATAGGCAAAGGCGCAGACCGGCCAGAGTATCAGGTCAACAATCATTTCCAGAGGACTTTTTTTGCCGGGACACCTTATGTGCGTCCGGTACTTGGGACAGTTTCCACTATCACCCATCTCAAGCGGGAAAGCGTATGGGAATATTATCGAACCTGGTATGTACCCAACAACATGATTTTAATGGTAATCGGTGATTTTTCAACCCCTGAGATGGTGAAGTTGGTGAAAGAAAAGTATGGCCCATATCCGGCAGGGCCCATACCAGAGCACAAAACCATAACCCTTAAGCCACCGCAAAAATTACGCATTATTACAGCAAATGGCATGGGCAAATTTCCTAAAGATCGTCAATACCTGACCCTGGGTTATATCTTGCCACCGCCGGTTTCTGATGATTTTCAGGCGCTGGTATTGCTATCTGAATTTCTCGGAGGAAGAGAGAACGCTGTACTGAAGACATTATTCAAACAGGAACAATATAAAGACCTGGTTGAATCAATTGAAACAAGCATGGATTTCAACCGTGATTTTTCAACGTTACAGATATCTGCGGAACTTCCCGTGAATGCTGATGCAGGGCGTGTAGTAGAATTAATTACCCAGGCGGTGCAAGGCATGGCAAAGAAAGCCGTTCCGGACAGTGAGGTGAAATCAACGCTGATTGCGAGGGCAACGCACGAACTTTATTTGCAGGAGAGTTTACATTATTACGGCATGATGAAATCGGGTTATTTAGCGGCCGGTGGGTATTCACTGCTCCGCAATTACATGGATGGTTTAATGAAGGTAACACCGCAGGCTATTCAAAAGGCAGCAGAAAAATATGTGAGTGCCCAGGTGCCTGTGGTTACATTGATGTCCCCTCCAATTGAGAAGACTACTGCGGAGGTATCAACGCAATCCGTCAATCAATACAAAATGGAAACGTTGAAAAATGGCCTGACAGTTGTCGTAAAAGAGAACCATGACAGCCGGGTCGTAGGTATACATTTATTGGCAAAGGAGCGCAGCCTGAGCGAAGGGAAAGAGAAATGGGGCATGACGGAAATCTTACAGCGTATGCTCATCGAAGGTGGAACTATAGAGCATCCAGACGATGCGCTGTATCAGGCATTCGAGTCCATTGGCGCTGAAATAAAACTTTTCGATGATCCATCCGTTCCTTTCGATGACTATTATCATACCCCCCGTTTTGCTTACATCCGGCTAAAGATAATAGATGTCTTTTTTGAGAAGGGATTGAATCTGCTTTCGGAAGTGATATTGCAGCCAAATCTCACAGAAAAGGCTTTTGCTGAAGCGAAGAAAGATGTCATATCGCTTTCAGCCAATGCAGAAATGAGTACGCCCAAGGTAGCAGAACGGATCCTTTATGATAGCCTGTTCAAAGAGAATCCTGGTTTTGGCCGACTGTTTGGCGATGTCAAACAACTTGAACGGATTCAATTGAAAGATGTGCTGGACTTCCGTCAAAAATTTTACAACCCGTCGAACCTGATGCTGGTCATCTCTGGCAATATACCGATCGAAAAGGCAATGTCATTGGTCAGGCAATATTTTGGAGGTACGTGGGGCGAGGCGGGATGGCAGCCACCATCGTTTACGCCGCAGTTTAAGTCCATTGGTACCACGATACGAGAAAAGATGGGGAAACAGCAGTCGTATATCTCTGTGGCAAATGTATGTGATGTGAGCGAGGAAGATCAACCTGCGCTCTATGTAATGGAAACCATCTTTAGTGACAGACTCGCTTTCAACCTGCGTGAAAAGCAAGGTCTCGCTTACAGTATTGGCGTTTCCTTTCATAAATATGACGGTGTCCAATGGTATCGTATATCGATGGGAACACGGCCGGAAAATATAGAACGAGCTATCAACGGTATTCGCAATGAGATTCACTCCATGCGTGAAGCAAAGATCGAAGAGGGCGAAGTGCAAAAAACCATAAATGCCATTTTGGGACGCCGGGGCATGCGGCGACTTGACCGGGTAAGTCAGGCATATTACATAAGCATGAAAATACTTGACGGCTACGGACCCGAAGCAGACGAACAGGAGGCTGAGAGACTGAAAAAGGTTACCGTACAGGATGTGGAACGCCTGGCCCGTCAGGCCTTCCAAGATGACAACTATTTAATCGTGATTGTGGAATGAGCAATTATACGTATGCTATTATGCTGTTTAAGCTGGTTCAATCTTGCAGATTGAACCATAAGTTTTGAACCGTACAGTAAGTTTCGAACTAGCACGAGTTGTGAAAAATATCAAACGTTCCGGTTCAATCGTGGACGATTGAACCAGCAGCAACGGCACTCACTACAAATAAGGGGGCAGGTACATGGAAAACCAGACATCAAAACCAGTATCCATAAAGATAGAACAGGAACTCCACAAATGTCCCAATTGCGGGTATGAAGATGGTTTTCACACTTCATTTGTACGTGTAACAAAGAAAACCTGCAAGATCATCCTCATCTGTCCGCGTTGCCACGCCAGATACGATCATAATTGGTTGGTTGAAATACATAGTTCTCAGCAAAGGGAGCGGTGAACGCAGAGAAAAGATCTGCAGGTTGGGTAAAGCAAAGCGCACCCAACAAAAATAGTAATGATGGGTTCGTTTCACTTACCCATCCTACTTACTTATTGGGGATTAATTTCTCAATCTCAGTTTTGATAGCCATTGGCTAAACTTTTTACAGATTCAACATCCCAACCCGAATGAATTGGAAAAGCCGTAGTGGCAAGGCGCGCCTTGCTGCTACAAAAATATTTTTGCTGAAAAATGTCAAAATATTTTTGCAAGGTACTATTAGGATAATTGCCATTCTAACCCTTGTAGCGTGCAAACATGTCCTGGAGTTTCTGGAGGATTTCCTTGATAATAATGGTATTATTGAGGTAAATGCCCCAGAGAAATTGCCTATCCTCAAAGGATGTTATATATTCCCGTCCTTGACCGCAATCGATGAGCTGGGTCATTTTATCTGTTGCATGATTTAACTGATTATGCCGTATCATCAGGGTAGGTATGCGTTCCTCTCTGACCGTAAGCATCTCTTCGGGAATAATCCCATTCCACTCCTTTGAAAAGCCCTCTACAATAAATGCCTTCCCTCGCTTGTCAAACAGTTGATACCATACATGGGCAAAGGCAATGGATGTATCCTTGTCTACTACCCAGCCCCATACAATATCTCCGTCAATATCCAGTTCAGACAATTTAGAAAAGAACAGAAACACAGAATCTTCACAATCTCCCTTTTTACTTTGACGTGTTTCTATTGGTGTCTGCCAGTAGTCTGTCGCTGGTGGTTCAGCCCGGTAGTCAATGTCAAAGGCAATTTCCCTGTATGCCTCATAGATTTGTTCACCGTTATTGAAGGTGGCGATACACCATTCTCTATAGAGCGGATTATCAGGTATATTGCTCCCATCAGGAGAAGAAGTCATTATTGCCCAATTATCCTCAACCGGTTTGTACCCCCTTCCGGCCAGAAAAAGGTCGGCATACGAAACATCCGCAAAGGCCTCACCACAACAAATCCCTGGTAAAATTATGAGGATTACAATCATTACCAAATGTCTCATAAACGGCTTCAATTGCAAAAATTCTTTTTTAGCATGTTTTTACATTATTCGGGTAACGATGCATCATAACCGGCATCTTGAATGGCTTTAATAATCTGTTCCTCAGTGATTGCGCCCGGACCGAGGGTGGAAATATATATCTCCGTTTTGTCAAGGCTGATATTGACACACTTGATCGCTTCGTTCTTTTGTAGAGTGGCTTTTAGTTTAATGGCTTCTGCAAGATTATTCATTCCCTGGAGTTTCAAAGTAATGCCGTCGGGCGAAAAACCACCGCTACCGCAAGCATAGAGCTTATTCAAAACAACACCTATCAATGTAAAACCTGCCAGGAATGATAGCAATACTATTGTATATTTAGATTTATCTTCATGTGTACACTTAATTGTTGATAATACTTGACGTAGTAATTGTAAGAAGTAAAACATTTGTTGCCCTAGGACACACAGCCGGCCCTTCTTTTTAGAGGGGAAAAAACCAAAGCCCCTCTATGGATAGGATAAGCGTCCCCGCTTGTCATTATAATGTCAAACCGGGGACGGTTGACTACCTGATGAATTTAGGTGTGTGTTTGATACAATTTTTAATCATGGGTATCTAAAAGATTTCAAATCGATTGGATGACCCACTGCAGCGGGTCATCCAATCAAAAAATATTATAGCGCCTTCATGAACTCCACCAGGTCCTGCAAATCCTGCGCACTCAGGTGAG
>JBKBTA010000225.1:0-4270 GCA_046291035.1 Candidatus Brocadia sp.
TTGGTCGTAAAGTAATCGCACTTGGGCTGAAACTCAAAGAACTCGTTATTATCCCTCAACTTGCTGTTCAAAATTAATAAATTATTTTTGCAAAAAATGTAAAAATATTTTTTATTAGATACTAATGCCTTCGCAATAAAAGCCGGAATTATGCATTCATCTGCGCCCGTGGTGATAAGACCAAAGGTTTTATAACTTTTATCAGTATGAGGGTTAATTATCCTTAAAGGGAGGTAAGGACGATAAATACCATTTTTGAAGTCTGTAAAGGGATAATTGTTCATAGCGCCCTCCAAAAAAATAATTTAGCGTCAACCATTGTGTATGTGCGGGGTTACCCCGCCCCTACATTTCGCTGGACAGCGACATAAATGTCGCGTTACATGTTCCGGCTTTTTCGGGTTAGTAAATTTGGATTATCCCCTTTTCTGGAACATAAAAAACCACTGGCTCATCTATCCCAAGCTTCTTCGCTTCATTGAATACTTTTACAGGGTCACCGCCATGGCCTATCACTTCTTTATCCGTAAAGGACCTTGTTGCAACATACTCTCCACTATATTTTTCAGCGTCTTTTAATAAACTTATCGGTTCCATTTTAACGTCCTTTCTTAAATTTTTCCATTAAGACGGATTCCGAAATTTTGGGTCTGAGTCCAAAAATCTTGTTGTAACGCATTTAACACTCTTAGCAGCACTCTTTTAGCTCATCACCTCCTCTAGGAGGAGGTAAAAAGTTTGTCTATGTAGTACTGTACTTCCGCTGTATAGTGTTTTATCGGCATTTCTTCCGGAAATTTTAATCTTTTTTGCCTGGAAAAGGAAAAGCCGAGGTGAAAGTAAGCGATTAGTTTTAGGATGGAGCGGGCGAGGGGAATCGAACCCCCATACCCAGCTTGGGAAGCTGGTATTCTACCACTGAATTACGCCCGCTTTATATTTCTATGGTATGCAATTTCGGCTCTTCGGAAACTTGTCCCTGTACGTTTTGGACAGGAAATGGAATCGAGTGATTCATCGCAGGTACCAACGTGTTATACCGTGAGCCTTGACAGGTACCTCTGCGTTCCAATTCCCGTGTTATTCCATAAGTGATCTCGGCCTTACTGGCCTTCCATATTGGCGATATAAGGAAATTGCCATGCGTGTCGCCTACAAGTCTTTGTACGGTGACATCCGATGGAATACGCTCTAAAAAATCGGCGGCTAGCTGGATATAGGTATTCATATCCAGCGTCTGTACCTTACCCTGAAAATACTCCTCGGCCAATACCGTATTTTTAGCCACATATAAGTGGTGAAGTTTTATACCCTGTATGCCCAAGGTTGATACGGCCTCGGCGGTTTCCATCATGTCTTCCCTCGTTTCGCCAGGGAGACCTAAGATAACATGAACACATATATTGATGCAAGTTTTTTTTGTGCGATTTATGGCATCCAAAAATGTCTTGTAATCATGTCCTCGATTAACTCTCTTCAGTGTACTGTCATGAATAGATTGTAGCCCATATTCGATCCAAACGTGATATTTTTTTGTATACCTGTCGATGAGGTTTAAAATATCGCCGCTGATGCAATCGGGGCGTGTACCAATAGAAATTCCAACAACATCTTTATCATTTAGGGCCTCTTCATAGCAAGATTTTAAAGTCTCAAGATCTGCGTAAGTATTAGTAAAGGACTGGAAATAAGCGATAAATTTTTCAGCACCGTATCTCTTTTTGTGGAATGCCTTGCCTCTTATAATTTGTTCCTTAATAGAAAGAGACGGCCCGTTGACATTTGGACTAAAGCTTTCATTGATGCAATAAGTACACCCCCCCACCCCAACATGACCATCACGGTTCGGGCAGGTAAAACCCGCATGAAGCGGGATCTTGTGCACTTTATAAGGAAAATGTTCTTTCAGATATTCACGAAAGGGATAAAACCGATGCGTTACAAGCCATGGCTTTTGTTGAAACGGTGACGATAGATTCTTCATAAAATAAATTTAGCACGAATATGAGAAATTATCAAATACAAATTGGTGATAAAGAAGTAGTCCGATAACTGCTTTATATTATTTTTGCACTTATCCATATTCAAAATTCAAAAATCCAAATCCGGGTCAGATTAAAAAATCACCGGTAACCTACTTCTGTTTAAATATGGTATTCATATCGGATTTATAAAACGGTAGGTATTTTTCCCACGTGCCTTGGACAGGTACATGGCGATGTCGGCCTTTTTGATCAAGTCTTCTTTGTCATCCGCATCGAGTGGATAAAGACTGATGCCAATGCTCGTAGTGGTGTGGATTTCGTGGCCTTCGAGCAGAAAGGGCTGGTTTAGTGCATCGATAATTTTACTTGCAACAATGATAGTATTGAGTGCATGTGCAAGATCAGGGAGGATGATTGTAAATTCATCGCCACCCGTGCGAGCGATCGTGTCACCCTCGCGAACGCATCGTGTCAGCCTCTCGGCGACCGCCTTAAGCAGCAGATCGCCTATGTGATGCCCCAGGGAGTCATTGATGGTTTTGAAGTGGTCCAGGTCAAGGATCATGACAGCCACCATCCTTCCGTTGCGTTTCGCCTGGACTATTGCTACTTTCAGACGGTCGTGAAATAAATTGCGGTTGGGTAAATTTGTAAGGGTATCATGATAGGCCATGTAGGAAATGCGGGATTCCGACTGCTTGCGTGCAATCGCATTTCCTATAATCTCAGCCATAATGCGGAGCAGTGCAATATCCTCTTCATGCCATGGGTCAATAGCCACGACATTATCAAAACCAACAAACCCGGCCAATTCCTTTTCGGCATATACCGGCAGGATCAGGATTGCCTTGATGCCTTGCCTTCTAAATTCCTCTTTTTCGGCTGCTGCCTCAGGCGGCATTTTGGAAACATCGGCAATATGAATTACCCTGCCGGCATGCAAGTTCTCCATCAGCCAGGGGAACATCGCAGCGGGAAGATTTTGAAGATGATGGATATCTGATGAGACACCTTCATCACACCATACGTGGGTGTTGTCTATGATTTTGCCGTTATCTCGAAACTGAAAGAGGTAAGCCCTGCCGGCTTTACTCAACCGGCCGGCGTCGGCCAATGATTTAAAAACGGCATTGTTAAAATCTGAAAGAATAACAAATCTCGTGGAGATATTTGCAACGGTCTTTTCGAAGTCTATTCGCCGCCTGAGGGCATCTTCCGATTGTTTCCGTTCAATGAACTGGCCGATCTGACCTCCGATGGAAGCCATCATCCTGAGCAGGTCTTCATCCGGTGGTTGTATCTCGTGGCTAAAAAATTCAATTACGCTTAGTATATTGTTTCCAAGCAGAATGGGGAAACCCAAAGCCCCGTATAATCCCTCTTTAGCTGCGACTGGTGCCCGGGGAAAGTTTGCATCAGAAACGACGTTGGTAATCCAGAGGGGTTTCCTGCTTGCAAAGACCCTGCCTGGCAATCCGATACCGGGAGAAAAAGTGATCTGCCGGGTAAGTGTCTCAAACTCAGGGACCTTCACTGACGGCTTGTGCCAGACTTCGGTACAGTGCATTACATTAGTTTTTCTATCAACTGTCCAGAACGCACCGAAATCCCATTCCAGACTTTCACATATGGCTTGTAGAATTTTTGGGATGGCTTCTTTAAATGTGGCAGACTCCGCCAATGCCTGTGTGGTGGCATACAACACGTTTTTACGCCGATTAACCCGTTTGGACTCAGTAATGTCAGCTAGCGTGATAATGCAGCCGATCACCGTATTCTGTGAGTTCCGCAATGGTGAGGCATTGATAAGCAGATTGAATACTTTAACATCCTCCGGACGAGAAGAGGAGGAATACTCCAGACTCACTTCTTCATCCCGAAAAACTTCACCACCCAGAACATCTGCAATACGAAAATTCCTGCAATTCCGTTCTTCACTCTTAAATCGAATCGGAAAGATAGTTTCAAATGGCTGTAGCAACGGCTCTCTGCCACAAAGGACCCGGGCGGTTCTACTGGTACGAATGATCAGGCCATTTCCATCGCATACCACGATGGCGTCCATCGCCTGTTCGAGGATCGCACGTGCCAGGTATTCGGCAGTTACGGCTTCTTCATTTTCAAGCTGTAGTTCTTTTTTTGTTTTCTCTTGGTTACTCATATAGTATTACTCGTAAAAGCTTCTTTTTTTGTAAGTTTTTTTAGTAGCTAGCCCATTTGTCCGCTTAAGTAGGCAGTAAGCAGTAGGTAGTTGGCAGTTTGTAATGGAAATGTATCACTTTTTG
>JBKBTA010000226.1:0-4210 GCA_046291035.1 Candidatus Brocadia sp.
ACTTCTCCAGTACTGCCGTCTATCGAGATATAATCGCCCTTTTTTACCACCCTGCCATCTACTTTAAAGGTTTGACTTTTATAATCCACATGTAACGCACCGCATCCGGCAACACAGCACTTCCCCATCCCCCGCGCCACCACGGCTGCATGCGAAGTCATGCCGCCGCGTGTTGTCAGGATACCTTTAGCAACATGTATGCCTCCAATGTCCTCGGGTGAGGTCTCTTTTCTTACCAGAATAACCTTCTCCTTCTTTTCGAGGGTCCATTTTTCAGCGTCTTCTGCACTAAATACCACCTTTCCCGTAGCCGCACCCGGAGAGGCTGGAAGCCCCACTGCAATAATCTCTCTTTTCGCCCTGGGGTCAAATGTCGGGTGCAACAATTGATCCAGCTCATTGGGATTAATACGGGAAATCGCAGTCTTTTTGTCAATGAGCCCTTCCTTAACCATATCCACTGCAATCTTTACGGCCGCCTGGGTGGTACGTTTACCGGTCCTTGTCTGTAACATGAACAACCGATTTTCCTGGATGGTAAATTCTATATCCTGGACATCTTTAAAGTGGTTTTCCAGGATATTTTTATATTTAACAAGCTGCTCGTAAACCTCCGGCATTTCTTGTTCAAGATTGGCAATCGGTTCAGGGGTACGGATTCCGGCAACGACATCTTCACCCTGGGCATTGATGAGGAATTCACCGTAGAATTTGTTCTCACCGGTCGAGGGATTTCTCGTAAAACACACACCCGTTGCAGAGTGATTTCCCATATTCCCGAAAACCATGGCCTGGACGTTTACTGCCGTTCCGAGGAGTCCCTTAATTTCATACAGTTGCCGGTATTTTACGGCGCGTGGATTATTCCATGAGGCAAATACCGCGTCTATTGCCTTCTGGAGCTGCACTTTGGGATCGTTGGGAAAGTTTTCACGGGTCTTCTTTTTATAAACGGCTTTAAATTCTTCGACAATTTTTTTTAATTGGTCAGTTGTGAGTTCTGTATCGCTTTTTACCCTTGCCTTCTTTTTGTATTTATCAAGAATCTCTTCAAAAAAGTGGCGATCCACACCCATGACAACATCACCAAACATGGTGATAAATCGTCGGTAAGCATCCCACACGAAGCGTTCGTTGCCTGTCTTTTTTATAAGTCCGTTAACGGCCTCCGGAGTTAAACCAAGGTTTAAAACCGTATCCATCATACCTGGCATCGACGCAGCGGCACCACTACGGACTGATACCAGCAAGGGATTGTTTGGGTCGCCCAATTTTGCCCCCATAAGTTTCTCTAAACGGGAAAGATTCTGTTCTATTTCCTCTGCAAGGCCTTTCGGGTATTGTTTATTATTTTTGTAATACGCATCACAAACCTCCGTGGTTATGGTAAATCCTGGAGGGACAGGGATACCCAGATTGGTCATTTCTGCAAGGTTAGCCCCCTTGCCACCCAGCAGGTGTTTCATATCAGCCCTCCCCTCGGCAGAGCCGTTGCCAAAGAAATAGACATACTTAGGCGACATCCAAAAACTCCTTTCCACAATATATAAGATTAATACGCACGAAAAGCATGATTTTTGTCATGAAAATGCAGATAAAATGGTTCTTTATGCTATCAAAAACCCATGTAACTCGCAAGGAAATTTCACTATCCAATTGTTTTTTCATGGCAAAATTAACAAATCAAAATAACAATTCCAATAATGGTAGAAATTACTGTGGTAGTAAACCCCACCTTAAAAAAATCCCAAAATCCCACATGAACATACTCCTTCGAAAGTTCTAAGACGATCATATTAGCCACAGAGCCCATAACAGTGAGATTTCCTGCAAATGTACTGCTCATAGCCAGCACGTACCACATGGTCTTTGGATCAATAAATTTATCAATCCACGCCGCCGATAATAAGACAAAAGGCACATTAGAGACAAGGTTGGAGGCGATCACAGAAAAGATGCTGAAATAGATGGTCTGGCTGGATTCGGTCTTTCCCAGATAAGGTTCAACGGCATTATGCGCCAGAGTTAGAAAACCGGCCTTATTGATGCCGCCCACCACGATAAACAGCCCACTGAAAAACAGTAAGAGCGTCCAATCGACATTTTCCAGCACATATTGTGGTTTTGTCCCTGATATGATGATTAATGCAAGTCCACCGGTTATTGCTGATAACGGAAGATTGCCCGTAAAGACGAATCCTAAAAAGATACAGAAGAGCACGAAGAGGGATTTTGCAGTAAGCTTTACATCAAGCTCAGGTTTTACCAATACAATGGGATCCAATTTTTTTAAGTTAATATCCTTTTTGAATAATATGCAAATAATAAGCACATTGGCCATAAGGCTCAATATCCCAATGGGTATGAGATGCAGTGTAAAATCCAGATAGGGTATCTTTGAAAAAACGCCTATGAGCATATTTTGCGGATTTCCAGTTAAGGTAACCACGCTTCCAATATTGGAAGAGGTTGCCAGGGCTATGAGATACGGTACAGGATTAAGCTTCGTCTGGTTTAAGGCAAGTATCAGAAGCGGCGTAAACATCAGGCAGATGGTGTCATTGACAAACAGCGCCGATAAGATACCGCTGGAAAAGGATACAAGACACAGCAAGAGAAAGGAATTCCTGGCATGGGTAATGAGTAAATAAGAGAGATATTTGAAACAATTGGCTATCTTAAGATAGCCAATGAGGATCATCATACCCAGTAATAACAAAATGGTATTAAAATCCACCGCCCGGTATGCCTCGTCCAGCGTTAATACGCCGGATAGGACCATCAATACTGCACCAAGCAATGCCCCAGAGGGTCTGTCAAGCTTATGCCACTTCATCTTCTGGGCGGAGATGATGACGTAGGTAAGGATAAAGATAAGGAGTGATTTTATGAGCAATTTAATCCGTACAGGTGAAATATCAGTACCATAGGCAATGGAATACACCGGTTCGCTGAACCACTGAAGGGTGGACTATTCGATGGTGGATTCGGTTATGTTGCTGATATGCATTACACTTTTTTATAGTTTTCTGTACTAATTTAAAAAGAGTGTCTCGTAAACGAACAACATCTCAACCTTTTGGTGATATATTGGGTGGCATAAATTAAAATAGAGATTTACTAATCAACATATCTGATCCCTTCGAATTCTTCACTTCGTTTTATATTTTATTTTGTGAAGACGAATATACGCCCTGCAATATCGTTGTTTATTATTGTAAACTACCTATTCAATTGCAAACAAAAAAAACCGATTTAGTGAATCGCCTTTACGTTTTACATTGCCACAATTTACCTGGGAATGGATGCCAATTGTGTTGTTTTACACCCACCATATATTTTGTGTTTGTGAATGATTTAAAATAATGAACCACGTCTGGCAATAACATTGTAGGGGCAATCCCCCGTGGTTGCCCTTCCCCTGTAATTGTTCCACCTCGTGCGGTTGTCCAACATCAGGGCAGGCAGGGGCGCCTGCCCCTACGTCAGACAAAATAATAATTCCATAAATTTTTCATGCATATCTTGAAAGGATGTAGGCTGACTATATAATATTAGACAGAAGTGCCAACAACTTTCCTAATCTCCTTTACCCGACTCAACAAGGTAGTGGATAAAATAATCCTCAGGCATGATGAAATGGCGAAAAGGGTAAGCAGCCGATAGCCCAATACCGGTGGTATATGGGTCGCCAAAAAGCCACCAAGCAAGTTGCCCAAGCAAATGGCAAGGCCATTGATGGTGTTAAAGTAGGAAATGCAGCGGGTCCGCTTTTCTGGGACGGCAGATTCATAGATAAAATTGGAGGAACATAAATTAAACCCTCCCCAGAAAAAGCCCGCCAATACTTGAATTCCTATCAGGAAGTATACCTGATGGGAAATGAGCCAGAGGGCCGGCAGAACGGATATAACAATACTGCAAATCCCCAAAACCCGGCGATTCCCAAGGACATCTGAATACCGTCCCCAATAGCTTATCGATAAGATAGTGGCAAGGGGAACGGTTGTAACGACGATGGTATAGGTAAGGTACGAAAACCCCAGATCGCGGAGCATAAATACCGGGAAAAATGGCGAGGCAATGAAGACCGCAAAGTTAAAAGAACTCTGGAAAACCACATATTTCCCAAAATTCCCGGCATTGAGCCTTCGCAAAAATGCCCCGAACGAGAAGTAATGCTCGCGCTTTACTTCCAGAGGTGGTTCAT
>JBKBTA010000227.1:0-4203 GCA_046291035.1 Candidatus Brocadia sp.
TGGGGGGAGAAGTCGCCGAAGGCATAATTTTGTATAATGTGCAATATTTTTGGTACTACTGAGGTAACATATGAAGATCAAATCCTTACTGAGTACGATTACGACCGTATTTTTAATTTTTTTAGGCAATGTTTTCATGTCGCCTGTAATGGCTCGGTCGTCGTCAGGATATAACCTGAAACTCCTGCGGTCTGACAGCCAGTCTGTTGTGCTTGAGGTGAAAGTAGACGACTATCAGATCGACACCATAGAACACGAAGGTCAGTCATATCAAAGGGTAATCATACCGAACACTTTGCAAAGCGCCAGGCCGGGCGAGCCTCAGGTTCCTACCTATGGTACGATGATGGGTCTGCCTTCTGTGGAGGGCGTTTCTGTGCAAATCCTTGATGCCGGCTACGAAACGCTGAGCGGGTACCGTCTTTATCCTGCGCCGGCGCTGGAGGTAACGGGGGATAATGCCGATATGATCTCTGCCAGAGATGTTAAGGAGGTCTTTGTGCTGAATCAGGATGTCTACGCCACTGATGCCTTTTATCCAGGTACAGTTGCTAAGGTAGGTCATACGGGATATATGCGTAACCAGCCCGTGGCACAGGTGCAGTTTTATCCGGTGCATTATAATCCAGTTGCCGGTGAATTGCGCCTTTATCGGCGCATCCTTGCGCGGATCACGTGGAATACACCCCTTGCAGTGTCGGTTGCCAGGATGCGTGGAGCCAGTCCTGCTTACGAGGACCTGCTGAAGAGCAGGCTATTGAACTATAGTTCAATAGAGAGACCTCACATGAAAAGTGAAATATTTACACCTGATGACGGTGAAATGAAAAGTATCACGAACAGCGCATCTGTCCGCCTCAAGATCGGCGTGACTGAGGATGGTGTCTATAAACTTACTTACAAGGACCTCACCAAGGCGGGGCTAAATCTAAACAATTTAGATCCGCGCACAATCAGGATCAGTAATAAAGGCGCTGAAATTCCCATTTATGTAATGGGTGAAGATGACGGCGTATTCAGCGCCGACGATTACATCCTCTTTTATGGCACTGCCATAACGGATATGTATACCTCGAAAAATATTTACTGGCTGACGGCAGAGGGGGGGAATGGTAAACGCATGAGAACAGTCGATGGTACCCTATCGGGCAGCGCAGAGGTACCAACTCATTTTCCTGCTACGTTGCATGCCGAGGAAAATGACTATTACTGGCAAACCATCCCCGACGGAGAGGGCCAGGACCACTGGTTTTGGGGTAGCAGATTTAGTGCGCCTGAATCGAGGGACTATGCCCTGACGCTGAATAATATCTCGACCACTGCCGGCACCGCGACCGTGCGCGTCCGATTGAAGGGACGTACCGATATTAAATATACCACAAAACCAGACCACCATACAAAGGTCTATCTCAATGGAGCCGAAATAGACGATCAGGTGTGGGATGGTATGGCTATCTTTGATCATGAAATATCCGTGCCGCATTCCACACTCACCGAGGGTATTAATACCATACGGGTAGAGGCTGTGGGGGATACGGGGGTCAGCGTGGATCAGGTCTTTGTAAACTGGATAGAGATTGATTATTTTGATACCTATGTAACAGAGGATGACAAACTGCTTTTTACGGCGCCAGCGGTCGGCACTTTTCAATGTGAGGTTGCCGGCTTTAGCAACTATGATGTGGAAGTCTTTGATATAACAGACCCTACCAACGTGGCGCTTCTGATCAATACATCCATTGTGGCCAACGGAAGCGCCTACACAGTGCAGTTTGAGGATACTGTCCAGACAGGGACGCGTTACCTGGCACAGACCCATGCGCAGCGCAAATCACCTGCCAGCATCGAGAAAGATCAGCCATCGTCTTGGAAATCTACCAGCAATGGGGCAGATTACATCATCATCACCCATGAGGATTTTTACGCCAGCGCCACGAGGCTCGCCAGGCACCGGAGTAAATCAGGTTTGAGGGTAGCTACCGTTAAGGTTAATGACCTTTATGACGAGTTCAACGACGGCATATTCAATCCGCAGGCCATCCGGGATTTTCTGGTCTATGCATACAACAACTGGACTGCCCCGGCGCCCGTGTACGTCTTGCTCATGGGTGAAGCCTGCTATGATTACAGAGACAACCTCAGGACAGGTGTGCTCAACTACGTGCCTGCCCAGGTTATTGAGACAAAATCAATGGGAGAGACGCCATCCGACAACTGGTTTGTGCTGGTGAGCGGTGATGACATCCTGCCCGATATGTTTATTGGTCGGCTCAGCGCAGAGACCAAATCACAGGCGGATGATATTGTTGACAAGATCATCTACTATGAGCGAAAGCCGCCAAAAAACTCCTGGAATAAAAATGTGCTTCTGGTGGCAGATGACGACTCTGTTTCGTTCGAAAAAATGTCGGAAGAATTGGCGAACCTTTTGTCCGATGACTACGTTGTCAACAAGGTCTACGTTGATGATTATCCGCCGGGAGACCCCACCAAGGATATTGTAAAATACATTGACAAAGGGAGTCTTTTAGTCAATTACACCGGGCACGGAGCCGTGGGAAGGTGGGGGGTCTGGAATGACGATGACATTATCTTCCGCCTTTCTGACATTCGATCGTTGAACAATATCCACAAGTTTCCGTTGGTAACCGTAGCAGATTGCATGAATGGTTACTTCACGGGAACGAATCCTCGTGCCTGTTTTGCGGAGGAATTCCAGCGGCTTGAGGACAGGGGGGGCAGTAGCGGTCTGGGCCGCCACTGCCGCAGGTTATACATCAGGTCATCGGTTGCTGATAACTAATTTATACGAGACTATCTTCCATGATGGGCAATATGGCCTTGGTGCAGCCACCACTGCGGCCAAGATTGCCACATATGCTCAGGGCAGTTTCTGGGGTGAAATGGTTGAAACCTTTGTGCTCTTTGGCGACCCTGCCACGCAATTAGGCGTTGCCGGAGGTTCGATAGAAGTGATCGCTCCTCGTGGAGGAGAAGTTATAACCTCCGAATCGACTTTTACCATACAATGGACGGCGCCGCAATCTATGGTAAAGTTCAACCTTGCGTATTCATTAGATAACGGGCATTCATGGGAAAAGATTGCTAAGAACGTGGAAGGTACGAGTTATGACTGGGATGTGCCTGATGTTAATAGGACGAAGGAAAAGTGCCTCATAAAGTTGACTGGATTTGATGCATTTGGGAAAAAAAGAGGCAAGGGCAGGTCAGATTCGACGTTTACGATAGAAAGGGGTGGTTCCTAGCGTTTCAGTAGAGTGTATACGTAAAAAAAAATGTCATTGCGAGGAGTGAAGCGACGAAGCAGTCTCTTGTTTTTAAAAGACGGAAGATTGCTTCGCTGTCGCTCGCAATGACGATAACGTAGGTAGTGTTTTTACGAAAAACCAGCCGAAGGCTGATAACACAAGGAGAAGAGGGCAAAAGAATCGGGTAAAAGTGTTGAATATTTGAAGCAGGGGAGGTAAATTTGTGGCGAAAAGTGAGGGTTTCGCTATCAGCTAGGCAGGGAAAGGGCAAATATTCGATACATTAACAAAAACACAAAGGACATTCGATAGAAGATGAGAAAGAGATTTGTGCAGCAACGCAAGTTTGGCATCATACCGATTTCGGAAGTAAAATTACCCATAAAGAGTCGAGATGAGCTACCGCCGATATTGAGGGCATTGCAACATATCTACGTCACACCGGAGTTGAATGAGGAGGTATTCAAGATATTAGAGGGGAAGGTGCTGAAGGGGAAGAAAAAGACGGGGAGATACGGGATGGATTTGTGGCATATCCTGGTCTTATCGGGGATTTATCGTAGAGCATCAGGATATTGAGAGACAGGCGGAGGTGTTATTATCGATTCCCTTGGCAGAGAGGTTGTTGAATCGATTTGGAGAAGATGCGATCAAGAGCATAAGTTTTGAAAGAGTTTTTACAAGCAAGAGAAGTTGCGAAAGGCAGCCTAAAAAATTGGAAAAAATAGCATACCAGGGAGATAATATGTCCAGACGAGTCAAAATTGATGGGAAAAACAAGAAAAAAAGAGTAAAAGAAACTTACTTCTGCTAAAAGTCTAGCAGCAAATTTTATGAAACATCCATGATCCTTCGGTTCACAAAGGACAGTGAAAATGTCACCCTGAGCGATAAAAGAGATTCTTCACTTCGTTCAGAATGACAAAAAGCGAAG
>JBKBTA010000022.1:0-26447 GCA_046291035.1 Candidatus Brocadia sp.
CAGATAAGGGAATCCATCATAAAGGGCGTATTTAAGGATTTTAAAGCAGATTTTTTATTAAAACAGTCTGGGTGACAAGCACTTGCGATATAACTCAGATTGGGAAATCGTACTTTCGGGTGAAAATCTTTAACCACGGTTAGGAGGAATATGATGCTTTTTTTATTACAAGCGGCGGGAAAACCGTCATCACCAGGTGGAATGCTGTCCATGTTGCTTCCGTTTATACTCATGTTTGTCGTCATGTATTTTTTGATACTGAGACCGCAGAAAAAAAAGGAAAGGGAGCGCAAAGCATTGTTGTCCAGGATCAAAAACAACGACCGGGTTGTAACGGCCGGTGGCATCCATGGGGTTATTACATCTGTCAGAGAGAATGAAATTATCCTCCGTGTTGACGACGCCAAAGATGTAAAGATCAAGGTCGATAGGAGTGCGATTGCCGCGGTATTGGAGGTTTCTCACGATGAAGATACAGAAGAGTCAAAAGAAGCAATAAAAGAAAGTAAAGAAGCAAAATAAGTTTATACTCTGAATTATTTACGGATAGACAGTTTATAATAAACAACGGAAAGGGAGCCTTTGAGGAGAAACAAATGACTAAGAATTTAAGGTGGAGGATACCTCTCATTGCGGTAGTTATTGCTATTGGTACCATGGTTTTGTATCCACCGGCAGAAAAGGTCTTGAAGAGAGAGCGTGTCAAAGAGATTGATGGCAAGGTCGTGGAAAGAACTACATTAGAAAGATCATGGACACAGTTTTTCATAACGAATCCTGTTATCCGGGAGACAATTGTCAGTGAAGAAACCGACAAAGACGGCAGGAATATCCGGAATAAGGAAATTGAGTATGTGTCAAAGGGTAAAATTAAGCTTGGGTTAGACCTTAAAGGCGGTTCCGAATTACTGTATAAGGTAAGGGTGGACGAAAAGGAAGATCGTCCGGGTATTACAAAAGAAATTATCGAGGTGCTGAAGAAGAGAATAGACCCTCAGGGGGTTATAGAATACCGAATACAGGAACAGGGCAGCCATCGGATACTCATTCAGGTCCCGGGGGCAACAAGGATGGAAATAGAAGGACTGAAGAACCGAATTACGCGGCTTGGCAAGCTTGAGTTCAGGCTGGCAGCAAGTAGTGATAGTCCGGAATATAAAGAGGCCCTGGAAGGAAAACAAGTCCCCGGCTTTTATAAGCACTGGATAAGAAAGAAAAAAGGTGAAGAGGGTGAGGCTGGTAAATGGTACCTTGTTCAAAATAAAATAGCAATTTCCGGTGAACATCTGTCCAGAATATATGCTGATCGTAAAGGGATTGAACCGGTTGTGGGGTTTGAGTTTGACGCTGTCGGTAAGTCCAAGTTTGGGCAGATTACAGAACGTAATATTGGCAAACCTCTGGCGATTATCTTAGATGGTATCCTGTATTCGGCGCCTGTTATCCGCGACCGTATTCCCGGCGCAGGGATTATTGAAGGGAATTTCACGCAGGATGAAGTGAATGAGCTCATTGCCATTATGCGGGCGGGAAGTCTGCCTGCCGACCTTGAACTTGAAATGGAAACTATGGTTGGACCAAGTTTGGGAAGGGATTCTATTACCAGAGGATTGCTATCCGGTGCTATAGGCGGTATTTTCGCCATTCTTTTCATTGGTATCTATTACCAGGGAATAGGATGGGTTGCCAACTGCGCGAACGCATTAAACATCTTTCTGGTAGTTGGGGCAATGGCACTTCTCAATGCTACCATGACACTTCCTGGTATTGCCGGTTTGGTGCTCATGATTGGTATGGGAATCGATGCCAACGTGCTTATTTTTGAAAGGATCCGCGAGGAAAAAGCCAAAGGGAAACCTGTCCGGGCAGCCGTTAAAGCAGGATACGAAAAGGCATTTTCTGCTATCTTCGACTCTAATATTACTACCTTGATTACCGGGGTGATACTTGCCGCAGTAGGTACTGGTCCTGTAAAGGGGTTTGCATGGACATTAATCCTTGGTCTGATTATTAACCTGTTTACCGCCATTTTTGTGACTCGGGTCATCTATGAGTTGTTCATGGATTTAGGCTGGATCAAGAATTTTTCCATGTTTAAGCTGATCGGCATTCCCCACGTCGGATTTCTTAATTATCGCTTTATCCTGGTTGCTGTTTCAGGTGCATGTATTATTGGCGGGCTTACGACATTTGCTCTTCGCGGGAATAAAAAATATGATATTGACTTTACCGGTGGAACCCTTGTGCATTTACACCTGAATAATCCAACCCCACCGGGATTTATAAGGACTGCATTGGCAGAGACAGGTTATAAAGAGGCTGAGGTACAGAGTATCTGGTCTGAGGAGAATCTGACTCAGTTCGCTTCGACAGCAAACGAATTTGGTATCAGGATAAAAGAGCTTAACGAGGAAAAGGTAAAACAAAAAATAACAGAAGACGTAAAAAGGGTTCTGGACAAGGCAGGTCTGTTTGCAGGAATTGATTTTATCGAACCTTTGGTTTTTCATCTGAGGTTGCAAAAACCTGTAGATGAAGTGGCTATTCAAAAAAGCCTGAAAGACGCTGGTTATAGTGAGGAAGATGTGGTGTCGATAGCACCCGTTAATCAGCCGGCAAGAGAATATGTAGTGAATATTTCAGGTTTGGAAGATGCTAAAAAACGCTCACAATTGGTTGGTTCAGTTGTGGATGGATTAAAAAACAATCTGGTCTTCCATGATGTCAAAATAACGCTGGGTGACATTGTTGAAACATTGCAGGCTCAGGGTGTGAGTATGCAGACATCTAAACCTTTCATGGATGTGGAATCAAGTGAGCCCATAGATCCTGCTATCCTCAGTATTGAACTTAATAAGCAGGGGTTTAATGTTTCTGTAACGGGACAGTCAAAAGAATCTCCTATGGCACGCACTAGTAAGCTCAAAATTGAAGGTTCAAGAACAAGCTTGCAGGAAATAAAGCAGACCCTGAAGGAAACGATTCCCAGTCCAAGTGTCAGTACCATCGGGAATGAATCGATCCGGGTAGAATTGAAAGAGAGTATCAGTAAAGAAAATTTTGTGGCGATGATTCGTGGAATTAAGTCCATGAAAGATACCGTAAAAAGTGTTTATTCGGTGAATTCCCCGGCATCGTTATTTGCAATCCACATGAAGCCATTGAGCGCAGGGAAAGTTCAGGAAAAAATTAAGGAAGATATCGTTAATAAATTTAAGGATAACTGGTATAAAGAAAAAGTTGGTGTTACTTTTGAATTGGTTAAAGAAGGCACGGGTGGCACAGCAGACGTTGAAACACCTCAAGAGGTGAAAGCAAAGCAAGTACAATTTCGCATGACGTTATCGGAATCATTGAAAAAAGAAATTATTGAAGAGGTGCTGACCTCGGCAGGATATCCCGATATCCTTGAGCAAGGTTTGGAAGAAGGACGTGAATATCAAACTGTCAGGATTGTTCTTAACTCTCAAAATGCAGAAACAGCAGAAAAGGCTATTCAAAATGCATTTGAAATACCTCAACCACTAAAAAGGATCGTAAGTATTGGCGCTACTGTAGCTGGTGAAATGAAGGGGCGTGCCATCCTGGCCGTAATCTTCTCCTGTATTGCAACAATATTTTATGTGTGGTTTCGTTTTGGAGATTTTAAATTTGGTTCTGCTGCGATTATTGCCGTTATCCATGATATTCTGATTACCCTGGGTGCTGTGGCTGTAGCGGATTATTTATTTGGAAATATGAAGATCGATAGTGCTATGGTAGCAGCGTTTCTTACCGTAGTGGGTTATTCTCTGAATGACACCATTGTTGTGTTTGACAGGATTAGGGAGAATATGGGCGGACGTGGTAAAATATTGACTCCGCAATTGGTCAACGATAGCATCAACCAGACCCTGAGCCGTACCCTCTTGACAGGTGTCACGACTGTTGGTGTGTTATGTGCTTTGTTTTTCCTGGGTGGGCCTGAGATTCACGGGTTTGCATTTGTTATGTTAGTAGGTATTATTGTAGGTACCTATTCTACCATATTCGTTGCGTGTCCTATGTTACTTAACTGGAAAGGACTTTCTACTGCAAGTCAGGTATTGCCACGACAAGATTACCCAATTCGAGGAAAGGAGACAGCACCAAAAACACTGAAAGGATAATAATCGCTAAATTCACATTTATGGTAATAATTAATTGGAGATGAATAGAATTTTTTGGGAAAACCACATTCATATTGATTCATAATAAATAATGATATACAAATATCGGAAGTGTTTTATTCGGGTTCTTCATTCCTTTAAAACCTGCGAAAGGAATAAAAAACGATGAAAAGAGATGTCCAAGTTGGTGTGACTTTAGGAGTGATTATTCTGGCAATTATCGGCGTCTTTCTGAGCACAAGAACTACCGTTAAAGAACCGGCTATCCCTATCCCGGAAACAGAGGAAGAAACACAAGAAGGTGCATTGGATATAAACGAATTGTCGCCAGAGCCACATACCGTATCTCAGGAATCTTTAAAAGAGGCAACGACTGACTTGCAAGGTACGAAGCAAAAGGCATCGGCCATTACGGCGAAAATCGATGAGCAACCTGTAGAAAAAGAGGACAATATTGTTGAGGGGGAGTGGAAAAAAGCAAAGGAGAAAGGATCAGTAGAATCAGTAAATATCGCCGCAAGTGATACAAAAGCATCAGCAGTCTCAAATATGGAAGATTGGAAAGATGTTCCTTCCGGTGATGTAAAAAAGGCGGCCTCAAAAGGTAAGATGCACAAGGTGCAAAATAACGACAATCTTCGTAAAATAGCAAGAAAATATTATGGGGATGAATCCAAGTGGTTACTGATTTTCAATGCAAATCAGGATAAGATTCAGGATCGTAACAGCCTCAGGATTGGCACAGAACTTATTATACCCGAAGAAAAGACAACAATACAAAAGATAAAGGCTGAAATAAAGACAGAAGTAACTACCCCGTCTCTTTCCCAGGTAGTCGAAGTGGAAGATGCAAAACCAATCTCCAGAAAACACATAATTCAACAGGGCGATTCACTCTATTCGTTAGCCGTAAAGTATTATAACGATGGCACAAAGTGGAATAAAATATTTGACGCTAACAGGAAAATCCTTAAAGATCAAAAATCCTTGAAAATTGGGCAAGAGCTGGTTATTCCAGATCTTTAATGCTTTGGAAGGAGCAAATAATAATGAAGATGAAAAGTGTTTTTCCATGTATTGCAACCCCCCTTTTGTCGGTCGTGCTTTTGCTATACGGCTCGTCACAAATTTCTTCCGTTTATGCTCAGGGCACAGGTCACATATTTCCTATGTATCGATATAATTTACAGAGGACCGGTTGTGTACCATTTGCAGGGCCTTCCGATAACAACTTAAAATGGAGTATTTCCAGCTCTGGAGAAATATGGTCGTCTCCTGTAGTGGATGCCGATGGAGTAATTTATGTGGGAAGTACCGATGGCAGTTTGTTATCCATAACTCCAAAAGGGAAGGTATTATGGGCGTTTAAGAGTGGCGATGAAATATTCGGTTCCCCCGCGATTGGCATGGACGGTGTTGTGTATTTTGGTTCAGTTAGCGGGAGGCTTTATGCGATCAATCCTGATGGAAAGATGAAATGGAAGTTCCAGTCCGCCGGGGCTATTCATTCGTCTCCTGCTGTTGACGACAAAGGTACGGTGTATGTTGGTTCCTATGATGGGAAACTTTACTCCTTAGCAGCAAACGGAAAACTCTTGTGGAGTTATAAGACCGGGGCGTCTATCATGATTTCTTCTCCTGCTGTGGGTCGGGATAATACCGTTTATATCGGTTCCTGGGATAAACATTTATATGCCATAAATCAGGATGGGACTTTAAAGTGGAGTCTTGAGACTGAGGGCAAAATAGACTCTACACCTGCCGTCAGTAATGACGCTGTTTATGTTGCAGATATGAACGGGAAATTATATGCCGCTAATTTGGATGGGACACTGAAGTGGGGGTTCGATCTTGGTAGCCGGACACATTCTTCTCCGGCTGTTGACGCAGATGGGGTAGCCTATGTTGGTACGCAAGCCGGCAGCTTATATGCAGTAAAAAAAGACGGCACAGTGAAGTGGGAATTTAAAGCCGGAAATTCTATTACGGCATCACCTGTCATCGATGTAAATGGCGTTATTTATGTAGGGGCATGGGATGGAAATTTATATGCCATAAATAAGGACGGCACGCTTAAATGGAGTGCAACGATCGGTGAGCCATTGCTTTCCTCTCCGGCAATTGATTCAAAAAATACGCTCTACGTAGGTTGTGTAGATTGGAGATTTTATGCAGTAGGGCAATAAGTTTTTTAGAGTCGCAAAATCTTTTTTACTTAATAATCATTTTAGGTTATAATGAAATATATAATTTTGTTTCAGGATAGTGCGGCGTATTTACACATTCATTATGATCGTACATGTGGTAAGTAACCACGTGTACTTTAGCACATATACACTGTGCAGGAGATGCAGTACATGATTGGTATATCAAAATTATATTGTGGTACCGTAGAGCCGTCAGATGCATTGCGTTATGGTAGAGAGTCCAGGAAGCTACCATCCCATCTATTACAATTTTCGCAAGACAAAAAACCCGTTGTCGTATGGAATGTAGGGCAACGTTGCAACCTGAAATGTATCCATTGCTATTCTCAATCAAAGGATATTGAATATCCCAATGAATTGACTACCAATGAGGCAAAGGCAATGTTGGATGACCTTGCAGAATATGGGGCTCCTGTGATTCTGTTTTCTGGCGGAGAACCCCTTATGAGACCTGACCTCCTGGAATTAATTGGTTATGCGAAAGCGAAGGGTTTGCGGGCGGTCATTAGTACGAATGGTACTTTAATTACTAGAGAAAAGGCCAATGAATTGAAAAAATTCGGACTTTCTTACGTAGGGATCAGCCTGGACGGTCTTAAAGAAACAAATGACCGTTTCCGGGGTATTCCCGGTGCATTTGACGCCGCATTGGAAGGTATCCGAAATTGCATGTCGGTGGGTATTAAAGTGGGTTTGCGTTTTACGATCAATAAGAGGAATGCCCACGATATTCCCGGTATCTTTCAACTTATTGAAAAGGAAAATATCCCACGGGTCTGTTTCTATCACCTGGTTTATTCAGGGAGGGGGTCTAACCTGATAGAGGAAGACCTTTCTCACAAAGAAACCCGTGAGGTTGTTGATCTTATTATCAATAAGACCAAAGAGGCGCATGACAGAGGCAGAAAAATAGAGGTGCTCACCGTAGATAATCATGCCGATGGCCCGTATGTGTATTTACGGCTCCTGAAGGAAAATCCAAAAAGGGCAAAAGAGGTATACGAACTCCTTCAGATGAACGAGGGAAATAGCTCTGGTAAGGGACTTGCCTGTATAAGCTGGGATGGGGAGGTACATGCCGACCAGTTCTGGAGACAGTATTCTTTTGGAAATGTCAGGAAAAGGAAGTTTAGCGAGATATGGGAGGACACTTCCAATGAATTGATGGCTAAACTGAAGAACAAAAACCCTTATATTAAAGGGCGTTGTGCAAAATGCAGATGGCTTAATATCTGCGGAGGAAACTTCAGAGCTAGGGCAGAGGCATACTACGGTGATATGTGGGAACACGACCCCGCCTGTTACCTTACCGATGAGGAGATAGGAATCGAATCCGGATCTCCAAAAAAAGCGAGGCAAAAGGTAACTGTTCAATAATCTGCCTTCAACTAACTCCAGTCAAGTAGGCGCTTAGCACCTATACATCGACAATTTATTGTCGATGTAACAATATGTTATATCTAACTCGATGCATAGGGATTTCAAAGCTGTGATTGTAGAGCGAAGCGTCGCTTCGCTCTACATTATAATAAAAGCCGCCAAAGGCCTAATTTAAACGTTAAGGAATCCCAATACTAAAGGGTGGCACGGACAAACTCCGTTTGTCCGTGTTGAACTTGCACAAGATTATGAATTGTTCATTTTGAAATTTGGTTAGACAATACAAGTCTGACCATTGCAAGTACAAAGCATTATGCAGTAGTACAAAAGCACGGACAACCTGTTGAGATATGACCAGGAAAAAAAACAAAACAAATGGGAATCCACCACATCTCCCGCATCCAGAAGACATTGAAGAAACAAATCGCTTAATGCAAATGGACAAGGAATTTTTTGCACAGGATATAATCCCTCTTTATTTACTTGCTTTCAGCTTTGAGTCTTATAAGACAATAAGAATTGAACCTGCGGAGGAGATGCAAAATGCAGAATAAAATAACAAAAACTCTTAAAGAACATCTTCCTGAATTAAAAAGTAAGTTCAAAGTTAAAGAGATTGGGATCTTCGGTTCTCATATAAAGGGGAAGGCAAGGAAAAGAAGCGATATTGATATACTTGTTGAATTTGAAGAAGGTTTTAAGACCTTTGACAATTATATGGAACTTAAGTTTTATCTTGAAGACCTTTTTGCCTGCAAAGTTGACCTTGTTCTCAAGGGCGCTCTAAAAGAGGAGCTTAAGCCATATATTTTATCTGAGGTTGTATATGTCTGAATGGGCTATTGAGGTTTTTTTGAAAGACATATTAAAAAGCGCACAGAAGATACAGAAATATATTGAAGGAAAATCATACGATGAATTTATACCTAAATCCTGCAAACAAGGCGAAGCCTTGTTGCAGGATTAGGTCAGAAATGGTAGAATCTCCAATGGATTTGAAGGTATTTTGAGAATAAAAACACCTAAAAGGAGGTTTACCTTTTCTATGAAGAATATAGCACAAAAAGAGACAAGAAGGCAACCAAAAATCAAGACAGAAATGAATGGGAAGGGATTAACGGTGCATGCGGGGCTGTTACCGGCATTGACCTTCATGGGGAAGTTGTTGTTCAGGGAAAAAATACTGGAAGCAGTACGTAAGAGCAAGGTGCAAATGGTGGTAATTGGGCTGATAGCCGGAGCGACATCTATGGTTCAGGTTACGAAAGTATGGGCGGATGAGGTGTTGATGAAGATGGCGTGAATGGAAAGAAATCCCTGTAGATACCACGATAGGGCGTATTATGAAGGTGGTAACGGAGGGTGACATTGTGGAACTGACGGGGGCGATATACAGGTTCAGGGGAAAGGTATGGAAGCGCGCAGTACGTTCGAGACAGAAGTTGAGGAGCGCGCTGTGCGATATGTGGGTTGATGTTGATTCTACCGTGAATGGGATATATGGGGACCAAGAGGGTGCGGAAGCAGGGTATAACCCGAAAAAGAAGGGGCAGAAGTCGTATCATCAGTTGATGGCATTTATAGCGGAAATAAAGGAGGTGTTGCCAGTTGGTTTCTTTGTGGAAGCGCATTGCTCTTATGGAAAGAGGGCGACATGTGAGACATGGATAGAGGAGTGTAAAAGTCAGATGAATGCCGGGCATTTACGCACGGGTGAGTTTTTAGCAAATGCAGCATTATTTTAATGTGCGGTATTAGCGTACAATCTCTTGAAGTGGATGGCGCTGCTTACCGGAGGACTGATACAACAGTGGGAAATAAAAACGATGAGACTGTGGTTAATCTGTGTCGCAGGGAAATTGACAAAAAGAAGCAGGCTGTTGATATTAAAGTTACCAGAAAAATTTCTTCACCAGGAAGAATGTCGTGCATGGGAGTGCATGCCGCTGAGTGTGGAGTTCTGATAAAAAGCGCCTTTTGTCTCTTATTGCTGAGTATTTAGATGCTGAGAACACTGCAAGGAGAGTTGGTGCGTCCTCATTCTGATTTTTATTGTTCTGGACGATTCAATACACGACATGGTATTTTTCAGTATTTTTTGACTACAATAGCAATGAACAACTCTAAAAAGTACTAAAAACTGAAGTTTGTTATTGATTTTTAGCTAGCAAATATATTGCAGAAGTGGGATTCTCGCTTCTCGAAAATCGTTTGCAGAATTTAGGCATCAAATATTTTTGTCCCCCGCAACAAAAAATGGGAAGTAACTCCCGATTCTGATGCCATGAGGGCACTTGAATTGATGATAAAAGAAAACAATGACAGGATTATTGTTATGGAAAATGATAAAGTTGCCGGTTTGATTACAAGAAATGGAATTGCACGGTATTTGCATATTAAGGGTAAATAATTTTGCAAGGAAAGCAAAGATGTTTTTGAAGTACCTAATGCCCAATAAAAGGATTTTTTTGTGTTATTCCGATATATACGTATTTGCTTCCTATGGACAGGTCTGTGTTTTCATATAAATGCACAAACCGTAGGAACGACGACTCCTCTCTCAGAAAAGGGAATGACCGGCAAAGTAAAGCTTGACGAATCGGCCATAACAGTAAAAGCCGAAGATATTGAACATGCGAGGATAAAAGAAGCGGAGGTAAAAGCCAACGTTGGCAAATCCCTCGACGAAATAAAATCCCTCATAGTACGTTTAGAACAGGATGCAACAACAATGACTATCTATCGGGATAGGCTTCAACAAACGAAAAAGGACTATACAAGCAGGAATGTAAATCCAAAATTTTTAGAATTACTGGATAGAGAAATTGAAGTAGTGAAAGAAAAGATAGACATAGATAACGAGCAGATAGAGACGTATGAAGACCGGATTAGCGTACTTCATGACCGATTAAAGATTTATTCCGAGCCTGTAGTGCTATTAAAGTCAATAATAGAATTGGAAGACACCATTTCGATGACACCTTATGATGCGGCTTCTATGATTCGAAAAGAGGTAGACCTTGTAAAGGGTTACATTGTCGAGATACAAGAGGGCATCAAAGAAAAGGAGGCGGTAGTTTCCTTTTTTACCAATAGATTGAAGGAGATTAAAGATAAAACACGTATTGATGAGCAGAATCTTGCTAAGGATTTAAAATCAGTAAAAGAAGGCGCCTGGGACGATGAACTTAGGAGAAAGTTGGAAGAAAAGATTGATAGCATTCTGTTGATGAAAAGGGCAGTAAATGAACAGTGGGTTACGATATTTAAGACGAGACTGGAAACATCAAAAATTCGCTATGATGTTGCGCTACAGGCATGGAAAAACGCAGAACTTAAAGCCGCATTTTTAGCGGAAAAGGCAAGGCGTTTGGAAGAAAAGCAAAAAAAGAGAAATTAAAAAACCCATACGTCATATGCTTTTTCGCAAAAAAACAAATAAAAACAGAACAGCCTTCAAATATAGTACGGAGTTATTTGCCGTTTCGGTTGACGATACGGCCCACACAGCCCTGGAAATAATTCGGAATAGCAAACTGTCCGGTAATTTCTTTTATTGTTATGTTACAGACAAAGAAGGGAAATTAGTTGGTGTTGTGCCTTTACGAAAACTCATTACCGCTCATAGAGAAACAAAAATTTCTGACATTATGGTACGCAACCCGATCCGGTTAACGGCAGATTCTTCCGCAGATATTGCGCTGGAGTTTTTTTTGTTTTATAAGTTCATTGCTTTTCCTGTTGTTGATGAACACGGAAAACTTGTTGGTATTGCAAGGGCAAATGATTTTATAGAAGACACAATGGCCCTTGAAGAAAAAACAGAACATGAACGCGACGACCTTCTTAAAATAATTGGTATTCAATTGGAAGAGTTTAGAAAACCCACGACCCTCAAAAGTACTTTTTTGAGGTTTCCCTATCTCCTTTTTAACATCTCAAGCGGGCTTATCTGCGCATTTATTACAAAACTGTTCAACAGGACAATAGAGGAATTTATTTTCATCGCCTTCTTTATCACGATCATATTGGGCCTTGCCGAAAGTATTGGAACACAGGCCGTTGCAGTCACACTTTCTTGCCTTGAAAAGACCATTAAATTGAAACGATTGGTTCTTTACGAAGTGCTAGTAGGGGCTAAAATAGGTTTCTTATGTGGCGGGTTGCTCTATGCGGTATCCCTTTTCTGGCTTGGTAATCAAAACTTCTCCATGACATTGTTTCTCACTATTTTATTGACCCTCATTAATGCCTCTTTTCTTGGGTGCAGCTTGCCGATTCTCTTTAAGAAGATTGGTATTAATCCTGCGCACGCCTCTTGCCCGCTGGTATTAGCGATTGCCGATATTATATCATTAACTTCGTATTTTTCCCTTGGGACATATATGCTTAAATAGATTCTCACTTAATTTTTAGATTTTTTTAAAAGGAATGCGAAATTATGAAAGTAAAGGACATTATGGACACCGCTCCTGATCTGCTTCGGACCTCAGATACCTTTGAACATCTCATAAAGGTGCTGGACCAAGTTAAATACCATGTTATCTATGTAGTAGATGACGGGGATAAACTGGCAGGCGTCTTAACTGAATCCGACATTCTAAAAGTTTTAATACCGAAATACTTAACTGTTGATGAATCGCTTATCTCGGTAATGGATGAAAACTATTTTGAAAAAAAATGCAGGGAATGCAAAGATTTAACTGTTACAGAAATTATGACAAAAAATCTTATAACTGTACGCGAAGACGACCCGATAATAAAAGTGGCTGCGCTTATCGTTGTTAACAAGATACATTCCCTGCCTGTAGTAAGAAACGGTAACATTGTTGGAATCGTGCCACGACAAATCCTGCTAAAGCATATTACGAAAGTCCTTGCGGAAAAGTAAATCGGATTATTTGACTCTGCCACGGACAACGTCATATAGCTGAAGACAACGATGACTGAAGAATCGAAACACGAACATACATCAAATTTTAAGGAGCCAAATTCATGGTATTCTGGATTGCCACGATCATCTTTCTTGTATCTTACGGATTAATTGTCTCAGAAAAACTCGATAAAACAAAGATTGCGCTCATCGGTGCGGGCCTGATGCTGATTCTTAAAATCATAAGTCAGCACGAGGCATTTTATGACGAAAATTTTGCCATAGATTATAACGTTATATTCCTTCTCATCGGGATGATGATTATCGTCAACATCTTGAGCAAAACAGGTTTGTTTCAGTTTCTGGCAATAAAGTCTGCAAAGTTAGCAAAAGGGAAACCGTTTCTGATCCTCATTTTTTTTACCTGCATCACAGCCATGCTTTCCGCCATCCTCGACAATGTAACTACGGTATTGCTTTTGGTCCCCGTTACGCTATTTATCGCCGACGAACTAGAGTTAGACCCTTTCCCATTCCTGATATCAGAGGTCATGGCCTCTAACATCGGAGGTACGGCCACACTCATTGGAGACCCGCCGAATATCATGATTGCCAGCAAGGTGAAACTTACCTTTATGGATTTTATCTATCACATGGCGCCGGCAGTAGTTTTTATTTTTGGAGGCTTTCTGCTGACGATAAGATTTATCTTCGGAAAAAAGCTTTCCGTAAAAGAAGAAGTCAGACAAAAGATACTGGCCATAGATGAATATACCTTGATTAAAAACCCTGGTTTATTAAAAAAATCGCTTAGTGTATTGGGAATGGTCGTTCTGGGATTTGTCACTCATGGCACGCTCCACTATGAACCTGCAACGATCGCCATTTTAGGGGCCGCCATCCTTCTCATTATCTCAAAGGAAGACCCGCACCATGTATTAAGAGAATTAGAATGGCCAACCCTGTTCTTTTTTATTGGTCTATTTATTATTGTAGGCGGGGTCGTTAAGGTAGGCCTGATCTCGAAACTCTCTGAAGGCATGATCTCACTAACACATCCAAGCGCAGAGAACATGTTTGTTACGGCAATTACGACCTTGTGGTTTTCCGCCATTAGCTCGGCGATTGTTGATAACATCCCATTCGTAGCGAGCATGATTCCTCTGATAACAGATACCGCGCATGCAGTCTTTCCCTGGGGAACGGATTTCAAATCAGTCATCCAGCACCCAACCCTTATGCCGGTGTGGTGGTCTTTAGCGCTAGGGGCTTGCCTCGGAGGAAATGGTTCACCTGTGGGGGCATCTGCCAATGTTATCACCATAGGCCTTGCGGAGAAGGCTGGATATCCTATACCGTTCAAAAAGTTTATTATCTATGCAGTACCTATTACCTTTGAAACGATTCTTTTATCGACCATTTATATCTGGCTACGATATTATCTCCTTTAATTAAATCGATCATTCGTGATAGTATTGTTAAATATGAAAGATACCCCTGAAACAGATTTTATAAAATTTCTCGGTACGGCCGGTGCAAGGATTGTGGTGTCCAAGCAATTGCGTGCTTCAGGAGGGATGTGGTATTCCTTGCAGGGTTTTAACGTATTGGTAGACCCCGGACCTGGGTGTTTGGTAAGGTGCATTTCAAGCAGACCAAAGATGGATCCTATGAAATTGGATGCCATCATTCTTACGCACAGGCACCTTGACCACGCCGCTGATGTGAATGTAATGATCGAGGCAATGACTGAGGGTGGATTCAAGAAACGCGGTACGCTTTACACGCCCGAAGATGCATTGACAGAAGATCCGGTGGTGTTCAAATATGTGAGAAGCTACATCTCTCGGATAGAAATTATTAAAGAAGGCGGAAGGTATAAGCTCTCCGATACGGTATCTTTCGAAACTCCCCTGAAACACCATCATCCAAGTGCGACGTACGGTATAAACTTTTTTACTCCTCACTATACCATTTCCCTGATGGTAGATACCCGTTACTTTCCTGAATTATTGAAATATTACAAGGGAGACGTTTTAATTATCAACGTGGTCCGTTATACGGTAGATAAAGACATGAAAAGTTGGCTTTATCACCTGAGTATTAATGACGTGAAGGAGATTGTAACGACTCTGAGACCCAGAGTAACGATATTAAACCATTTTGGTATGACGATGATCAAGGCGCAGCCACGCATCGTTGCAGAACGAATGTCGAAGGAAACAGGATTAAAAATTATTGCTGCAGGGGATGGAATGAAATTTAGCTTAACGGATATTGAAAGCTGAAAGCAGAAACTCAGATTTAACCTATTTTTAGTTTTGTAATCGTATCGATATCGTTCTTGATTTCTTTAACATCTTTTATTTCTTCTTCAACACCTTTCAAACCCTGTCTGAAATTTGCAAAACTTTTCCCGAGCGATTTCATCGTCTTAGGTAGTTTTTTGCCAAATACGATAAAAACAATAATACCGATTACAATCCATTCCCAGCCGCCTGGCATACTAATCATACGTATTCTCCAAATTTTTATGACCGTCTCGTAACAATATAATCTGCGAGTTCTATGAGGGTTGTTTTATATTGAGAATCAGGAAGAGGAGAGATCTCTTCCTGTGCTTGTTTTACAATATTTTTCGCCGTATTAAAGGCATATTCGACCGCATCATGTTCTGTTAATAATTCAATAATAGCGTTTTTCGTTTCTTTTGCATCGTGCTGAAATATCAGTTCACGGGCCGTTTCGAGCTTATTTTTGGGAAGCTGATTGACGAGCCGTATAAGAGGTAGTGTAAGCTTGCCCTTCTGTATATCCGTATTGAGTGATTTTCCTATTTCTTCTTCGGTACCCATCACGTCGAGGCAATCATCCACAATTTGAAATGCGATGCCGATCTTTAAACCGTAATTGGATAACATGTCAGAGACCTTGCGATTGGCTCCGGCAAACGTGGCACCCAAACGGCAACTGGCAGCACACAGGGAAGCCGTTTTTCGCTCGATAATGTCAAAATAATCGTTTTCGCTCAGTCCAAGATCGTAACGTCTTTGAAGTTGAATGAGTTCACCTTCCGACATGATATTGACAGTCTGAGAAAGCAAAAGGGTTGCAATTTGGGAATCAAGGGCGGAAAGTATTGTGAATCCTCTGGAAAACAGATAATCCCCAAACAGAATGGATATTTCTCTCCCCCATTTTGAATTAATACTCTCGACATGCCTCCTCATTGAGGCCTCATCGATGATGTCATCGTGCACAAGCGTTGCGGTATGTACCATTTCCACTACCACAGCAAGGTCGATGTGCTGAGGTCCTATCTCGCCTACACATTTGCCCGACAACAACACCAGGGCCGGCCGTAACCTTTTCCCTTTGTATTTGCTAATGTGAACAATAAGATCGGCTAATGAATTTGTTCTTGGCTGTAATTCCTTATGGAATCGGGTTTCAACCTCATCCATAAGGACTTTTATTGAGTCGAAGATACCCACGGGTTCCACAATTGACAAACTCCTTTTTGAATTTTGGCGGAAAATAAAGAGAGGTTATAATATCAAGCACTATGTAAAAAGTCAAACTTCTTTTCTACTTTAAACTTACCTATATCACGAACGACATTCAAGATGTCTTCCGGAGTGATGACGTTAATGCAGGTAACGTGACCACATTTCCGTTTTTCACAGGGACTGCAGGGAATGTCTTTTCTCACAACCAGAGCATTCCTGTCATAGGGAGCATAAATAACCGGATCCTTAGGCCCAAAGATCGCTATCGTGGGAATTCCAATGCATGAAGCAATATGAGTGGGCCCAGTGTCTCCACCAATAAAAAGGCATGCATGCTGTATTAATGCTATCAACTGCCTTACCAATGATGTCTTACACGCAATCGTAGCCTGATACCGCATGAATGATATAATTTTTTCGACAAGATCATATTCGGAGGCACCCCAGGTAAAAACAACTGAGCAATTGAATTCCTTTGTTAAAGCATCAGCAAGATGTGCATAGTTTTCAGGTGGCCAGCGTTTATATTCCCCGAACATGCTGGTTCCCGGATGGATTATTGCAATAGATTTTTGATTGAGATGATTTTGACTAAGAAAATCGTCAATATAAAGGCGATCGGTGTCGGGAATAAAAAATACGGGTCTTTGATAGTAGGCCTTTATACCCAAACCATGTAAAAGACTGAGATATTTATCAATCCTATGCATCCTCTTCTGCTGTGGTGTAATCCGCAAATTCGTAAAAAGAAAATTAAATTCCTTACAATACCCTCTGGAGAAGCCAATCCGTGTCCTTGTACCGCTCAGATACATTAATAAACCGCTTTTAAAATTACCATGGAAATCCAGTGCCATGTCATATTTCCTATTCCGTAATTTCTTTAAAAACAATCGCATTAATGATAAGATTCTAATATAGTTTTGCGGTGATTTAAGGAGCTTTTGCCATTGTCTTCTTGGAAAGATAATGACCTCGTCAATCTCTGGAATGCCTTCAACCAAATCACTAAGCCTATCCTCTACAAGCCACGCAATATGGGCAGAAGGAAATGTCATCTTCAGGTTTTTTACGGCTGGTATAACATGGACTATATCGCCCATGGCACCTAGCCGGACAACAAGGATATTCTTTGGATTACCGAATCGTTTTTCCATAGCTTATTACTTAACAGATTTTATGTAAAACACTTAGATACTATAATCGCTAAGAAACCCATTTTCAATAACAATCCAGATAATTTGCATTTGTATTGCTTCGTATCCTAATATATAATTTGACGTTAATCTCGAAGCGGAGTTGTTCCAGATGTTTCGGTACAATCGGGGATGATCGAAACAGCGAAAAATTGTACCAAATGTTTCGCTGGTAAAATTTACTATTTTGTTGATAATTACCAATATGTCATGGAAACTAAAAGAACCAACGTCTTTTTCCATCGTAAAAAGGGGAGACACGACCTTCTTTGTAAAAGAAGGATATAAAGATGCTATACTATCCATGTCCCTTGATAAAAATTTTCCCCGAATTGGGAAGAAAGACGATACAAATAGAAAATTTGGAAGGGGAATTTGTTTATCCGTCCCTGCCACAAAAAACAGCACAGAAAGATTTGTTGTCAGAAATTATAGACATGGTGGTTTATTGGGTAAACTTTTTGGCGGAGTCTTTTATGACGGGAATCGGCCTTTAAATGAAGTATTTTTAAATGAAATTGCCGCCCGGAAAGGCGTTCCATCTGCTGAAGTAATTGCCATTGCTAAAAGAAAATTATGGTGTGTATTCTATAAGGCTGACTTTATATCAAAGGAGATACCTGGAGCAGTTGACTTAGTTCAATTCCTGAAAGAATCTTCTCCTGCATTAATACAAAAGTCTAAGAAGTCTATAATTTTTGCACTGGTTAGGCTAATAAGGAATATGCACGATGCGGGCATATTCCATGCAGATTTACATCTGAAAAATATACTCTTGAAGGGTGATACAAATGGGGAATTTCAAGCATATATAATAGATCTCGATAAATCTGTCGTTTTAAAAGAACTAAACATCGAGCACAGGATTAAGAATCTGCTGCGCCTCGACCGTTCTCTTGAAAAGTTACGCTGGCTCTCGGGCGCAATAAAAATATCTCAAAAAGATGTAAGCACCTTTGGAAATCCCCACGGCTTCTCCCTTTCGCCGGTGGAACTTTCTGGCAAAAACTATTCATCCAAAATATCGGTTCCTCAAAATGACTGGTCAGGAGAGAGAATGATGCATGTGTCCATGAGCCAAAAAATACGCTTGATTTCTAAGGCAGATAGGATCAGGTTTTTAAAATGGTATATGTTATATAACAATACGCTTGATAAAGACTGGAAAAGGCATGTCCGTCAGTTTCATTCACAACACCTTATGCATAAACTGTGGTGGCGTGTGCTTGGTCTTAGGTAAAAAGTCTCATGAAAATATAATCACTTTGAAATTCCTTAACGTTTAATCTGCCTATGGCAGTAGCTTTGGCTCTATTTTTTTAACAGGAAAGGCAACTGTGCTATTACAAAATCTTATCGGTCCAGTTATCTCATATTTTATCGGTAGTATTCCCTTTGGATTTTTAATCACTAAGATAGTAAAGGGCATTGATATTCGGCAAATCGGCAGTGGTAACCCCGGAGCTACAAACGTTTCCCGGATCCTGGGCAAGCCCTACGGCATATTGGTATTTGTTTTAGATATGCTAAAAGGGTTTTTCCCCGTTTTTATTTTTGATTGGTTTTTTGCTGGCCATGGTCACAGTCTACCCGTGATATTCTGTGGAATTGGGGTAATATGTGGCCATACATTTCCCGTCTTTCTAAGTTTTAAAGGCGGAAAGGCTGCTGCAACGGGTTGCGGTGTATTTCTATGGTTGGCTCCGCTGCCACTCCTTATTTCGATTGCTGTATGGTTATTGACGGTGTATATTTCTCGTTATATATCCCTGGGTTCAATGCTCAGTTCAATCGCGCTGGTAACGTGTTTAATATTATTAGCTAAGGATCCTCTTGGTCAGGGACTTCCCCTGACATTGCTTTCGATATTTATTTCAGCCCTTCTTATTATACGGCACAAATCGAATATAAAAAGACTCTTGAACGGCACAGAAACTAAAATCGGTAGTAAAGTTAAGGCAGATGTTTCGGTTGATAGCAAGCCGTAACTCAAACCTTCAGGTTTGAGTAAGGGACTTTGAAAGTCCCCTCTATCGGTAGGACAAGTGTCCCTGCTTATCATTATGATGTCAGCCGGGGACGGTTGAACTACCTCTGGAGATTTCGTCGTGAGCGCTCAGTCGAACGATATAAGGGGTGCGTTTAATGCTGACAAACTCTTTTCACATACTCAAAACATTATAAGTTGCTAACCAACAGGCATTCTTAAACATTGCGTGCCGATTGGTTTCTTTAATCAAGCGTCTCGTCATAACCTGGAGATTCTTTAATCTTCTTTATTCGATTCTGTGTATAAGCATCCTGAAGTGCAATATAAGGATCGATGGCGGGTTTTGTTATGCTTTCATAAGTATTTCCTTTATCTATAGAAATATCGTTCATAGTATCATACGTATAGTTACCCATGCTTTCTATCGGTGTGAGGAAGAAGAACGAAACCCAGGTTATTGGGTTCATCGCCCCATCTCCTAAAAGTCCTATGGTATCACGCGTATTTGATGGACCGATAAAAGGCCACACGATGTAAGTCCCGGATTCCATCTTGTATTTGCCAAGGGTCTGACCAAAGTCTCTGTCTTGCTTCTCTATATGAAATCTTGATTTCGCAGGATCAAAAAACCCTGCCACTCCAACGGTGCTGTTAATAACAAAACGCAGCATCTCAGTACCAGCACCTTTGAAATTGGCCTGGAAGAGACAATTGAAAAAACGGACAGGCATCTTGATATTCGTATAAAAATTTCTGACACTTACCCGCGCCTTTTCAGGCACCATGGAATTGTATCCGGTATATATTGGTTTAAAAAAATAATAAAAAGCCTTATCATTAAAGGTAAACATGGCCCTGTTAAAGGATGGAAACGAGTCTTTAATGGGAGGAATTTCAGGACCCAACTCTTCTTCCTCTATCTCTGACTGCTCTGGTTCTTCCTCTTTATTTGCTGTATCCTTATCAGAAAGCTCGCCACCACTTACTGTTTCTTCAAGTGGCACCTCTGGAACCGGAGCATTAATGGAAGGTGTTTCTTCTGGCTCGGGTTGTTTTGACTCAGATTGTTTTGCTTCTTCGTCTTTAGCTATGGTATCCCTATCAGAAACTTTGTCATCACTTGCCGTTTCATCAAACGGTACTTCTGGAGCCGTGTCTTTGATGTAAGGTGTTGCTGATGCGGCTTCTTCTGACCTGGGCAGTTCTGCTTCTTCATTTTTATTCATTATATCCGCATCGGAAACTTTGCCATCACCTGTCGTTTCACCGGATGACCCTTCAGAAGCAGGCACAGGTAAACTCTCAGCCCATGAAGTTGTCACAAAAAAAAACGTTGCAAAAACCAAAAAGAACGTCACTACTACAAATTTTCTCATTGTTTACTCCTCTTAGAATGTAGAAGCGCTTTAAAATGATATTTTTCTCACTTCGCTGATGTTTCTTCTTTACCTTGTTTCGCTTTTATTTTTTGAATGAGTTCTTCATATGAAGATTTCAACAAGATATTATTAAATTGGCTACGATAATTATTGACCAAGCTTACCCCTTCAATAATCACGTCATAAATCGTCCATTTCCCGTCATTGTTGAGCATGCGATAATCTACCAGCACCTCCGTTCCTGTGGTCGTAATAATTTTAGTTTGTACTGTTGCATATTTATTGTCATCTTGTTTCTCCTTGAGAAAAACGATCTTTTCACCAGAATACGTATCAGTTTTCCCTATATATGCATCTTTAAGAATGTTGGTAAATAATTCTACAAATTCTTTTTTTTCTTGAGGAGTCCGTTTTTTCCAGTGCTGTCCAAGGGCTCTTTTTGACATCTCTTCAAAATTAAAAATGAACGAAATCTCTTCCCACAACCTTTGTCTGCGCTCCTGAGCCTTTTCCGGTCCCTTCAGGGAAGGTTCTTTCAGAACGGTTAAACCACTGTCGATCGTCTTCATGACAAGTTTTCCCGGCTCATCCGCCGCCCACAGTAAAGTAGACATGAATGCCAGCAAAATTACTCCAACACAAATTGCAGATATGATTTTTCTATATTTCATCTCCTCATTCCTTTACCTTCCCAAAAACAAAATTACCTATCAACTTTTCCAGATCAATCGGCGGTTCTGTCTCATGCAATGAACCGCCGGGTTTTATCAATTTATCCGATCCGCCAGGCATGATCTCTACATACTTTTCCCCCATAAGTCCCTTGGTACGAATAGAGGCAATCGCATCTTCCTGGAGTTCTATATCATCCCGAATCAGCAACGTGACCACAGCTTCGTAATTTACGAGTTTGATATCATTAACCTTGCCCACTTCAACACCTGATATTTCCACAGCAGTATCTTTTTTGAGACCTTTCACAGTGCTAAACACGGCATTTACCGGGTAGTAATGGCTGCCAATCAGATTAATTTTTCCCAGCTTTACAGAGATATAACCAAGACAGAGTAAGCCAAAAAAGACAAAGATACCGACGGCAATTTCAACATCAAATTTCTTCATATCTGTTACCTCTTAGAATATTTGAACCATAAATTATTGTATGGTAATTGGGCCTTCTAATTCTCCATGAATGAACTGATGAATTACCGGGTCTTTTGAAGTCTCTATTTCCTCCGGCGAACCCTCAGCAAGGATTTTTCCGTCAAACAACATGGCAACGCGATCGACCATAGAAAAGATTGCGGGAATCTCATGGGTAACTATGATCGCAGTAAAGTTGAGACTCTTCTGGCACTCCCGAATGAGCTTATGTATCGCTTTACCAATTAACGGATCAAGGCCAGTTGTCGGTTCATCAAAAAGGACAATTTCGGGATTCATCACAAGACAGCGTGCAAGTGCAACTCGCTTTTTCATGCCACCGCTTATCTCTGCCGGATATTTATTCTCAGCACCGGAAAGACCTACCCTTGCTAATTCCCTCATTACCGTATCCCGGATTTGTGAAGCCTTCATCCCGGTCTTTTCCTCAAGGGGAAAAGCGACATTTTCAAATACCGTAAGCGAGTCAAAGAGCGCCCCCCCTTGGAAAACAATGCCACATCGCTCCTTTAATCGTTTTAACGCCTTGCCTCTTAGCCTGCTAATGTCCTGGTTATCGATTAACACCTTACCCCGGTCCGGTCTCATCAGGCCGATGATAATCTTGAGTAATACGGATTTTCCTTTACCACTGCCTCCAATTAAAGCCAGGGTTTTCCCCGCTTCTACCTTTAAGTTAATACCCTTTAGTACCTCAAAGTGGTTGAAACTTTTATACAAGTCGACTACTTCAATCATGGATATCCATTAAGTTACTAATATAGACGTCATGAAATAATCCCATACCAGGATAGTTACCGATGAAAACACCACAGCTTGCGTGGTTGCCTTGCTGACACCTTCTGCGCCATATCCGGTATAATATCCTTTGTAACAGCTTATCAAGGTTATCAAAACACCAAAGCTCAGGGATTTATATAACCCCTCAAGGATATCCTTGGCTTCAACAAAATCCCTGATTCCGCCAAAATATGTTCCACTGGATACACCCATGAGTCCCACACCCACCGCATATCCCCCAAAAACGCCAACCACAACAAAGATGGCATTTAAAAGGGGAAGCGATATTACGCCTGCTAATAAACTAGGAATAATCAAATACTTGTATGGGTTTAAAGCCATAGCATCAAGGGCATCGATTTGCTCGGTTATTCTCATAATACCGATCTCCGCCGTTAAAGCAGAACCGGCGCATCCGATAACCATCAACGCAGAAATAACCGGTCCCAGTTCCCGTATCAATGACAGGGCTACCACAGGCCCCAGGCTGGATTCGGCACCAAATTTGACTAACACATAATAAACCTGTAGCGCCATCACCATGCCGGTAAAAGAACCGGTCAGAACAATGACCGAAGAGGTCTTTACGCCGATAAAATGAATTCGCCTGACAATTCGTTGAATCAGGTACGGTGGGAACACCATCCAGAATAAGGATTCAGCAAAAAAACATCCCATCCTTCCTAGTTCTCGTATGAATCTGTGTGTAATACTTCCTAAAAATTTAAATGGAGCAAATATCCAATTCATGAATGATTTTTACGAAAATATCTTCTCTATTCTCATGATAAACCAAAGGTATCAAACAACACGTAAAGCCATTGAATATGCTATCCCATCACAACAATTGTACCAATAATCTCCAAATGATTTGAAAATTTACCTATGTACTTATTTTTAAAGAGTTTATTGATGATTTATTTTCAAAAATTACAACTGATAAAAAAACACCTAAAAAGCCTTTGCGAAAAATTTGCGTAAATGGGAGGTATCTGTGCACAACATTCGAAAAGATTTCGCTTTAACCCGTCCTTTTGTATATGCTCAATTTTCTCCTTAATATTTCCAGTGAATGAGCAATCCTTAAGAAAAATACCACGCGAAATTTTTTGCGTAAATTTTTAAAAGACAACATAATATAACGATGTCACTGAATAATCAAGACTTATTCCAGCAAAAATAAAAAAAGTTATTAAATTCGAAAGGCTTCCTGTATAATCGTAGCACTGCAAGCTGCAACCCAATAATCCCCTCAATCCCCTTTTTAGAGAAGGGGGAATGAAGGGGATTTGATAAATGTGTAAAAAAACGTCCCAAAAAAGAAGTTATTACAGAGCAATGCTATATGACAATTCAATACCCACGATTCAGGAAACACTATACTATTTTCGGAGAAAACTCAATAACCTTTAACAAAAAATCTCCAATATTTCATGTACCACTACTCCAGGCCTTTTAAAACTTGGAGAAACTCCTTTGCATTGACAAAACCATTAATCGTTTTATCCCTGAGCACAGTTCCATCCTTGTTGATAAACACGATGGTAGGCAAACCAACGACCCCGTACTTAGCCCAAAGCTGTTTAACCTTTGGGTCATCGCTTTTGGTGCTGTCAATCTTGATATTTACAAATCTTCGTGATTCACGAACAACCTCCGAGTCGGCATACGTAAATTTATCAAATTCCTTACACGCTGCACACCACTCTGCCCAAAAATCAATGATCGCTATCTTACCGCTTTTCCTTGCCTGCTTTAGTCCTTCTTCTTCGCCCAATACCCAATCGATTTCCTCTTTTGCTGTTACAGACTGGACAGCGGTCGTGGTTGAGAAGGGTGGTAAAATAAACCCCTTAATCATGAGAAGTCCCACAAGAAAGTACGATCCAAAGATAAAGGCTACGATACCGAAAGCCCTTTTTGCGCGTTGAAAGGTTGTACTTTCATGAGTCAGCCGGTCAAACCCACCTGAAAATACGGCAGTAACAATCAAAAACAGGCCTAGAATAATAACAAAGGCGCTCTCCGAAATAATGAGTCTTAAGTAATACAGTGCTGCACCAATCAAAAGGAGTCCGAATATCCTTTCCACCGTCTCCATCCAACCCCCTGATTTCGGAAGCGCCTTTATGGCGCCGGAGAAGGTTCCCAACACAATCAAAAGTATACCTAATCCCCAGGCAAAGACAAAGAGCATCAAGAACCCCAGGAATTTGTTTCCCGTGCTGGCAATATAGACCAGCAAACTCGCCAGGGCCGGGCCAATACATGGCGAAGCCACGATCCCTGATACCAGCCCCATGACGAAAACCCCTACGATCCCCTTTCCCGTCCTTGTTCCCAGCCGATCAGAGATAAACGATGGAACCCGCAGGTAGTACACCCCAAACATACTCAGCGCAAGACCAATAAAAACTGTCACCACAAAACCTATAACCCATGGGCTTTGTAAGGCCGTACCAAACAACGCCCCGGTAGAGGCTGCCGCAACACCCATGGCAGAATATACAATGGATATACCCAGGACATAAATCAGCGAAAGAAAAAAGGCCGTCAGCGGCTTTCTGGCCACAGTCTGGTCGCCACCCGCCTGACTGCCAATTACCGCCACAGTGATGGGTATCATGGGGTACACACACGGGGTAAAACTGAGACCCACACCGGCCAAAAAGATAAGGATAAGAGATACGAAAATTCCCCGCGTTTCAATTGTTTGTTGGAAACTGCCAGCCTCGGTCTTTTTCTCAGGTTTCGATATCGGCTCAGATTTAGAAACAGGTTGAGGCTGCTTTTCTTCTGCTCGTGATACAGGTACTTTCCAATCGATGGCCTCCACCTGCACAGGCAATACAAACTCCTCGACCTTGGGAATAAAGCAGATTTTATCCGAACACCCCTGATAACGTACCTTGAGCTTTATGTTCTGGGGACCAGCGGGAATATCCTTTGATACCTGAATGAACGACTTCACCTCCACCTCCCCTTCGTAATTTTCCGCCTCTTTCTCCAGGAATGGATCGTACTTAATCTTTCCTGACGGAAGCTCCGTAGAAGACACGGTGAATCGCAAAGGATCGGCACTTTCTACCTTGACCTGATCCTTATAAACGCGATGGTTGGGGGCAATTGTAATAGTAACCGCAACAGGTAAAAGGTCACCAGCAGGAACACGGTCCTTTAAAGGAGTCACCTTTAATATAAATGGAGAAGTTTCTCCAAAGGAAATTACTGGCAATAAGAGTAATATGAAAGGAATTAAAAAAAAAGTTTTCATAAGGCAAACTCTTTTCATAGCGCACCCTCATTGTTAATTAATAACCTTATAAACGAATTGTTTAGATTTATTGTACCTATTTTTCGATAATAATCTACGCCTTTTTCGAGACTACGCTCGAAAAAAGTGGCGCTAAAGCGTAGTGAATTTCTGAATATATACACAGAGGCTCACATTTGTGATTTATAAACTTATTACATGTAACCACAATCTAACAGGGTGGCACGGACAAGCCATGATAGTCCGTGTTTTTGTACTACTGTATAATGCATTGTACTTGCAATGGTCAGACTTGTATCGTCTAAGCAAATTTCAAAATGAACAATTCATAAATAATCTTGTGAAGCTTTTTAGTATTTGCTGGACAAAGAGAGATTCCCATACTATCATGCATTTGTTTTAGCTTATTTCATTAAATTTAGTATTTATAAAAAATATTTTTACACTTTTAGCAAAAATAACTTCTTAATTTTGAACAGCAAGTTGAGGGATAATAACGAGTTCTTTGAGTTTCAGCCCAAGTGCGATTACTTTACGACCAAGAGTT
>JBKBTA010000228.1:0-4198 GCA_046291035.1 Candidatus Brocadia sp.
ACAGAAGTGGCAATCAACTTTTCTTTTAAATCATACAGGTCGTATATTACAAACCATTTTAGAGTATTCGCGGACGTATTTTCATTAACGAATAGTTTGTAAAGTCCTATTCCAAGAACGAACATTACTACTGCCACCATAAATGAGTCTATGGCAGAAATAAAAAGAACGGGCAATTCTACCTGAAATTCCTTCTGAAAAAATAGTAAATTAACTATTTCTGGTAATCCGTTAAAAAGTTGCCAGATTCCTGCAAAGATCAAAAAACCAGAAGCAAAAATCGTAACAATAGATGCTGCCGCAACAAAATAGCGTCCTAAATTTATAAACCAATTATTTACGTTTCCTATAAAACCCATACTAATCATGCAGCTCCACCTCCTACTAAATACTGTTATACCAGCAATTTAGTATTGTTAAAAACTCGACAATAAAAACACAAAGTTATTAACGTGAGGTAAGCAACACAAGATACATGATATACAGGATTTTCATTTTTTATAACGTATATGCTGCTTCTATGGTTCCATATTTTTGTTATTCCCTATCTCTTTTAAATTTTCTACAAACCTTTTTTTCAATGTTTGGGGGGGGTTTTCTTTCATTTACCTGATTCTCAGTAAGAAACGGTAAATTCTTAGATAAACTTGTTGCATCAATTATTGCTTCGTCTCTTCTTTCTTCTTTCGTGATTCATCTCCTACCACCAACCTGGAAAAGAGTGTGATTGCCATGATAACGACAGCTATTGAACCGCCAAAATAGAGGGTTTCTAAAGGATTTTCCCACATTACAATGTGCTTTAAAAAAGTGATGATAATGACTACAACAACTGCTGCAATCAATTTTTCTTTTAAATCGGTAAGATCGCGTATTTTCAGCCAGTACGGATAGGCAACAGACGGGTCTTTATCGACAAATAATTCAAAGAGTCCTATCCCCATAACAAACATCACCACGGCAACCATAAACAAATCAATGGCAGAAATAAAGTGTACAGAGAGTTCTACACGATGTTCACCATGATGAAACAAAAAATTCAATATATCGGGAATACCATTCACAAATTCCCAAATCCCAGAAAAAATCAAAAAACCCGAAGCCAAAATCGTAAGAATAGAAGCCACTGCCACAAAATAACGCCCTGCGTTAACAAAACCCTTATTTATCGTTGTTAAGAAATCCCGATTTTTCATGTAATTTCCTTATTTTTTCCCCATTTCGATCGCTTGAAATTCTTCCAGTAATTCCTTCTGTCTTTTCGTTAAGTTCTTAGGAGTACGTACAATTACACGCACGTATTGGTCTCCAAATCCCCGGCCCTTTAAATAGGGCATGCCGCTGCCTCTCAACCGGAACAGGGTATCAGTCTGTGTCCCTGGCGGAATTTTCATCACGGCATTTCCGTCTAATGTCGGCACCTCAACCTTTGAACCCAGAGCAGCCTCAGTTAACGAAATGGTCGTTTCCATATAAATATCGCTTCCTTGTCTGTGAAAAATGGGGTGAGGTTGTATGGAGACAATTACATAAATATCTTCCTTCAATCTCCCGGCAGCCTTATCGGCTGTCACCCTTAAGGTTGTCCCATTATCCACCCCCGGTGGTATCTTGACGTTGATTTTATCCAGTTTTTGTATCTCGCCACTTCCGTGACAGTTCTGGCACGGATGTTCAATGATTTTCCCACGTCCCCTGCAAACAGGACAGGCGCCGATTTTGATAATCCTGCCAAAGCCTTGCAGTTGCTCCTGTTGCACTTGTCCCCTCCCTCCACAATTCGTGCAAGTCCTGGGAATAGTACCTTTTGCAGCACCTGATCCCCCGCAATCCGTGCATTTTTCCATATGAGGGATAGCAACCTCTGTACTAACGCCTTTATACGCTTGTTCTAATGTAATTTCAACCTGAACTCGCTTAACCGGTTCCTCCGGTCGCTCGAAACCCCATCTACGCGTGCCAAAGAAGTCGCTAAAGATACTGCCACGGCCAAAGAAATCCGAAAAGATATCATGGCCAAAAATGTCTTCCAGATCACTTACATGACTAAAGTCCCGCCAGGTAAATCCTTCTTTGCTAAAATCTGATGCAACCCCTGCATGACCATACTGATCGTATCTGGCCCGCTTGTCGTCGTCAATCAATACTTCATATGCCTCGGATATTTCCTTGAACTTTTCTTCAGCCAGCTTAGGATTATCTTTGTTGAGATCAGGGTGAAATTTCTTCGCTAGTGCACGGTAAGCCGCTTTGATTTCATCTTTGGAAGCAGTCCTGTCCACCCCTAATAGCTCATAATAATCTTTTTTATTTGACATGTCCCATATCTTACGTTCATTTATGACTTTATTCAATAAAAAAGGTTACTATTCAGACATTAAGAACCAAACTGGAATGGGACTTGAATCACTTTCTAACCAGGAGGGTAAGGACACAAGAAAAGGGGCTATTTGGTCACTTGTAGTTACAAAACTCAGCTTGAGTAGGGTGCGTCCCACGCACCCTACTTTGATTTGAAAATTTAAATGCCCATCAGCGACGGCGATTGGCAATGCGCAACGGCGTGCATGGTCCCGGTCGCCAACGGGAGTTGGCTCCTACCAAAAATTTAAAATTCCTTACATCTAAATTATATCCTTTATATCCTTTCGCTTGCGATTTTATCCAGCACTCTTATGAGCCTGTTTACGTCCTCTTCTGTGTTAAAAAATCCCGGACTGATCCTCACGGTACCGTCTGGAAATGTCCCCAGCATTTGATGTGCAAAAGGAGCGCAGTGAAGTCCTGGACGTACGGCAATATCAAAGGATTGATCGAGAATGGCACCGACCTCTGCGGGTTTAAATCCTTTTACGTTTATCGACAGGATACCTACCTTTTGGGATATGTCCGTTGTGCCATACACAACAAAGCGCTGATCGTCCTTTAAGGCGTGTATAATTTTATTGGTCAGTCGTTGTTCGTGTGCCCTGATTGTACCAATCCCTTTTGATAAAACGTATTCAATCCCCGCCCTAAGACCCGCAATCCCAACCGTATTGGGAGTACCGCTCTCCAGTTTGTAAGGCAATTCTTCTGGCTGAGACAACGAGGCCGGCTCAAAACCCGTCCCCCCCTCCCTCCACGGTTCTAAAGTTACACGCTCTCCTACATATAACCCCCCTGTTCCGGTTGGTCCGAGTGGACCTTTGTGTCCTGTAAATGCAAGCATGTCAATGAAGTCGTCATCAACATCGATTTCACACACACCCGCTGTTTGAGCGGCATCGACCATAAACAGCACATTTTTTTCCCGTGCGATCCTGCCAATTTCCCGGATCGGTTGGATGGTGCCAAGGACGTTAGGAGCGTGTGTCATAACAATTAATCGTGTTTTGGTTGTAATGGCATCTTTGATATCGTCGGGATCAATAAGACCTTCCGGAGAATTTCTTACTTTGGTTATGGTAATGATATTTCTTTTTTCAAGCCCGTTGAGGGAGCGAGATACGGCATTATGTTCGAGAAAGGTTGTGATGGCATGGTCGCCTGGTTTGAGCAGTCCTTTAATCCCCATGTTAATCGCATCGGTGGCATTAAACGTAAGAATAAGCCTCTTAGGATCTTTGACACCAAATAATCGTGCAACAATATTGCGAGTATCTTCAATTTCCTTCTCTGCTGCCACTGCCATCCTATGCCCCGAACGCCCGGGATTGGCACCCAGTGTCCGGTAAAAGGTGTCCATTGTTTTGTATACAACTTCTGGTTTTGGAAATGTCGTTGCTGCATTATCTAGATAGATCATATTACATTCCTTAATATTTTGGTCTTTTTTATGTGTCTTTGCGTTTTCTGATTTCTTTTGATTCTATCAGTATTTTCAAGTCATTCAAGGAAATTTAATTCTTGTATGCTTTTATCAATTTTGATATGTTTTTATGCAAAAGGTACGACATAAGTACGAAATAAAATGTAACTCTACTATGGTTGCATTCTTAAGCTTTGATGTTATTATTAAGCAATGAGTAGGTTTGAAAAGCTACTGAAACGTTTTTTGTATAAGCCGAAGGATTTTACCTATGATGAGCTTACACGGCTTTTGGCAGGTCTTAGTTATTAAAAGGTAAGTACAGGTAAGACAGCAAGGGCAAGGGTGGCTTTTGTAAATCCTGAGTCCAGGCATATTATCAAACTACACAGGCCACACCCAAGACCT
>JBKBTA010000229.1:0-4183 GCA_046291035.1 Candidatus Brocadia sp.
TTTTTGTCATTCTGAGCGAAGCGAAGAATCTCTTTCACCGCTCAGGGTGACATTTTCACTGTCCTTTGTGAGCCGAAGGATCATGGACGTTTCATTTTATAACAATCGGTGGTATCATCAATCACTGGAATATAAAACACCGTATGAAGTTCATTTTCAAACCCATACACCTTAAAATTTTCGACGAAGCTCCTGCTTTGCGTTCATCCCGTTAGATAAGTGGTAAAATTTATTTAACTTAACAAAATCTGAGCTGATTATATAGTGGGACGAAACAGGGTTTCTTTGTGCAGTGGGTTCCCCATCTGGAGATTGAGAACCAGCAGTAAGTTCCAAAAATATTTGTTGACAACACAAAATTGAAATTTATAATATAGCAACCGATAAAGGCAAACCCCGAGTGATCGGGGGACGCAAAGGAAAGGGTCTTTAATAGGTTTCATGCGGGATTCACCTGAAAGAACAAAAGAGACGCGAACCATAGATAAAGCTTTAACTTTTAAAGATAGCCTTACTGCCGAAGATGTTCACATACGAATATTTTCACAGTAAGGCTTTTTTATTTCTAAAAACTTTAAGTTAAGGCGGCATTCTATGCGTAGGAAAATAGTATCCATATTGTCGCGAAACTCGAAAATGTATTTTAGGAATAGAATCATGCATCAGGGCGAAAGGATGATTCAATGCCTTTCGCTTATTATGATCGTAGTTGCGTCGGGTCTGTGTATTTCTATTCCCTTTTTTACTGGTGTAAAGATTGAATGGAAGAAAAGCCCTTCAAGTCTTGAAAGTTCTCCTTACATACAAGACCTTGAAAAACTCTGTCACGTCGATGTAAATGGACGGTCGTGGCAGTATATTGTCATACATCATAGTGCCACCACAAAAGGCAATGCCGCCCGTTTTGATCACTATCATCGAAAAGACAGAAAATGGCAGTATGGCCTTGCTTATCATTTTGTGATTGGGAATGGGTCTTTTTCCGGAGATGGTGAGATTGAGGTAGGCGAACGTTGGAAAAAGCAAATTCACGGTGCGCATACGGCAAATATGGATTGCAACCGTGTAGCAATTGGAATTTGTCTTGTCGGTGACTTTGAAAACGGTGGAGCCCCGAGTGAAAATCAGCTCGAGTCGCTCGTTAGACTCATCCAGTATCTTTCCAGAAAATACAATATTGCCCCATCTAATATATTACAACATAAGCAGGTGCACCAGAAATGTACTGCCTGTCCTGGCAAAAACTTTCCATTCGCAGAGCTTAAGACAAGATTGATGCAAATCGCATCAACAAAAGGAAACAATCATGTACAGGAATTATAATAGTAGTTGGTTGTGGTATTACGGTAAAAAAATCCTTTTCAGGATGTTTCACCTGAAAATACCTCCTATGCTGTCATTCTGAGTCCTTCGGCTTTTTGTCATTCTGAACGAAGTGAAGAATCTCTTTTACCACTTCAGGGTGGCATTTTCACTGTCCTTTGTGAGCCGAAGGATCATGGATACGAAGATAGTGTTTATTATTTAGTATCGTATAACTCTTTTTGATTACGAGTAACACTTTAGTTTTTTGAAAATTGATACACATGGTTTCGTTCAACATGGGTGGCACGGGCAGGCCTTCGGCGGCTTTTATAATGTAGAGCGAAGAGGCTCTTCGCTCTACAATCGCAACTTTGAAATCCCTCGTTGGCAAAAGGTTTTGTTAGCGGTCATGGGTAACACTAAGGTAGGGAGCCGTCTCCCGACGGCGACCGGCAACTGTGCAGTGTTATTTTGTTTGTGTCTTTAAGAGTTCTGCCTTTACATCTTCTATAGAAAGGCCATAGGTTTTTCCATATTCTTGTAGTTTCTTGTCATATTTATAATTTCGAGCAGCAACAAGTCCGAATCCTCCCCCCTGAAAATATTCATATATCATAATGGTCTGCTCTTCAGTATCTACAAGGTAAAATGGCTGCCTGTTACCCTGTTTCTCCCCCACAACACCAAAGACATGCCGTGCATTTCCGTCCCCTTGCGCGACAACATAATTCGTTGTGCCTTTTAATACCAGAACAATAAGTAGTAATACAATAATTACGAGTAAAAGCGTATTCACATTATATATTTTACGCATTATGATACCCCCTAAATCGATTTGACGTTTTTTATGTATAACGAATTTTAATCCTGTAGGGTGTGTTCTACCCACCATCCATACGTTGGATTGTTTTGGTGCGTAGGACGCACCCTACATAAGCTTTTCCAATCCAGGGCAAAAACGCTAGTTCTTTTTATAATTTAAATCTTTTTCGTTGAATTTTTTATCTGATTTGCTAAGGAATTTCGCCTCTTGCTCTTCTCTGATGAGAATTGTCGGTTTTAAAAGGATAACAAGGTTTGATTTCGTGTTATTTTTTTGGTCACGGGTAAACAACCTTTTTAACACGGGTATCTTGGATAGTATTGGAATACCGGTCGTAAGAGTGTCTTTCGTGATAGAACCCAACCCACCAATCATCAAAGTGCCTTTGTCAGGAACACTGACCGTTACAGATACCTGAGAAACATTTATTTGAGGTAACTGGACTGTTTGTTCTGGCGGAACAATAGTGGTGCCCTGACTTGCACCTCCAACGGTAACATCTGTAGATAATCTGCTAAAAGTAAACTCATCTATTCGTTCAACTTGAAACACAGAGGGGGTCACTTCCAGATAGATGTACTTCCTGTCTGCAGACACAACAGGTCTGACGTCGAAAGTAGTTCCCTGTGGTATCGTACCAATAACCGGGGTCACGATACCTTCGGAGACCGAGGTGCTTTGAACAAAGTTAATGGTTTTAACGACGGCAATATTTCCGCGCTGGGTGTTGGAGAGTGTTATTCTGGGGGAAGTGAGTATTTCAGAATCTTTGCTTTCCTGGACGGCGCGCAGGAATCCCGTGAGCATGGAATCGTTTAAGATGGAATAGTTGACCTGCAATCCATTGCCAGATACAAGTTTACTGATATCTGTATCGGCGCCTGTGTCAATAGAGGAGTTTTTGCTAAAGAACTTACTGAATTCGCTTCCGAGTTCCTCAAAGAATGTATCCGAGACGGTAATAAAGCGGGCTTCAATACTCACCTGGAGGTTCTGTGATGACCGTAAAGAAGCCAATAAATCTTCAATTTGTTTATGGACATATTTACTATTGACCACCACAAGATCTCCAGGTTGACCCATCCTGGCAATGATGCTTCCTTCACCCTGTCCGGGTACATTAATGCTACGTTGCGTACCGGTTGCAGAAGCGCCAATAACGCTGATGCGGGATGACCATGATGAGGGTTCAACGGTGGCAACAATCAGTTCGATCAAATCTAACACACGTTCCGAGGGGTCTTTCACTTTAACGGCCATCCCTCTTCTTATACCCATGCCACCGGCTTGAGCACTGGCCGCTGCTGTAATATCAAATTCGAGGGGTTCCCTATCGTCCATATTAATTAAAATATCCCTCACATCATAGACACGCATTTCCATTTTTTGTTTATAAACATGAATGATATCACCTTCAATTACATATTCATGGCCTTTCGGTAGGAGATATTTCAAGGCGGTTCTTAACGGTACATCCTTAAGCTTTAATGAAACCGAAACATTTCCCGCTTCCGGATCGATGATCATGTTAATATTGGTTTTTTCTCGTATAAAGGCGACAACGTCCCTTAGTGGTGTGTCTAAAAACTCAAATGAAATGATCGTATTCAGGGCATCTTCAATAACCTTTGGAGGTGACTCAAGAACAGGATTTGGGATGAGCCGGAGTTGCTCTGTTTTTTTCTTGTTTTCCTCCACAATTTTATCCAGATCCGGAAGTGTACGTTTTAAAATATCTTTCCATTGTCCTCTTTCAGGAAATCTTAAGGTGCCCTGATAGGGAATAGACAACTCTCTGAGGTATTCATGACTTTTTAACTTTTCTTGTGTGTAGGTGGCTTTCAGGTTCTCGGTGATACGTCTGTGTCTTATATCATTTATCTTTTCTTTAAGGTACAATGCCTCTTCATTAGTCGGGTTCGTAGCAAGTATTGCATGAGTTATTTCTATAGCATCGTCATATCGTTCATCCTCAATGGCTGTGTATGCGTTTTGCAGTAAAGATGCCGGTTCCTGGTCCTGGGTAAGCGGGGTTGCCGTTTTCTTAGGCACGCG
>JBKBTA010000230.1:0-4176 GCA_046291035.1 Candidatus Brocadia sp.
GGTAAGCTGTGATTCATTGCAATCGTTCCGGCTAAGATAATGGAAAATTCCCCTCTAGGAATAAGGCTGAAACCGAGTCTTAAACCCGCCCTTGTGCTCAAACAATACCTTTTACCAACGAAATAACCTCCATAAACCTTGCTGAAAGAGGAGATAACAAAAATAAATATCCCGATCGGGACAAGGCCCGCCACATGTTTATAATCGATCGACATCCCGAATGCTACAAAGAAAATTGCTGTAGAGAATTGCTGGAAGGGTTTGATCGCCTCGGAAATCCGGTGTCTTTGCTTCGTTTCCGACAATAAAAGGCCTGCAAGGAATGCCCCGATTGCCTCAGAAAGCCCTATTTTAGACGCAGCGCCTGCAGAGAGCACGATAATTGAAAGGATCAGGATTACAAATAGTTCCGTATGCTCAATATCAATGATCTTATCAATAAATTTCTTGGAAGTCCTGGCAAGAACAATAAAGAACAGAAAAAAGGCCGAGGCCTTCAGCATAACAATGAGGGTGCCCTTTGTGTCTATGTGACCATAATTCAGAATACCAACAATGAATGCAAGGAACATGGCAATAAACATATCCTCGAAAATCAAAATATTAAGGATGTATTCCGTCTCCGGGTTTGCAGAACGCTTGAGGTCGATAATAGACTTGGCCACAATTACAGAACTGGTGACATAAATAATACCTCCGAGTAAAAGGGAACGCATCAAATCGTACCCCAGCATCCAGCCAAGAAGCAGTCCAAGAGGAAAATTAAAGAGAAGGTCATAAATCCCGACATAGAATATTTTTCGCTGGTTACTAAACAAATTGCCCACAGAAAATTCCAGGCCAAACATAAACAGCATAAAAATAATCCCCAGGGTGGCGATAAATTCTGTAATAATCGTAACGGGGAAAAAATTCTGCAGGATCATTCCTACCACGATGAATACCGCTGTAAGGGATTGATTGACTTTTGTGGCCAACAAGCCGGCAAAAAATAAGGCAAGGAGTGAAATACCTAGTGACAATACAGTTTCATCTACGATCATTTTTCCAGATGTTGCTTGATCTCAAAGGTGGACATAAAATTTTTAATCTGTTCATTATTGCCTATAACAATAAGGGTATCCTGGGGTTTAATAATTTCACTGGAACAGGGATTGGGAATTACCGTTTCTCCCCTGATAATTGTGGTAACGGATACTCCCGTTGTTTTCCTGATATCCAATTCTTCAATCTTTTTATTGGCAAGCATCGAATCGGGGACGATCTTGATCCATTCCATGGTCACATTTTTCATCGTCAGCTTTGGTTCGTCTTCAATAACAGGCTGGAAGTAGGTCCCCGAGAGTATAGCACCAACCTGGCGTGCCTCTTTGTCGGTAAGTGTGGTTACGGAAGTAGGCTCATCACTGTCTTTGGTAAATTTAAATACCTCCCTTTCTCCCGACGAGTGAATTACCACAACTAATTTATCACCTGAATCCAATTCCAAAGTAAATTTTTTCCCTATACCAGGCAGGTCGCATTCTTTGATTTCCGACATATACAACCCCTTTCTCCTCTCTACATCTTATTTTTAACAAACACAAAAAAGTTCACGAACGTTCCATGGAAATAACCCGATATTACGTATTGCATAGTCAGTTGTCAATTCATTTTAGAAATTACTAATAACGTAGCAATTTTGTCTTTGAAAAATCCGAACGTTTGAATGTAATCCAAACAAAATAGAATGCGCAGCGCTGAATGTTACCAAAATTCGACTTGCCTATTACTACAACGGTTTTGATGCATGACATAATTAGTATAGTATTACCCAGTAAAAACTTTTTTTATAAGTTTTTAGTAACTAGCCCATTTGTCCGCTTAAGTAGGCAGAAGGCAGTAAGCAGTAAGTAGTTGGCAGTTTGTAATGGAAATGTATCACGTTTTGCCTACTGCCCACTGTGTACTGCCTACTGCATCTTTTTGGTTGCGTAGCTGCGGTAGGTATAATGCCCATACTTATAGAAACCCTTGTTCCATCAATTGCCCCTGAGTAATATTGCCCTTTTTCCCCTGCATATTTATCAGGAGTTTTTTTATCCACTTCCCCATCATATCGATCTCGATATTTACTGAATCACCCGCCTTTTTGAATCCCAGTGTAGTCGAGGCCAATGTATAGGGGATCAATGCCACAGAAAAAGCGCCATCCACGAGATCAATGACCGTGAGACTGATACCATCTATGGCAACAGAACCTTTTTCAATCATCATATTGGTAAATCTTTTTTCAACCGAAAAGGACATAATGCATTGGCCGGCAGATTCCATTTTCCCTTTTATGGTGCCTATGCCATCCACATGACCCGTGACAAAGTGCCCCCCTATTCTGTCACCCACCCTTAATGCCCGTTCAATATTGACATTTTCAGCGAAACGTAATTTCCCTAGCGTGGTTTTTTTCAGCGTTTCACTGGAGACGTCAAAGCTGACAATCTTGCCCGAAATCTCTTTTACCGTGAGGCACACCCCATTAATGGCAATACTTTCTCCCAACGTAAGGTCGTCGTAAAGGTCTGAAAAATCTAAAAATAGTTCTCCCCCCCCTGCTTTTAGAGACAAGTTTTTTACCGACGCTAAATGTTCAATGATACCGGTGAACATAAATAAAAATATTTTGGATTTACGATTTGAGATTTAATCAGAAGCCTCAAATCGTAAATCTTAACTTCTTGCTAAAACGGTAAAAAAATAAGTATTAAAACTAAAATGTCTATAGATTTTTATTCACGTATCTTCCCAAGCACAGTCTTTCCCGCCGTTACCCTTTCACCCACCTTAACCATCACTTCAAAATTAACCGATTTCGGGACAAAGACCTCCACCCGTGAGCCAAACTTGATCATGCCAAATCGCTGTCCCTGTTCAAGAACATCCCCTACCGTGCAGGCGCATACGATGCGTTTGGCGATTTTGCCGGCGATCTGTTTTACTGCGATCTTTATATGACTCCCCATTAAAGACAAACCCATCAGATTGTTTTCGTTACTCCTGAAACACTCATCATCCCTCGCATCTAGGAATTTACCTTTTGTGTGTTTAATAAACTCAACACGCCCGTGCACAGGTACACGATTCACATGAACGTTCAGCACGGACATAAAGATGCTGATCTTTGTCGCTTCACATTTTAAGTAATTTTCTTCAAAGACCGGTAAGATATGTGATACGGTCCCATCCGCAGGAGAGATTACGAATCCGGCGTCTTGCGGAGTCTTTCTGTCCGGATCGCGAAAAAAAATCAATAAAAAGGCCAAAAAAAATAATGGAACAGGGATAATCCAGGGAAATAGCTCAATGGAGAATCCTATCACTACAACGCAGGGAATGCCAAAGATCATTAATTCTTTAATTCCGTATTTTGCCAGCGGGATGTGCATAATAGTATTTATCTTTCATGTTTATGGATAAATAGAATATATATACCAGAAAAGTCATGTTTTTCCATAAAATATTTGATATTATATTTAGCTGGCGTTTGATTAAAACATTTTACTTGGAGTGTAGTAATAACAAAATGAACCGGAAAAACAAAATCTTTCTCTTTGGAGCAGCCCTTGTAACTACTGTATTTTTTCTTCCGTTTTTCCAGGATAAGCAGGAGGATGCAAACTTATTATCAAAAGCGACGTTTATTCAAAAAACACAAAGACTTCAAATTCCTTTCATTGCCAATGAGCATCAGATGGATGAAAGAGTAGCATTTTTTACCAATATCTTTGTGGGAAGCATCTTTGTAACGAAAGACGGAGAAATCGTCTATTCACTACCGCAAATGCATGAGAAAAAGCCGGATGAGAAATGGTCAAAAATACTGATCATCAAAGAGGAGTTTATCGGTGGGAAAGTAGAAAAAATAAGGGGAGAAGGAAAGACGGCGACAAACATGTCTTATTTCAAAGGGAAAGACCCATCCAGATGGAAGGGTAATATCTCAACATATGATGTTGTTAACCTCGGTGAGGTGTATGAGGGCATCGGCCTACGGCTGAAGGCATATGGAAACAACGTAGAAAAACTATTTACGGTAAAACCCGGTGCAAACCCTGATCAGATAAAAATAAAGCTGAATGGGGCAAATGCCATAAGAATAAATGAAGAAGGACAGCTTGTGTCGAAGACAGAATCAGGAAC
>JBKBTA010000231.1:0-4173 GCA_046291035.1 Candidatus Brocadia sp.
AGGTCGGTATGGTCAAACTCGGTTGTTTCTATGGAGAATGAAACCGTTACCCTGGATGATTGGTTGGAAGTTTAAGAGCAGCATATACCGGGTACACATCAAACAAATGAAAAAGAGATATGATGGGTGGGGAAAGAAGTATCTGAAATAAGGTATAAAAGTTGAGTCAGTTGTACCAGTTAAACCAAAGAGATTAACGGCTATATCCTTTCTTACTCTTTAGTATTGGTACAAAAATACCTCACCCGGTTCCTCTCACTCAAATGGGCGAGGAAGCTCTCCCTCCCTTGACGGGAGGGGGGATTAATAGGTGGGTGATATATTTTCATGCCTTTTGTGGGCATTCGGCTCATGATTATTTACCTTGTAAAAACCTCTTTTATTTTTCTCAACTTAATTTCCACCTTTTTTTCCTCGCCTTCGTCAAGCTCCACCGTCTGGCTAGCACTCTTAAAATCTGCTTTTATTACAGAAATGTCATACGTGTCTGCATCCAAATCTTTAAATTCAAAAAATCCGTTCGCATCGGAGAATGCTATCTTAAAAGATTTTTTCCTTGCCTTTGTTCCTTTGAGCCGTAATCTTGCAGATTCAATAGGTTCCCCTTTGATAACATGCACAGTATTTCCAGAAATCTTACCTTTGGGTGGCAATGTATTAAAGGTTATTTCATCTCCGTAAGTAGTGCCAGCACTGTTTTGTGCAACAAGCCGATAATAGTATGTCACCCCTGCTTGCAATCCGCTTACCCGGGTGCTTATTGGTATATCATCAAAGATATTTTCTATACTTTGTATGGATGATGAACCGGTGTAATGCTCACTGCTCGTGCCATATTGGAACCATGCCGTTGTTGGTAAACCCATCGCATTTACCCTCCCGGCCAGGATAGCCAAATCAATTGTTATACTCGTTGCATGTCCCGTTATCACCACAGGAGGGTTATTGACCTCAGCGTAAGTTATTGTTATTGTTGCCAATCCTGTATTACCAACACTATCCGTTGCCTTTACGGTTATCACGTTCTCTCCCTTTACTAAATCTATATTTGGGATAGTCCAGCCAATGACCTTTCTTTCTGTCTTATTCGTCTCCTTGCTGTCGCTCCATACCACGCTTGTTATTTCGTTTATATCATCTGAAGCACTACCGCTAATGGTTATCGTGCCGTTTGTCGTCGTAAAGGTTTGATCAGATGTTGGGTTGGTAATAGTGATTGTCGGAGGTGTTGTATCTACAACAATAGAAGCACTGGCCGTGTCTGATATATTCCCGGAGGCATCTTTATACCATACATACACTGTATTACTCCCATCACCGTTACTTAGGGTATAGGATACGTCTTCTTTATAATTGATAATTGGCGTTATTGATATCCAGCCGGGGGCATATTGAGAAGGAGGTGTGGCGCTGGGAGAGAGATAATAACCCGTAACGCCTGTATTGTCCGCGGCGGATAGGTTTACAGTAACGGTTAAAGAGTTGGTGCAGTAAGCTCCACTGTTGATACGTATGGAACCGATGGGTGGGGTTATATCTGTTGTAGTAAATGTATGTATATCTGTTGTAGTAAATGACATCTCACTTCCATACGTAGTACCGGCGTCGTTCCTTGCAACAATCCTGTAATAATATGTCGTGTCTGGTTGCAGCGCAATTATCCGGGTACTTATTTCCGTGTCGCTCGTTCCAATAATCGTTTGTGTTGAAAAGGTACTTTTGGATGGCCCGTTGACAATCCGGTATTGAAACCATGCGGTCGTTGATAATCCATGAGCATTTACGATCCCATGTAATGTTGCTGAATTATAGGTTACATTCGAAGCGGGACCAGTAGTTATCGTAGGTGCAGAAGTAGCAGATTGTAAGCTGTTTGCTGGTGTTTGGGGATCATAATCTCGGGATTGCGTATTTTGGGAGTATAACCTGTCCCATGGCCTATGATTCCAGAACTGGGTAATGGCTAACTGATTTCGATCGTCGTTTATCTGACCTTCGTAATTCGATATTTGAAGGTGGTTCTTTAGACGAGAACCACCTATGTTTTCTTTATTCAGTCCGTGTGAACCATCTGCAAATTGGCCAATAATAAAGACTGCCGTAAACAACACTACCATAAGACAAAAGGAACTAGGTATAAATCTCTGCCTAGTAAATGAGATGATACTAAATGGCATGTTTCTCATAATCTATCCTGCTTGTAAATTAGGCCTTTGGTAACTTTTTCATGACACTAAGGTAGGAGCCGTCTCCTGACGGCGACCGTCATTCCGCAACGGATGCAAGTGCCCGGTCGCCAACGGGAGTTGGCTCCTACCAAGAACTTTGAAATTCCTTAACGATATGGTTTTTAACGTGGCTATGCTGACTACAAAAATTTTAGGATTTTCTTTCAATAATTCCCGAGGTTCACCAGAAAATACCACCTGCGCTGTCTTCTGAGCCCTTCGTTTTTTGTCATTCTGAACGAAGTGAAGAATCTCTTTTCCCGCTCAGGGTAAACTCCGTGAAGAATCTCTTTCATCGCTCAGGGTGGCATTTTCACCGTCCTTTGTGAGCCGAAGGATCATGGATGTTTCATTCTCAATATCACAAATCTTTAACTGATTTTCTCGTGATTTCTTGATTAAATGCCATTTTTAATTTATTATACCATAGTCAAAGTACATGGTTTAAACATCAAACGCAACAAATTTTTGGAGAATATATGTCGATTAAAGAAAACCTGGAACGGGTAAAACAAAACATTGCTAATGCTGCCCTAAAGGTGGGCAAAAAGCCAGAAGATATCATCCTGGTTATGGCCACCAAGACGGTTGACCCGGAACGCATCCGAGAAGCCATCAATGCCGGGGGGCGTATTATCGGGGAAAATAAGGTGCAGGAGGCCCTGAAAAAATACGAGGTATTAAAAGGCGAAGATGCGGAATGGCACTTTATCGGACACCTGCAGACCAACAAGGTCAAGGACGTCCTGAAATTTGCAGACACGATCCATTCAGTGGACAGATTACCTCTGGTTGAGAAATTGGATCAGCGACTCCAGCAGGAAGGCCGTTCCCTGGATATTTTGATCCAGGTCAATACCTCACATGAGGAGAGCAAATATGGCGTTGCACCGGAAGAGGCGATTTCGTTAGTCAAGCAGACCGCCAGATACGATACATTAAAAATACAGGGACTCATGACCATCGGTCTCTTTACGAAGGACGAGGTAAAAATTCGTAAGTGTTTTAAGGTATTGAAGGAGATATATGATAACATTATCAAGGAAGGCATCGACCGGGTACAGATGAAATACCTTTCTATGGGCATGTCAGGCGATTACCAAATAGCAATCGAGGAAGGCGCAAACATGGTGCGCATCGGCACGGCCATCTTCGGCGCCCGCCCCACCCCGGATGCCTATTACTGGCCTTCAGAAAAGACCGATGCGGATAGGGCATAACAGTCTGGCTTTTAATAATTGAGCAATGTGAAGCCTTTTTTGTAGTTTCTTAATTAAGTTACTTACCCTAAGATGATTCTTGAAGAGAATGAGTAAATGGCTATAAATTCAGACTTGACTTTTATAACCAACGAAGAAAATAAAAATTTATCAGAAAGATTTAAGGTACTTATTCAGGATACACGATTTTTTGATGAGCTCGTTGGTTATTTCTATACAAGCGGATTTTATGCCATCTGCAAATCTTTAGAAAACACTGAAAAAATTAGAATTTTGGTTGGTATAAGCACAAACAAGCAATAGAACTCATTCAAAAGGCAAAAAGCAATCACCCACCATATCTTCCATATTCTCACGCCGAAGTAAAAGAACAATTCGAACGGTCTGTCACTGAAGAAATAGAAAAGAAATAGAAAAATCGGAGGATAAACCCGAAGTGGAAGATGGAATCCTTAAGTTTATTGAATGGCTGAAAAATGGAAAACTGAAAATCAGGTCAGCTTGACGACAGAACGCTTGTCATTGCCCCTCCTGTACTGCTTGAAAGATTGAATCACGGCTCCTGGACTAATGTGTTTTCTGATTTCAGGGTGCCAGCTGACTTTGAATCACTCGGTAAATTGAATGACCATATTAACAGAGGGACGGGTGTGCCTTGAAGTATGGGATACCTGAGTGGTTGAAAATACCATTTCTGCGTGCTTAATCCACGTAGAGAAGTTTGT
>JBKBTA010000232.1:0-4142 GCA_046291035.1 Candidatus Brocadia sp.
TCCGGCCATCACCGCACCCAACACCAACGCTCCTATCCATCCTCTTCCTTTCATCGCTCTTCCTTCCCTCCTAAATCTTCAACTTAATATTAGGAATTATATACCCAAAACACTTTTACCTACCACAATGTTGCATACAAATCAATTTATCAATTTATTACCTTACCGCTCAACAAATCTGCCAGAACCACCTCCTTTCGTATTACATTCTGCACTACTTTCTTTCACAATTACCATTGCGTCTCTTGCTACCTTACTCGACACTGCATACGATAGCCCACCTATATTTTTGTATGCATGGAAGGCACAATCCTTGATCTTCAATTGCGAATCGCGCTTCTTAAAAAGGCAAAAGATGTTAGCAACATTTATACCATTTCGCATATTAAGAAAAATATACAGCGCAACCATTGGCAGGATAAGGCATTTATGAAAATTTATGTATAAAAAATCGTTGGGAACAAAAGACTATAAATGGTCATCAGAAAATGGATTCCACTAAAGGCAGCAATTCTATCTATTTATCAAGAAATGTGATAAAGCATGACGAGTTACGGTCACAAAATGTTATATTGTCGTCACGTTTTTATAACAACGATTTGTCAAATAATTGCAATTTGACCAGTCTATTGCGAAGTGTTGTCCTGGGGATGCCTAATATTTCAGCCATTTTGACTTGATTACCATTAGTTTTTTGATGTGCCCATTGAATAAGCTTTTTTTCAACTTCCATAAGTGCATCTTGCAGGTTTATTGCTTGCTTGTTGTACAAATCCATCGGCAACAAATCTTTGTGTATATCAACCTTTCTCAGGTACTCTGGAAGCGTTTCCAATGAAATACCTTTTGATTTTGAAAACGCAACGGCGTGTTCAATGACATTTTCAAGCTCTCTGACATTTCCAGGCCAATCGTAAGCCATCAGCACATCCATTGCCTCTTGTGAAACATCTGGTAAGGCATCCTCATATTGGGATACAAACTGTTTCAGAAAGTAATTGACTAAGAGCGGAATATCTTCCTTTCGTTCCCGTAATGGAGGTATACTGATTGGCACTACATTCAACCTATAGAATAAATCTTCTCTAAAGTACCCCTCTTTCACACGTTCCAAAAGGTCCTTTTTCGTTGCGCAAATAATCCTTACATCCACAAAAAGGGTTTCTTCACCTCCGACCCGTTCAAATGTCCTTTCCTGAAGAACCCGCAGGAGTTTGACCTGCATATCCAGCGGTATGTCGTCCACGTCGTCTAAAAAAATCGAACCCCCGTTTGCCAACTCAAATCTTCCGCGCCTTGTCTTGATCGCACCCGTAAAAGCCCCCTTCTCATGGCCAAAGAGTTCGCTTTCCAGTATTTCTCTATTTAATGCAGCACAACTCACCCTGATAAACGGACCCGTTTTTCTGCTACTGTGGTAATGAATGGCGCCAGCTATTTTTTCCTTCCCGGTTCCACTTTCTCCACGTATAAGAACGGTCGTATCTCTTCCCGAAACATTCTTAACGGTCTCAAGCACTTTCTTTATGGCATCGCTATTTCCAACAATGTTACAGAATTCAAATTCAGCCTGGATCTCACCTCTCAGGCGATTTACTTCGGCAGCCGTATTTTTATGATGCAGCGCTCTCTGAAGTTTGATAATCAATTCATCGGTAGAAAACGGCTTTGCAATGTAATCATACGCCCCCTCCTTGATTGCTGATACGGCACTTTCAAGAGTCCCGTAAGCTGTCATGATAATGACGATTATTTCCTGATTATATTTTTTTATCTCCTTCAGAAAATCCATTCCACTCATGCCAGACAACCGCAGGTCCGTTACCACAACATCAAATTCTTCAGATTTAACCATCCTTAGTCCATCGAGGGCATTATCCATCGATTTCACATTATATCCTTCCTTCTTCAACTGGCTTTCCAGGGATATTCTCATGAGTTTTTCATCATCCACTATTAGTATCTTACTGGCCATAGATTACTCCTAAAACGTTCCCGTTCATGTCAATACTGTTACTTTTCTCACCGGCAGGCAAACGTAAAATGTTGTCCCTTCGCCCGGCTTGCTCTTAACCACTATGTTTCCATTATGATCATCTACGATCCTCTTGCTAATTGCGAGTCCCAATCCGCTTCCCATTTCCTTTGTTGTAAAAAACGGGTTAAATATTTTATTGAGAATTTCTTCCGGAATCCCCGTCCCGGTATCGGAAATAGCGACTTGTATGCTCGATGGCTGAAAGTCACAATAGCCGGTCTTGATTATCAGGCTCCCACCGTCCTGCATGCTATCCAAAGCATTTACGATAATATTGATGATAACTTGTGATATGTTGTCCGCATCTCCATAGATTTCAGGCAAATCAGGAGATAAAATCTTTTCCAGCCGTATACCCAGTTCTTTTATTCTATGGTCTACAAATCGCAAGGAATTTTCTACAATTTCATTTAAACTGTGATTAGACATGTGCGAAGAATACGGGCGGGAAAACGCCATCAACTGTTTAACAATAACCTCGATTCGTTTCAGTCCCTCTGACATCAAATCAAGAAACTCCAGATTTTGAGATATATTCCCGGGCTCTTTCTTCATCATTTTTACAAAATTCTGCAACCCCCCTAACGGATTGTTCACCTCATGGGCAACGCCCGCAGCCAATTCCCCTACAGCAGCCAAACGTTCTGCCTGAATCAACTGCAACTCCATCCTTTTCCGCTCGGTAATATCGCGGCAAATCCACTGAATCGTCTTCCTTTGACCATATTCAATCACGTTAGCACTGATGCTGGTAGGCGTGAGCCGTCCATCTGTATGCTGATAGTCAATATTATCAAGCATACCGGAACCAGTTTTATTTATCATCATCCACAATTGTCTTGTTTTTTCGCGATCGTATTCGGGAACTATTTCCCATATCTTTTTCTGACGTAATTCATCTTTCGCATATCCCGACAGTTCCTCGGCCTTTTTATTTGAATCAATAATCTGCGCCGAGTCGGCATCCAGGGTAAAAATAGCATCGTTAGCCAGATTGATAGATTCTCTGTATCTTTCCTCAGATTCCCTCAGTTGTGCGGTCCGCTCACGAATCTTTTGTTCAAGTCCTGCATAAGACTCCTCTAATTTTTCAGCCATCTTATTAAATTCTGATGCAAGGATACCTACTTCGTCTTCCGAGTCAATGGGAATGCGATGTGCGAGATTCCCCTTTCCAATCGCATTTGCCCCATGAACCAATTGAAGAATGGGCTGTGTGATTCCGTGCGCCAGGACAAAAACAATAACAACAATAATCACTACACTTACAATCGCCAAGGTAATTACCTGATCTTTCAATTCCACAATGGGCTGAAAGGCCTCAGATGTATCCTGTTTCACAATCAATCCCCATTTCAACTGCGGTATGTAACGAAAGGCCAAAAGGACTTCCACCCCTCTGTAATCCAACGCCTTTATAATTCCTTCTTCCTCATCAGCTAACATAAAAGATTCCGGTACGATTGATTTCGCGGGAATACTCATTTTTAATGCCGTACCCTTAATATGCCGCGCATTATTGAGAAAGATTAATCGATCCCCATTGCGACGCACTAGCAAGGTCTCACCCGTTTCCCCACTGCCAGGCCAGTCCTGCAGCAATGATCCTATAGCATCATTTGTATTTACACGGATAAGAACAATACCATTGATAACCTCTGTCTCCTCCATGGTAATCGGGTCCGTTCTTTTCATGATGCCAAAAAAGGTCATTCCTATCCGTTTTGTATATTCCGAATAGTGGATATCTTTAAATGGCATTCCATTATTTTTCAATACATCGAGATAATACTTGTAATCTTTATCCACCACCCCAATGTTTGATCCAGTAGTAGAGATTACAATCTCGCCGTTCTCCACGTCCAGAATAGCTATTTCGTCGCAATAGATAAACTTTTCCTTGAGCTTGCCTAAATATTCGGAGAGTCTTTTATAATAAACCTCACCAATTTCCGATTCTTTCATCCTGTCAATAGTATGAAATGCCTTTCTCAGGTAAAGCAAGTTGGAAAACGACGCCTCTAAAGACTTGTTTGTCGAAAGCACACCAATATCAACCATCCTTTCCTGTAACCAGTTGCTGAGTTGTGCCTTTTTTAAATCC
>JBKBTA010000233.1:0-4048 GCA_046291035.1 Candidatus Brocadia sp.
CTTATCCTGGTGTTATACGTGAGGAACGTCCTGATCTCCCCTATTTTTGCCTTGGGTTTATACGCAGGATTGGCAAGCTTGTCATCGAGTAAGATATCTAGGATGCTATTTTCCCAAATACTCCTCTCATGAACAGGAGATTCGCTAATATATCTCTTTATACGATCTCTGAGTTCATTTCTCTTTCCCTGGTTTAGATACCCAGGTACCTTGTTCAGGGCACCTTGGATGGCAGTTAATACGTCTGATATGGTTGAACCATGTAAACCGAAGTCGTCCTTTTCCAGTTCTGAACATACAAACTCATTGGGACAAATCTTGCAGTATTCAATTCCCTTATCGCACTTGTGGAGGATTTCATCAATATATTGTATGTAGTTACCAACTCCCAGGTGCTGTTCTGGGATGAAATTCATAAAAATTTCCTAAATTTTGCAAGTAAAGAACCGATAATAACACTACCCTGATCGGTGAATTAATAATATAAAAATTTATGGTGAAAGTCACAAATTAAAATAAATTTTAGTAAAATATTATGAGAGAAACAATTTTTTCCTGATCATTGTTATGAAAAGTGGAAACGTTACTGATTATCAAACTAAGGCTAATATTCGTAATTCGGATAAAGAACTTCAGGAATTTGAAGGATGGATAAAATATATGAATTATAAACTGTTTCTGGAACATGCTCATTCAACTGAATATTACATACAAAGACAGAAATATATGAAACAAGAAGGAGAAAATTTATCATGAAAAAACGCATTAAGAATGATTGCTCTCATTGCCACGAATATCCTTATGGATGTGATGATTGTTACAGTGAGGTAAAGGCATTGATGAATTTAAAAACCCGTTGTAATAAGAAACAACGTTGTAATAAGAAACGAGACACCAATAAGAGTGGCAATGTAATATACAATAATTGATTAAGGTATATACAGGGGTGTTCCTTATGCACAAAAGCCCTCTAACATCCTCTGTTAGGATATATTGCGCAACTCCTCATCTTTTTCAGCCGGTTATTGTTGACTTTTCTATAAAAACGTACATATTATAGGGTGACGCGAAGGTTTTAACAACGTAAGCATTCTTAGAAGGAAGGTGTAACTATGGTTATTAAAGAAAATAAAAATACTTTTCAGGATGAGTTTATATGCCCGCATTGTAATGGTAACACCTTCATATTTATCGGACTGCAAAAACAAAAAGGATTATTCGAAAATCACGAATTATGGTGTTGTAAGAGCTGTCATAGTACATTTGCCAGAGAAACGATAGACGTAAAAAAAACAATGGAAAATGAGACGTTTAATAAAAGGGCACTCCAATACTACTGTAAAATCAGATTTGCTAACTAATGAAATTACCCAACATAATCTTTGAGACGCTAACAGTCGGTCCCCTGGCAGTGAACTGTTATATTATTGGTTCCAAAAAGGACAACGCAGCGATAGTAATCGATGCCGGCGGCGACCATGAGGAAATCCTCAATATATTAAAAAAACATGACCTCACCTTACAATTCATTATAAATACCCATGCCCATTTCGATCACGTGGGTGGAGTAAGACCTTTGCAGGATTTGACCGGTGCAAAGTTCCTGCTTCATCAGGAAGATATTCCACTTCTTAATTATCTAAATGATCAAACGGATGCCTTTGGATTACCATCCATTCTTATTTCAAAGATAGACAAACCACTTGTTGATAATGAAGAAATTTTTATTGGAAATGAAACGATACGGGTCATACATACTCCCGGCCATTCTCCTGGCAGCATATGTTTTTTCATCGATGATGCCGTATTTGTGGGAGATACACTCTTTGCAGGTTCGATCGGGAGGACGGACCTCTACGGAGGTTCTTATACGAAGCTCATAAACTCAATAAAGACTCGCCTGTTTACCTTAGAAGACCATGTAATCGTATACCCTGGGCATGGAACATTTACCACCATTGGCGAGGAGAAACAACATAATCCTTTTTTTTAATACCTCATCGAAAAAAGAGCTCCATTCTTTTAATAGAGAATCTGACAGATTGACCTGCCTCATAAATCTCCTGAACTTGCAACTTGATTTCTCCACCAGAAGTTGAAATACGATACTTGTACCCTTCTGCCGTAAAATATCGATTGATAATTTCCCCATGATAACGGCCACTCTTATCTATTTCCGTGTGCTGCGGTCTGAAGAAGAGGAATGCGTTCCCACGCTCACGGCCTTTTGTGTTGCATACCGCTTCTCCCCATGGGGTTAATATTCTATCTTTGCCAAGTATTCTTACATTTATGATATTTGACTCTCCTACGAAACCTGCCACAAAAAGCGATGCCGGCGAAGAATAAATTTCTTCCGGACTACCTACTTGTTCCAGCATCCCTGCATTCATCACTGCCACCTTGTTAGCCAAAAGAAAGGCATCATCTTGGTCATGAGTGACATAGATGGTTGTAATCTGCGTCTCTTGCTGAATACGCCTGATTTCCTGTCTGATATCCTCACGTAATTTTATATCAATATTCGATAATGGTTCGTCCATAAGGAGCAATCTGGGTCCAGTAACGATTGCCCTTGCAATGGCAATGAGTTGTTGTTGTCCTCCTGAAAGTCTCGCTGGATACTCGTTGGCATATTTTTGCATATTGACCTTGCCAAGAACAGCCTCAATCCTCTTTTGTCTCTCAGTTCTTGTAAGCCCAAGTGTCTTTAATCCAAACTCTATGTTTTTATATACCGTCATATGCGGCCAGAGCGCAAGGTCTTGAAATACCATTCCGATACGGCGTTCTTTTTGGGACATCACTATCTTTTGGCTGCTACTGGCAAGTGCCCCATCTATCCAAATCTCACCATAATCGGGTACTTCTAAACCTGCAATCATTCTTAACGTCGTCGTCTTTCCACATCCGGAAGGGCCTAAAAGGGCCAGCAGTTGCCCTCTTTCAACCTCGAAGGAAACACCTCTCACAACCTCCTTTTTACCAAGGATTTTTGTTATGTGTTTTACTTCAAGTACCTTCATAATAAACCTATTGTCATAAACGATTGTATTACTGTAGGACTCTGCTACCCTTTGCTTCCATTGTCAGGAAATATTTTGAGGTCGCAAGGAAAATGCCGAGAGGTAATAATGTCATTACCACAATGATAAGAGAAAGCGCTGAAACGATGTTTGCCGGACTATTTACCATCACTGTGAATAGTGTTATCGGAAGCGTTTCGTGTCCTGGTGGATATACCAATATCGTTGTACCCAATTCTCCAACACAAAACATGAAGGAAATCAACCATGCAGCGACTATCCCATGCCCCTGTAAAGGTACAATAATTTTCTTTAAAATACGGAACCATGAGGCGCCCATTACTATACCTACTTCCTCTGTTGAATTGGAAACCTGCTTAAAATAATTTGTCATAATACGGCTCGATAATGGTAAAAAACGTGCCCCATACCCCAAAATAATGATCCATAAGGAACCATATATAAACTGGAATATACCTTCAGGCCTATTGCAGACCTTAATGAGTCCGACACCTATCACCGTTGCAGGCACTGCAAAGAATAGCCAAATAAACGGTGCTATACTGTTTCTCAATTTTGATTGGACTTTTTCTGAAAGATAACCCAAAAAGAAACCCACAACGGTAAGAAATGTAGCTCCTAAAGAACCGTAAAGGACAGTATTTTTGATACCATTCTTCGCTAAACGAAATGCATCATAATATGCCGATACTGCTTTACTGCTTGCAATAAGGGTAGTAAGAGGAACAATAACACAGAGAACAAAAATAAAGGTGCAGAAGAGTGTACCTATCACAGTAAGCCATCTTTCTTGATAGTGTATCGTATCATTTGAAGCCCTTCTTCCCAATATCTCAAACGACTTTCCCCGGAAGTAAACCTGCTCTAATATTATAAGCACGATGGTAATTACAATGAGTGGGAAGGCAATTGCCGTTGCAGCCTTCTCATTATAAAAGGCACTAAATTGGTTAAATATCTGGGTGGTAAGGACATTAACCTGCAATAACGACGGTATCCCG
>JBKBTA010000234.1:0-4044 GCA_046291035.1 Candidatus Brocadia sp.
CACCACGTCAACTTCCTTCTTTTCCTTGCCTTCTTACTCCCTCTTTTTGGTATCGCTGGACTTTGACGTTACCCTGTATTGAAACCTTTCCCGTTGACTTATCAACATAAGTAATATAAGATTATATTTTCTTTATCCAGATTCCTGTAGTCCGAGGGAATTGCTTATGAAAAATGTGGAAATTATCCATAAAAAACCTGTGGCAGCGGGTCTTGTCGATTACGAAAAGGCCTATAAGGAATTTTCGTGGGACGCCGTTAAAAAGGAATTGTCAATAACCGATAACCCAGCGAACAAGGTAAACATTGCGTACGAAGCCATTGATAAGCATGCCCAGACCTGGCGAAAAAATAAGGTTGCGTTGTACTGGGAGGGTACGGATGGCGACCGTCAGAAATACACCTTTTTGGAATTGAAAAAATTCTCCGACCGGTGCGCGAACATGTTGCGGTCGATCGGCGTGAAAAAAGGCGACCGGGTCTTTATCTTCCTGCCTCGTTTACCTGAACTTTATATCAGTATGATAGCAATTGCAAAGCTTGGCGCCATTGCCGGGCCAATGTTTTCGGCCTTTGGTCCTGATGCCGTCCGTGACCGTTTACAGAATAGTGAGGCCAAGGTATTAATTACCACACCAGAATTGAAGGAGCGTGTCGATACGGTACTTTGGGAATTACCAAAATTAGAACGTATTGTACTGGTGAATAACAAGGAAGAATATGAGCTAGAAGAGCGGGATGTATGTTATACAAAGTTGATGAAAGTCGCCTCCGATACGTTTGAAATGGAATGGATGGAACTGGAAGACCCTTTCTATATCCTGTATACTTCTGGTACAACGGGAAAATCAAAAGGGATAACCCACGTTCACCATGACATGATTTCGCATTATATTACCACCAAATGGGTACTGGACTTGAGGGACGACGATGTTTACTGGTGTACGGCAGACCCCGGATGGGTAACGGGGACAGTGTATGGGTTATGGGGACCATGGCTGAATGGTGTTTCTTCTTATGTTTTTGACGGCCGGTTTGATGCCGCAAAGTGGTATGAGATTATCCAGGAGTATAAAATTACCGTATGGTATACCGCTCCTACGGCCTTACGGATGTTAATGAAGGCCGGCGATGACCTTGTAAAAAACTATAATTTAAGCAGTTTGCGATATATCTGCAGTGTAGGAGAACCCCTTAACCCGGAGGTAATTCGATGGGGCTTAAAAGTTTACGGTTTACCAATTCACGATACCTGGTGGCAAACGGAAACGGGTTCCATTATGATTGCAAACTATCCATGTTTACCGATAAAGCCGGGTTCCATGGGCAAGCCATTTCCTGGTATCAGGGCAGCCATTATTGATGGTAAAGGCAATGAATTACCTGCCGGACAGCATGGTCTTTTGGCGTTAAAACCAGGCTGGCCTTCGATGCTCAGGGCGGTGTGGGGCGATGAGAAGCGGTTTAAAGAATATTTCACCATCGATGGCTGGTACACTACCGGCGATACGGCCTTTAAGGATGAGGATGGCTATTTCTGGTTCGTAGGAAGGGCCGATGATGTAATCAATACATCAGGCCATAGAGTAGGTCCCTTTGAGGTGGAAAGCGCCTTACTTGAACATAGGGCTGTAGCAGAGGCGGGCGTGATCGGTAAACCCGATGTTGAAAAAGGAGAAATTATTAAGGCATTTGTGGTACTTCGAGAAGGTTTCAAGTCTTCAAAGGAATTGGAAGAAGAAATAAAAATATTTATAAAGCATCGCCTTGCTGCACATGCGTATCCAAGAGAAATCGAATTTTGTAACAATTTGCCGAAAACCCGCAGTGGTAAAATTATGCGTCGACTCCTGAAGGCAAGGGACCTGGGGTTGCCCACTGGAGACGTATCTACGCTTGAAGATTAAACCGGGGCAACGTATGCCTGATGAACAGAAGTTCTTGCCCTCTTTTGTCACGCAAATAAAGCGTTATGCCGTAAAAACTTTTTTAAAAAAAGTTTTTCTTCGTGCCCTTCGTGGCTAAGCTCTTTTTTGGTTGCAGCTTTGCAGCGCATAGGCGCTTATAAAAAATATTTTGACATTTTTCAGCAAAAATATTTTTGTAGTGACAAGGCGTGCCTTGCCACTACGGCTTTTCCTATTCATTTGGGTTAGCCATCATGTTGCGTAACAACACGCAAGATGCCAACTGCCTGCTGCCAACTGATTTAGTCATCATGCCGTTTTCAGCAACACCATGAAACGATGAAAATTGAACTTTTTGCTGTATCATGATGTTGTACTGATGGTTACGTCATTTTTTGATGGCCTTATTTTCGAACGAGGCAATAATTATGAGGCAATAATTATATTGTATAATCAGCAAAATAAACTTTTACTGTGAGGAGAATGCATATTAATGGAACAGACAAAATTTAATAAATCATTTTTTGACTCCGTAGAACCCATTAAGATTAAAGACCCGCTTGCCATCGCGCTGGGTGCAATGGATAAAAAAGAACCATTTGTATTTACTTATACGGATGCGGTAAAATTAGCAGGACATTCTTGCCCTGCGGTTTCCGGTGCATATAAATTGACCCAATTGGCTCTGAAAAGTTTATACGGTAATGAAATCCCGATACGTGGACAAATCAGGGTAACATTCAAGGGTGGTTTGGACTATAAGGTAAATGGCCCAATATCACAGATTGTTACCTTGATTACTGGCGCTGCTGGTGAAAGTGGTTTCAAGGGATTAGGTGGGGGGCGGTACAACAGGCAAAATCTATTGTCTTTTAATGAAACAGAGGAAGCAGAGGAAAATGCGGTGTGTACGGTAATATTTGAAAGGATGGACACTAACAAAAAGATCGAGATTTCTTACAGCAATTACATGCTTCCTGCGAACCCCAGGATGGGTGATTTGATGCCGTTAGCAGTAACGGGAAAGGGGACCGATGCGGAGATAAAAGAATTTGGGGAACTTTGGCATGAAAGGGTGAAGGCGATCCTGCTAGACCCACCAAAGGGGATGTTTGTGATCAAGGAATTAAAATGAAACCTCATATCCAATTAAGATGGAAGGCCCTTATCGGTGTCGTATTTACTACGAGTGCCGTATTAACAGCATTTTCGGTGCTAAGGGCTGAAACCGTAATAGTCCATGCAAACGTGGCATGGGAAATGACGGATATCGTGGTACAGGAAAATACAACTTTGAATTGGAGGGTAGAGGAAAATGATGTGTGGAGTTTTAATCCACAATTATTTCCAGATGGGCATAGCGCCGATGGCATTCCCGTCGAAGCACTGAAAGGTTACATATATCCAGGCCAGCCTATTGGTATGCTTATTGGCAGAATTGGTGATAGTGGCAGGATGTTTCCCATGGGGATATCCGGTTCCATTACCATACTACCGAGTGAAGATGGTGAGTTTTTATATCTGACCATGAACGATGACATCCTTGGCTTATATGGTAAAGGATTTAAGGATAATGAAGGGGAACTTATTGTGAAAATGAGTCAATTGAGAGAAAAATAGTCATTCTTTTTTATCATTAAATATATATCTTGACGAAGAAATTTTAAAATGTATAATAAATCGGTATTTTTTGGCTAAAGGATAATAAATTCGTGTGGTGAAAGGGGGTGGAATATAAAGGGGAACATTACTTAACTAAGAATATGCATTACGTATTTATATAAGACGTTAATATCAAGTCAATACAAGAAAGGAGATAGGGGGTTATGTTTAAGAAGATACTGGCGGGGTTTGTAGGTGTAGCAATGATAGCGGGAATTGGGATGACAAGTGCTCACGCGTATCAGGTTAAACCTGCAAAATTATGGGTCACTGCAATTGCCCTTGGTTCACCAATCGAGGGAGCAGAAATTAAGGTTGGTGATAACACGTGTACAACCGGTAAGAACGGCACCTGTGTATTTGAGCTGAAGCCAGGGATATATGATATTTCAGTTCACGAACATGGGGGTGCAAGTGCGCATACTAATGTCGTCCTTCAGGAAAGAGATATTCGGTTTATCTCATTGGACCTGGGG
>JBKBTA010000235.1:0-3968 GCA_046291035.1 Candidatus Brocadia sp.
TAAATTCTATTGTGATACTATTTGCACATGGGGTAGCTCCCATATCGCCCTCCTTTTCTTTATGGTTTAGTTTTTTTGCCAAAACTACTTTTACCATAAATGGAGGGCTTTTTCTATTCAGGTCTCTTGTTTTCTACTCTACCAAAATTTTATCATTCCTTTATGTCTTTTCTGTAGCCACAGGATATAAAAGACAAAAGTCTGTTATGTTATCATGTTACGATATTGCTGGTTTAAATCTGCCATCAATACAATTCCGCAAATTTTGTGCAAATTGATATAAATAAACATAAAATAAGTTGCAATATACATATCTACAAGGCATTAGAACTTTGTTTTAATTTTATATTATTATATGGTATTATATGTGCGGTTTTGCAGAGAGAGGATTTGATGTGTAAAACCAGCTTCGTGTTAGGGTAAAAGCTGACAATGCTACCGGTTGTCGCAAATTGTGTCCAAAAATGTATTTATAACTGTTTATTATTGATTTGAGAGGTAGGCTTCCTCTGGTTTTTTTTCCGTATTTTTGTAATGTTCTTACCATTCAATTATGCATAAACATAAACTTTATCTTTGCCTTGGAATTATAGCCCCGTTGTTCATTTCTGGGTTGTTACCTTTCCTTGCTTTTTCTCAGAATTACGTAATTAATGGGATTTCAGAAAAAAATGACCAGGAAATTACCATTAAAGATAGTATTGTACGAAGGGAATCGTTAATTATCAAAGATAAGCGAGTTTATATCCGATTAGTAATTGACGAAGGTGCCAGGAATATTACCAATCATAAGAGATACAAAGAAATGCTGTATTTGCTGCCCAAAGAAGTAGTTTATGACGGAACAAGCAAGCGGATTTTTTATTATACGGATAATACCGAGATTGAAATAGGAAGGGAGAAAAGCTTTTTTGGTTTCATGCCTTATATTGCTTTGGCCGATGGTGTAACAATCATAAGTTCCCCTACCGATGCCAAGTTGTTGGTTTCGGCAGATAAAGATGAGAAGGGAATTTTAAAATCAGTATTACATTCCAAAGAAAGTATGGAAGCAACCTTGAACAAGAAGTGTGGTCAATGTCACATACTGGAATACATATTTTCTCATAAAAACTGGGTTGAGGAAGATATACTGCATGCATTTAACAGGATGCAGATGGAGAAGGAAGAAAGATTCACACAGGATGAACAGAAAATAATCGACTTATTTAAAAAATATCAAAAGGGCGAAATTGACAGAGAAAAACTTGCCGAGTTTAAATCACTCAAAGAGATTTCGAAAAAAGATGTTGCTGACTTTACTGAAGGGGTATATATGAACAACTGTGTACCCTGTCACAACCCATTAAAGATATCAGACGTTTCGTTATTATATTCAAAACGGAGATGCAAGAGCATCGTTGACCGAATGAAAGAAAAAGAGCCTTCTCTTTTTCTGCAAAAAGACATGGATAGTCTGGCCAGTTATTTGTGGGAAATAAAGCTTAGACCGTACGAAAACTAAGTTTCTTAAAGGAAGGGGGTGGCAGGATGAATTAATTCAGATTTAAGAAGTGGTTGTTTCATCCGGTGAAAAACAGTTTGTTTCATAGTATTACCTTGCACGCGGTTTGTGGTGAAGAGGAGTTAATTTATAACTTTAAAAAGGAGAGGTTTATGAGAAAGGGAGCCTTTTTAGGTATTTCATCGATTTTTGCATTATCGATGATAGCGCTCTTTGCATCAAATGCATTGGCAGATGATGCGCCAAAAATTGATACTGGTGATAATGCATGGTTGCTTGCATCGTCAGCATTGGTTTTGATTATGACGCCGGGTCTTGCCTTATTTTACGGGGGCATGGTAAGGGCAAAGAACATGGTTAATACGATGTGGATGAGTTTTATCGTCATGTGCATTGTAAGTGTACAATGGATACTTTGGGGGTATAGCCTGTCTTTCGCACCAGGGTCATGGTTTATTGGTGGTCTTCAATGGTGTGGGCTGGGGGCAGGTGCAGTAGGACAAGCGCCGAGTGATATTTACGCAACGTCAATACCGCATTTAACTTTTATGATATTTCAATGCATGTTTGCTATTATTACGCCTGCACTAATGACGGGTACCTTTGCAGAACGGTTTAAATTTAATGCCTGGTTATTGTTAGTCCTTTTATGGACGGGGGCAGTTTATGCACCTATGGCGCATTGGGTGTGGGCGACGGACGGTTGGCTATTAAAGCTTGGTTCATTGGATTTTGCAGGTGGAACGGTGGTTCACATTTGTTCTGGTGCATCTGGTGCTGCCTTGATGATGCTTGTGGGGAAACGTAAAGGTTTTCCGAAAGAAATAAAACCCCCGCATAATTTGCCTTTCATGATGTTGGGTACCGGTTTACTATGGTTTGGCTGGTTCGGTTTTAATGCAGGTAGTGCAGTTGCTGCCAGTGGACTTGCTGCAAGCGCATTTGTAGTTACCAATACCGCAGCAGCCGCAGCCGGATTTACCTGGTCTGTACTGGAATGGATACATCACAAGAAACCAACGATACTCGGCGCCTGTTCCGGTGCCGTAGCGGGCTTGGTTGCCATTACACCGGCCTCGGGTTTTGTTGGTCCTATGGCAGCAATTGCTATTGGCGTTGGGGGAGGATTGATTTGTTTCTACTGTGTAACAAAGATGAAAAAGGCCTTCGGATACGATGATGCCCTTGACGTTATTGGTGTCCATGCAATGGGTGGAACCTGGGGTGCATTTGCCACAGGGATATTTTGTAGCACGTCCGTAAACCCTGCCGGGGTCGATGGTCTAATCTACGGTAATATTGCTATCGTGGGAAAACAGTGGATTGGTATCCTGGCTTCATGGGCATGGTCTTTTGGTATAACAACGCTGTTAGGCTGGTTTGTAAATGCAACCGTTGGTTTGAGGCCAAGCGAATCGGAAGAAATTGCTGGTATGGATATTTCTCAACACAAAGAAATTGCTTACCACTATTACGAAACTGAAAGCACGTAATTATCCATTGTACTGTTATACCTGAAACAAAGCGTACCGGTTCGTTGCTCCAGAAATAAGGGCATTATAATTATGAAGGAGGTTCGTACATGAAAAAAATAGAGGCAATAATACGACCAGAACGACTATCCATCGTCAAGGACGCGCTGGAAGAATTAGGTTATCCTGGTATGACCGTCACCGATGTAAAAGGACATGGCGCCCAGCGAGGAATAACCGAGCAATGGCGTGGAAGGACTTTCCGGGTGGATTTGTTATCAAAGGTGAAGATAGAGATGGTTGTTTCTGATGACGAAGTAGAAAAAATTGTTCAATGCATCACAAAGGAATCTCAGACGGGGAGCATCGGTGACGGGAAGATTTTTATCTCACCAGTCGAGGACGTGCTCCGTATCCGTACGGGCGAAAGAGGCGAAAAGGCCGTCTAGTATTTTGTTGATTCTGTTGTAATATTGTTGTAGAAGAGGGCGTTGAGTTCTGCAAACTCAACGCCCTTGTTTTTTCAGGTGAAAATATCTATACAATCAAGATGCATGATCGAAAAGAATGTAAGCTCGTTATCGTTATGGTTTTTTCAGCATCTGCTAAAGTATGGAGAAATCTGCCATTTTGTATCCACGAGAAATGGCGGCTTTAGTCATCCGCCGTACGATTCACTCAATTTGGGGCTTCACGTTGGCGACAATCCGGAAACGGTGCTTAAGAACCGCAAGAGGCTTGCCTCAGTACTTGGAATTCCATTGGGCAATTTTACCATAGCGCAGCAAGTTCACGGCTGTAACGTAGGAATTATAGGCGAAGAGTCAAGAAGCAGTGGCGCGTTTCATTGCGATACGGCAATAAGCGCCACCGATGCCATGGTAACAAGTACTCCAAATATCTGCCTTATGGTTCTTCAGGCCGATTGTGTTCCTATTTTATTCTTTGACGCAAAGAAAAGGGTAATAGGAGTTGCCCATGCAGGATGGAGG
>JBKBTA010000236.1:0-3896 GCA_046291035.1 Candidatus Brocadia sp.
AATGTATCACTTTTTGCCTACTGCCAACTGTGTTCTGCCTGCTTCATCTTTTTGGTTGCGGCGTAGCTGCGCTAGGAAATTCTGATTTGGAATTTGAGACTTAAAACAATAAAATTTCTTTAATTTTTAGATTGTTCTGATCGGAAAATATGATAAGCATAGAAGAACTGCGAACATGTGTTCATTACGGAATAGACTTCGTGAAAAAACAGAAGGACGTTATTGATGCAGAGATCTTCGCATCCTGGAACGAACAAATAACTGTGCGGCTCAATTATACATCTGATATCCCTTGCAATGGTGTCCATGAGCCAAAATCAACGCAATTCAGCGGTATTGGTTTATTGGCGGTTTTTAAGACAGGAAAAGAAATCAATGTCGGATTTGGCAGCGCCTCTAGTAATATTACCCCAAAGGGCATCGCGGAGGCCTTCAATAAAGCAAAGAAGAACAAAATCCACGACCCCGACTTTAAATCTCTCCCGGTACCTATCGGCAAACCGGTGTTAGAAAACTACCACGACCCTGCGGTAATGGAAATGAGTGATGAGGCAATTGTTGATTTGGGTTGGCGAGGACTAAAAGGCGCCCTTGCGGAATACAACCAAAAAAGTTTTAGCAAATCAATTATTATTGGTGGCGATATTACCGTCATGAAAGAACGTATGGCCATTGTCAATACAAAAGGTATTGACGATTTCGACGAATCCACCATACTTACAACTAATATAACCTCTATGATCGAAAAAGAAAGAGTCAAAGGTACAGGATGGAATACCAGTACCCATTTATCCGGTTTTCGCCCTGAAGAGGCAGGACGCGAATCAGCTGAAAGTGCAATAAGAACGATCGGGGGAGAGAGGATACCCTCTGGAACATACAATGTCGTTTTTGGAAGGCAGCCAGTGACAGACTTATTTACAAACCTTGTAATACCTGCTCTAAGTCTTTCTTCCGTAAATACATCAGACACCCCTTTTCTGGGAAAATTAGGACAAAAGATTGCATCTGAATTGTTAACCGTTTATGATGACGGCACCATAAAGGGCGCTATCGGAAGTAAAAAAATTTCCTGTGAGGGCATTCCTACAGGGAAAACAGACCTCATCCACACTGGTTTTCTTGTAGGTTTTCTCGCCAACAATTACTTTTCCAAAAAATTGGCGAACAAAATCGTCTCTTTTATACCGAGAAATGGTTTTCGTTTTGAAAAAGGTGGGAGGAACCCCACCATACAGCCCAAGATATGCCCGACGAATATTGTTATAGAAGGAAAGGAAAAAGTGCCCAGTCAATCTTTGCTATCGAAAATAAATGATGGCATTTATATCGGCAGAATTTGGTATACTTACCCCATCAATGGGCTTGCCGCAGGTGATTTTACCAGCACCATTATCGCTGATTCTTTCCTGGTGAAAGGGGGTAATATTGTTAAACCTTTAAAACCCAATACAGTAAGGATTAATAATAATATTACAGATATTTTGAATAAAATTATTGCTATATCAAGCGAGAAAAGGCAAACGATTGTTTGGGGAAGCGAAGAGGTTGTTCTGGCACCGGAAATTGCAGTCCAGGATGTTAGGTTGGATAACATTTCAGGCTTTATATCTTAAACTGGTTATTTTAGTCATTTTTTACAATTTCACAGAAAGGAGAGACGCAACGATACTGAATAAATGGCTTTAATTTACATAATTCTTTTATACCTTTAATGAAGATATTCAATAAAAAGGAGATTGAACATGCGCGCAAAAGTAGACCCAGATGTATGTACAGGCTGTGAACTTTGTACCCAGACGTGTCCAGAAATCTTTTCCATGCAAGGCGATGTAGCTGTAGCCAAAAACATTGAAGTGCCTTCAGAATATGAAGATGCTTGCAGGCAGGCAGCAGAAGAGTGTCCGGTAGAAGCAATTACCATTGAAGAATAACTAAACAATAAAACAAGAGACCTTAAATATCAGTTCCTGATATTTAAGGTCTTTTTATTGGTGTTGCTAAACATCAAGGAGCGGCCTTCTGCCGATCCTCCTTCTCCTCTTTAAGATTGCGCGTCCACCTTTTGTTCTCATCCTCTTTCGAAAACCGCACATCCTTTTATGTTTTATAGAACTCTTTCTGATATTAACCTTCATAATCACATACCTCCTCGAATTTTTAGACAATATGCTGAGCTGCATAATTTATCTAAAATATCACATCTATTGTTTTATTGTCAAGACATTTTAAAAGGCATCGAATCAAAAATTCCTATGCTTACACCGTAAATTTAGAACTCTAAAAGTGTTAAAATCGTATTGACATTAATCTTTTGAATTGATAATATGTCCGCAGTTAATCATAAATATCATGCCTAGAAATTAGTTAAGACTAGGAAACGGTTTTTCCTAATCTCATACTATATCGAGGAGTGAGGGTTTTTTAAATCCATTCAAATGAATATTTCTATAAAATTGCCACTTTCGCATATCTATCGTTTTTAAAAGGAGAATTGTAATGCAAACAACGACAAAAAGGGACCTATGTGAAAAGATTGCAAGAAGGACAGACAATACCCACATGATCGTAAAAAAAACGATCCAGATGTTTCTAGACGAGATCATTGCTGAGCTTGCGCAAGGCAATCGTATCGAATTACGCGATTTTGGAGTTTTTGAAATACGCCAGCGCGCTGCCAGAAAAGCAAGAAACCCGAGGACCGGAGAAGTAGCTTTTGTACCCGCTAAAAATGTGGTAGTTTTTAAAGTAGGCAAATTAATGAGAGAAAAGGTTGGCAGCGCAACACCGACGCAAGAGACTACCCAGGGAACGTAAAATTATTATCAATACAGCATGTTCAAACAAAAACAGATTATCGAAAAAGGAATTATAAAATATATCCATGGCAATCACGCATCTGTGGAAATAATAAAGCCTAACTCACAGGAATGCAAAAGCTGCGGTGTTTGTGCGGGCATAGAAAATAATCCAAATCGCTTAGAAGTCATTGCGCTTCCTGGTTTAAGCGTGGGTCAGCAAGTGACGTTAAAAACAATCGAACATTCCCCATATAAAAGCATGATACTTCTTTTCATATTACCTATCGTAAATTTGCTAATAGGCAGTTTACTAGGTCAAAAATTTTACTTTATCTACCCCCACTCGCAAAACATCAGAATGGTGGCCTGCGGGTTTATTTCCTTTATATTGTCTATTATGGCTGTAAGTATCTATGATAAAAAGATAAGAAACAAAAAACACGCACACCGCAAAATCATATTTGTTGATACTCAAAGCAATTATAACCTAATTACACAATTTACACAATAAGTTGCCACTTTTCAGGTAAGAACCTCTCTGGATTCTTTGTCTGTACAGACGTTTTCATCAAAAATCATTATGGAAAACAGATTAGATACAGAGTTTGGAAATCTAGCTATTTCTGAAGGATTTGCAACTCCAGAGCAGGTATATATTTGCCAACGTGTTGCTGATGCCTTCGAAGACGAAGACCCAAGGAAGAGTCTTGAAGTTATCATGAAAGATCGTGGTTATATAACACTCGAACAGGAGGCATACCTCTTAAAAAAGCTGGGAATCACGATTGTCTTATGTCCACATTGCAATAAAAGATTCAAGAAAGCGCACAACGATCTCCAGAAAATTATTGATTGCAAACTCTGCGGGAAAAGATTCGAACGCGTAGAATCCTATCAACCCGACACAGAGCAAACATCCCTGACTTCCAACAAAACGCTGGCAGCCTTTCAACAACAAACATGCGACCCTTATATTGGTAAATTATTAGGTGGAAAATATGAAATAATAGAAAAGATCGCCATCGGCGGCTGGAGTACCATATACAAAGCCAAAAGAAGACTGCTTAATATGGATGACATTGTTGCTGTGAAAAT
>JBKBTA010000237.1:0-3877 GCA_046291035.1 Candidatus Brocadia sp.
CAATCAGAGAAAAGTTAATTATCATGCCTTTGCACACGCATTACGATATTCTCTTTCAAATGAGAGTAATCCCATTTAAAAAAACTGGTATACCCCTCTTGCTTATACTCTTCAAGCCTTTTGTTAGCATCGTGACAGCACTGTCAGGGCGAAATGAGTATTTGATTCGATATTCTGAGACTAATAGGGCTTTGTGAAGCACTTGTTCAAAGACATAGCATCCAGGCTTTAGTCATGATGGCGCAGCAAACCTTCTTGCCGATTGGAGAAAAAGCACAAAGGAAATCCAGGTGGCAAAATCACTTTTACTGGCATTAACTCCGTGAGGTGTACTTGATCGTGTAAAAAAAACAATCCCAGTATTACTACTTATCTTTGCGACGATATTCTTTCTTTTCTGCTGGCATGTTCTAGGTGGATCTTCAGTATTGTTGTGGGGATGGACAACAATCAATTAAAACGAGTTTTAATAAAAAAACAAACTGCCATCGCCTTCCGACTTCCATTTACTTTCAATTTCTTCCAGCAAATATTTTAAACGGTCAGCAGTAAAATCAATCAGGCCGGAAGCGCTGAGTTTTTCAGAAACACAAGCCATAGAAGAATTGCACAATGCATTGTATTGATTGTCAATGATATTTGCAAGCTTGACTATGTGAATTACTGTTCGTGTTTCATCGCCTACTTCCTTGCTAACGTCAGCGCAGTGATGATAGCGTATCACATCAACAATCTTTTGAGGAAACCCCCATCTGTCCGTTATTAACGCCCCAATTTCCGCATGATTAAAATCCAAAATACTCCGTTCCGCTTCTTCATAGGTTATATGGTTTTTTATAGTCATCTGATAAATTAATGAAGAAACTCCAGGATAACCGCTTTCTATAAAGGCCTTTCCAATATCATGCACCAGTCCACCCACCAATGCATCTTCTATCATTTCATATCGCATTTCTTTTGCCAAAACGAAAGAAGCGATAGACACCTTTACTGCATGTTCCCATAAAAGATAATAGTCATTAGTATTGGTAGTTGTCAATACATGTTTTACAGCCTGAGCTATAACGAAAGATCTAATCCCCCGCAATCCCATAGTTACAACAGCCTCGTTTAAATTCTCAGCTTTTTTTATCCGGCCATAAAAAGACGAGTTGGCAACTTTAAATACCCTTGCAACCAAACCCTGGTCTTTCTCAATCACCGCAATAATTTCACGTACCGTCACATCCTTGGTGGAGAGCATTTTCATAAGGTTTAAGACTGCCGTTGGTACATGGGAAAGGTTCTCTGCCTTTTCTACGATATCTTCTATTTTATAATGTGCTTTCAGCATAGCTTGTCCTGGCCAGAACTGCTTAGGAAGAGTGATTCGATGGAAATTTACAATTTTAGCTATCGAATGAATCAAATAGGGCGTGATTGTAAATTTTTGCTAACGTGACAGCGTCGTATTGCATGCAATTGGATATTCCTTACCTATGTGAATTTCATTCTTGCCGTCTAATGAAACATATCTGTTAGAATTGTGTCTGGAATAGGCATAAGCATTTCCGTAAATTAACAGGCTCCTCTTTTCCAAATATTTTATCACGGTTGTGACTAGTGTAGCATGACTCCAGGTTAAAGGGGAAACAGAAATAGGTTCATTGGTATATGGATTTATTTGTTCTGCTAATATGCCAGAAGGTAGTGAGTGATCAACCACCCATTCTAATAATGATAATGCTTTCTTTAGATCATTTTCATTCCGTGCCGTTGCAATCTCATATTCTGCTAACCACATAGTACAAATAAACCAGGGGTTACCCGGCACATTGTTTACGTCTCCGCTTACTCTATGGTAATAGTCGCCAACATATCGCGCTATTCCTCCCACGTGTGTTTTTACCCATAACACGTCCTTTACTGCCTGCATGGTAGATTGCACAAGGGGATCGTAAGGTGAAAATACCTCAAAAGAAAACAGCCCGTATAAACTGGCATCCACATTCATATCGAGTTCATATCCAGCCCATTTTTTTATACCCATTCTGGCAAATCTATTTTCTGATTTGTTATACAAGTATTTAATCATTGCTTTTTTCATCTCGTCTGCCACGTTAAAATATTTTTTTGCGCAGTCATGTTCTCCAAATGCAGTGGCAAAGCGTCCTGCTGCTCGTATTCCGGCAACCACTGCGGAAACGGTAAAAGTGTGAACGCCATGGCGCTCCTCCCACAAGTCATACGAAGGCAATGGGAGTTTTGTTTCCTTATCGATGAATTTTGTCATGAAATCAGCCGCTTTGGTGACCAACTTGCGATATAAAGGCTGAACGAACTCGATATCCCTGTACTTATCAAAATGTTTCCACAATGCCCATATAACCAGTGCAGTTTCGTCTTCTTGTATGGGCAATTCTAATTTATCTCCATTTAGCCACGGATGCCATGAACTGCCGGCTGACTTATCCGGATTATATTTATGGAGCAAATAACCATTTTCAGACAATACCTCTGCACAAAACCTAAAAAATCTTCTGGTAATATCTGAATATCCAACCTTATTCAGTGCATACGCTACCAGCGCGCCGTCCCTTGGCCACATATACGAATAGGTATCTTTGCCAAACTGAATGATGTCGGAATCGTTTGCAGCGATAATAGCGCCCTCATTGTCAATTTGTGTTCGTAATACTAAAAGGCTTATTTTAAATAGTTTCACTATCCTTTCTGGAATGCCTTCAAAGTTAATATCTTCCTTATTGACCCATAACTTCCAATAATTTACCGTCCGGCGCATGAGTTCCTCAGGAGTCTTCCACCATACAGTAGTATTAAGCTTTGCTACCTCTTCGTAAGTCGTTCCGGCTGCAATCCAATAGTACACAGTATGCTCCCCATATGCCTTTAATGGAATATGGATTCCAATAGTGGAATCTACAGAACCCTGAGAGATAGCATGCCTACTGAGCACTCCGTCCTCTGCGTCCCGCCAAGTCCCTTCTGCACCATGCAATTCCTTAATCCCTGTTGCAAAATAGTCGATGCCGTTTTTAATGGTATCGCCGTAGTTAATCAAAAAATATCGCTTCCCCTTGTAGTGAATAACAGACTTTGTTGCCGGGTCATAATAGGCTGTATCACCCACGACTGATTCTGAAATGTGGAAATCATGATTAAAAAACAGACGTACCTCTCTCTCCCTATCCAAAAGATTTTTTACCGTTATCTGTTTAATGTATACATTTAAAAAGAAATCGACCACATCATGCATTTCCAGAGCAATCCCCAGCGATTTATTCCTTGCCTTTACGTCTGTGACAAGGGTGTCCTCTTGATACTGTAGCTGTCTTTCCCATTCATTTCCCATCCAGCTAAAACACCTGTCAGCCCAGATCCCAAATCTGAACGGATGCCCTTCGGTGTGGTTTTCCATACCAACATTGGGAAAGTAGATATCACGAATGTTATAATTTTTATCAAATGTAATTAAAAGCGAACCATTCCCGATAGGTATATCTCGAGGCATATGCATCCTTTTCTGCCCATTGGCAGAATATAACTATTACGGCAGATTTCGCCATTTATTAATAATCAGAAGCATTTCCTTGTGCAAACTGGGAAATTTTTTACGTTTTTGTTTAATCTTAGAAAAAGATGCAGCAATGCGTTGGAATCATTAATAAAACAAAAGCACAAGATGCTTGTCAAGTTTTTTTAAATAACGTTGCTTCCTTTTAAGATGTCCAAAGCTGGACGTTTATGAAAAGAAGGATTTGTACGCAATGTTTAAAGTAAAAGTATAACCTTAATCCTGCAACAAGGCGAAGCCTTGTTGCAGGATTAGGCCAGAAATGGTAGAATCTCCAAGGGATTCAAGGTATTTTGAGAATAA
>JBKBTA010000023.1:0-26377 GCA_046291035.1 Candidatus Brocadia sp.
GTCATATCACCTCACGATGATACCCTGTCTTTCTGCCCATACGGATTGCTCCATTGTATGTGCATAGGTACAAACTTCTCTACGTGGATTAAGCACGCAGAAATGGTATTTTCAACCACTCAGGTATCCCATACTTCAAGGCACACTTTCCTCAAAACCGAGATTGCCGCCGTTGGAGTTTCTCTTTTTCTTTGAAGCCTTCATCTTTCAGATTTCAGACCGGTAAGATCAATGCACCTGATTTTCTTGTTACTTTTCTCATTTTAAATCCTGTAAAATTATATCACAGATTTGATGGTTTAATATTTTGTTAAGGCGTTTTGAGGAGTTACAATGTTTCTCTGGATTGCATTTATAGCATGCACATCTATAATTGTCTATGCAGGTACGAGGCTTTGAAGTACGGAGATATTATTGCTGAAAAGACCGGCCTCGGAGATGATAGGAAATTGCTTTTTTCTATTAGGTGGTCAGTATAGCAAAAACGAAGAAGACTGCAAGTTTTTTACCATGCAACGGGTAGTGTGCAGCACATTGCCCGATTTTTTTGCCAGAAAATGGCAAAACCGTTCCTGCATCTTGAGGGAGAGTGTGAGGAAAGGTTTAATTTAATGTTTTTACGGTACCCAGAGGTACATAAACGATGGCGTACCTGAATGAACGAATGTTTTTAGGTCGATGTTGAGAAGGTTGATGGTGCCAAAACCAGAACTGCCGAGTTGGGAATAAATATTGTTTTTGTAAGTACCGGGCCTGTGATACATGACGAGGCGTGCCTTTGTTAGCCCGGCTTCTTCCTTTGCCAGCAAAATGGCTTCATCGAGGTAACCGATCTGATCAATAAGACCGTATTCCAATGCCTGCTGGGCAGTGTAAATCCTGCCGTCGGCAAGCGATATCAGTTTTTCTGGAGTTAATTCTTTCCTGTTCTCTGCTATGACCGTCAAAAACCTTTCGTACATGGTATCCATTATACCCTGAAATATCTTTCGTTCTTCATCCGTCATCGCTTTCAATGGTGAGCCCATGTCCTTGTGTTCTCCCGTTTTGACGGAGGTATCCTTCACGCCGATCTTTTGAAGGAGTCCTTCAACACTGAGATTGAGCATGATAACGCCGATGCTGCCAGTAACCGTTGTAGGATGAGCTAGAATTTTATCAGCAGAAACAGCCACATAGTAGCCACCAGACGCCCCTAAATCCATGATACATGCAATAATCTTCGTGCCGGTCTTTTTCTTAAATTGCTTTATCTCATGATAAATCATATCTGATGCGGTAACGGTGCCGCCCGGGCTATTGATGCGCAGGATGATGGCTTTCATATGTTTATCCCTGGCTGCCGTCTTAAGCTCTTCTTTGATACGGGCAACCATATCCGGTTCGTCCGATAAACCCGCAAGACCTCGCTTCTGCTCCTCAGAAATGATACCAGAGATATCGATAATAAGTATCTTGTCTTTTCCACTTCCTGAGACCGTTGTTTCCTTGAGCGGTTTGACAGATGGGACCAGGGAAATAGATATGAAACTGCAGCCCGAAAATAAGAGCAGGCAAGATACCAAAATAGTGATGGGGATGTGGGAAAAATATTTATGTTCCATAACAATTATCATTTTATCTGTCTTTACTGTGCTTTCAAGGTAAATTCTGATTTTCAATAACACCGGAAAGACAATGGAATCATGTGTTTTCTCATTCTTCAAAAAGTCAAACGTCACGAAGTGGTTGTTTTTAAAGCGATGTATTACCCAGTTTGCGATACAATGATACGTATATTGAATGTAAGTGTTGTTTCCAAAGAATTGAATACGACAGCGCAGCATGTACAGGTAAAAAATCAACTTATTTTAACGGTACCTTCCTCGTTTAGATTCCCTGAGATGTCGACAGTTACCGGTAAAAATAATTTTACAATTTCAATATTCGTCAATAGATGTTGCGTAATTTTTGGTGTGATAAATTGTGAAGTCCCTTTTGTAAGGGCAAGGGGGATGATGAGTTGGTCTGCAAGATGCTCATCAATGACGCCGTTGGTTTCGAGAAAAGAGAAGAATTCGTTACACGCCTCATCAGCAACGGTTTCTGCGCGCTTACCGATTGCACCTAAGCTAAAATAGCAACACTGGCTGTTTTCAAATTTTCCCACGAGGAGTAACATTGTACCCTTTCCCATAGCAGGCGTTTCTCCCACCGATATTTCGTGGGGTATATTTCGCTCTAATAATTTTTTCTTTGCCTGTGTTTGCTGCCGAAGGGCGATATTTATATCCAGATTGCTTACCGTTGACATTCCCATCACCTGAATGAGCTTCCCTCTGTTTTCGATCCGTAAAGGATGCTGTGGCTTAGCCGGATTGATTTTAACGAGAACCTCACCACCACCACGAGGATAATATCCCGCCTTCAGTGTTTTTATTTCCGCATCAAAGCCAATTTTTTTGAGAAAAAATAGCCACTGTTGCGAGAGGTAATCTATGCAAGGGCTGTGGCTAACATGTGTTCCTCCAATGATGGCAACTGAAGAAGGTTTATTTGCAAGACTCAAGGGATAAAATATGGTTTGCAAAACAAGAGAAACGGAGCCGGCAGTTCCAATGTCAATATGATACGTACCGGGTTTTACCTCTCCGGGGTAGAATTTGAGATCAGTGGATCGGAGTTGATTCCCAATGGTTTCGGCATTGCAGATTTGGGCTGTGGCATTTACAGCTTGAAGGTGTTGATGGCTGAGCCCTGGTATTTTCCTGTTAGCCCGTATGCTGAATATTTCAAAGGGTCTTTTGGTAATGGCCGATAATGAAAGGGCTGTGCGCAGGATCTGCCCACCCCCTTCGCCAAACGAACCGTCGATTTTGATAACGTCATTACTCATGTTTTATGCAAAAAGAAAGGGTAGGACACGAAAATGTCCTACCCTTTTGATTCCATTATCCATGAAACCTATTTACAGGTTGAGTTATTTACCACCAAACTCCCGAACTAACTTGATGAGTGGTTCAAGATCAGCGGCATCAACCCCAAGGTCTGAGAGTTTTACATAATTTGGATTCTTTGTGCCATTGGTCATCGATTCCTTCATCTGTGCATCAGTTCGGGATTTTTGATAATCAGGGTCCGTGAAGTCAGGAACGCCAAATTGCTTTCCTGCCTCACTGCCTTTCCCATCTGCGCCGTGACACAGTTCACAGGTGTCCTTATAAATCTTTTTAATATCCCCTGCATCTACAGTGAAAGTGGGAAAGCCAAGATATACACCAAATACCGTTGCTATAGGAATTGCAAAATAACTTAAAAACCTTTTCAACGAAATTTCCTCCTAAAAATTTTTGTTTATTGATACATGTTACGAAATATGTTTTAGAATAAATCCCATAGTATTTTTCCGAAATACTCATCACCTCCCGTCAAAGTCTTCTTTTCTCTATCTTTGATTCTATAAAATTTATGACGTTATTCAAGTCACCTTTACTGAAAACCGGTATATGCGAATCTGCCTGAATAGTGTTTGCAATTTTCAGATGGTTCTTATATTTTTTCTTCGCCGACTTCATTTGTTGCTGGTTACTTTGGATTTCAATATATGGGTACTGCCAATTTTTATAGCCTTCGACAAGCACAATATCAACGTCCCGATAATGGGTTTCAACGATATCTCTTATTGATGGAGGCCTTCGGTCAACCCGTTTTATCGTTGCAAGCTTTTTTGGCGAAGATATGGAAACTACATCAGCACCTGCCTGATAGTACCTGTAAGTATCCTTTCCTTCATAATCGATTTCAAATGAAGGGATATGGTACTTGATGGTGCCAACCCTATGCCCTTTTCGCTTTAACAAAGGGATAATAAGCTCGATGAGTGTGGTTTTACCTGCATTCTGTTTTCCGACGATCGAAATGACAGGTACGTGTTTAACAACGCTTATTTGCTGTCTCTTTGTTCCCAAAATAACCGTATTCACCATTTCCTTTAAATCAACGGTGACAAAAGGCTCATGGAGAATCTCATTTGGTTGGCGGGAAATTTTAGCAACGATAATTTTTTTAAAAATAATATACTTGTGAATATCTGTACATTATAACATCTTAATAACATCTTAAGTAAACGCTAAAGTGTCGTTTTAAAGTTAAATCGTAGCATCTATTTAATTACGTGTCAAGCACTTTCCTTTTGATGGTGGATTTTGAAATACATCTTTTAAATCAGATAAATTTGGTATAATATACCGTCTTTCTGTGGCTGGCTCGTAAAAACTATAATGGTCATGCTTTTAAAAAGGAACAAATTTGCTGGCATCATCTGTTAAATTAAATTGTATTTTGATTTTAATTTCTAGCAATCAACATTTTGTGACGGAGGGATCGATGGAATCGGACGTTAAAAAGATTACAGAAAGGGTAAAACAGGAAAGTGATTTTGTGAATACCCTGATGTATGAGGTTGGGAAGGTGATCGTGGGTCAGAAATATTTGATTGAAAGACTTTTAATAGGTATCCTTTCCAACGGGCATGTATTATTAGAGGGCGTACCTGGATTGGCAAAGACGATGTCGGTCATGACACTTGCCCGGGCAATGCAGGCCAGCTTTCAACGGATACAATTTACGCCGGATTTACTTCCGGCAGATTTAATCGGTACCCTCATTTATAATCCCAAAAATGGTGATTTTACGGTACGGAAGGGGCCTATCTTTACCAATATTGTCCTTGCCGATGAGATTAACCGTGCCCCTGCAAAGGTACAGAGCGCGCTTTTAGAAGCAATGCAGGACAGGCAGGTTACCATAGGGGATCAGACATTTGCCCTGGAAGACCCGTTTCTTGTATTGGCGACACAAAATCCCATTGAGCATGAGGGAACGTATCCATTACCCGAGGCGCAGGTCGATCGCTTTATGTTAAAATTAAACATCACGTACCCTGATAAGAAGGAAGAACGAGAGATTATGGAACGCATGGCATTAACAAAAAAGGATTTCAATGTAAATCCCGTGATCTCGCCTGCGGATATCCTGCGTCTGCGTTCCTTAGTTGACGAGATTTATATAGATGACAAAATCAAGGATTACATTATTGATATTGTATTCGCATCGAGGGACCCTAAAGCGTATAACCTTAAACTGGATGAATTCATAGAATACGGTGCATCCCCACGCGCAACAATTTATCTTACGCTTGCCGCCAAGGCGCATGCCTTTATAAAGGGTAGGGGATTTGTAACCCCTCAGGACGTAAAGTCAATAGGGATGGATGTGCTTCGCCATAGAGTTATTATAACCTACGAGGCCGAGGCTGAGGAAATAAGCGCTGAAGATATTGTGCAAAAAATATTTGATACAGTAGAAGTGCCATAATAAAGCCCGGGATTAAGCCGATTAAACGGTTCAATCAGTTTAAACGGTTTCATCGGTTTAAACCGATTTTTTGCCTGAAGCAAATGATCATGTAAGAGATATATTTATGATTTCAAAAGATATATTGAAAAAAATCCAGCAGATAGAGATTCATACCCGTCGCCTCGTCAATGAGTCGTTTATTGGCGAGTATCACAGCGTTTTTAAGGGGAGGGGGATGGAATTCGATGAGGTGCGTGAATATCAGCCGGGAGACGAAATTCGAACGATTGACTGGAATGTAACGGCACGTATGGGGCGCCCCTTTATCAAACGATATGTAGAAGAGCGGGAATTGACGGTGATGCTCCTTGTGGATGTTAGCGCTTCCGGAAATTTTGGGTCAATAAAGCAATTAAAAAATGAAGTTGCCATAGAAATCTGCGCACTCCTGGCATTTTCTGCCCTAAAGAATAATGATAAGGTAGGCGTGATCATGTTTACGGATAAAATTGAAAAATTTATCCCCCCGAAAAAAGGAACAAAACATGTACTGAGGGTCATCCGTGAACTCTTGTGCTCTGAGCCTTCCGGAAAAGGGACGAATATTTCTGTTGCGCTGGAGTACATGAACAAGATATCTTCTCGTCGTACGATTTCTTTTATTGTATCTGATTTTATAGCAAACGATTATATACATGCATTACGCGTTGCAAATAAGAAGCATGACGTGATTGCCATTACGGTTGTAGACCCCAGGGAACAAGAATTACCAAACGTAGGGTTTATTGAATTAAAAGATGCTGAGTCAGGCGAAATAATTTTGGTCGATACGGCAAACCAGCTTGCCAGAAAAGAATTTAGCGCCTTAAATGCCAGAAAAAAACAGGAACGGTCAAAGTTGTTCCGATCAATGGGTGTTGACGAAATTGTAATCAATACTGGCAGGAATTATGTGGAACCCGTTATCCGTTTTTTCCGGATAAGGGAGAAGAGATATTAATAATCATATGGATAGGGTTAAAAAATGGTTATAAAAAAGTATAACCTATTCTTGAATATATTATTGATTTCAGAATTGGTTGTCTATACACTGATATCGTTAAAGGGTACAGCCTTTGCCATGGAAACAAAGGATAGGGGGGACACGGCCTCATTAGAGGCAACTGCATATGCCGACAGAGATGAGGCGACGATCGGCGATAAGATAAAATTTGGAATTCGTATAAAGTACCGGGATGATCTTACGGTTGAATTCCCTCAAATTAATCAACAACTTGGTGTATTTACGGTAAGAAAAACGGGAGATGTTGTAGGACCCATACAAGAAAAAGACGGGCACTTTACTGTCGAGCAAAACTATGTGCTGTGTTCGTACGAAATCGGAAGGCAAACAATCCCGTCGTTGAAAATAAAATACAAGGGTAATCAAGGAGCTGGTGAAGTTGCTACAAATGCAATAACTATCGATATCAAAGGGGTGCTAAAAGAAGGAGAAACTGCCACTGATATAAAAGATATTTTTCCGCCCGTCGATATACCCGTAAGTCTCAGGCGGTTAGTTATATTGATATTTGCCGGACTTGCAGCACTCTCGTTGACGGGCGTTATCTACTGGTCGATCAACAAACGTAGAAGTGGTTACAAAAAACAGGAACAGGAATTCATAGTAAGATCTCCCCATGAGGTTGCCTATGAGTTACTGGAAATTTTGTTGAAAGAAGACCTGATAACAAAGGGGTTAATCAAGGAATATTATTATCGCATAACAGATATTGTGCGGCATTATATTGAAAAGAGGTTTGGTTTATTGGCACCGGAACGGACAACGGAAGAATTCCTCGGGGAAATGGCGCATACCAATAAATTAGACGATGCCCACAAGCGATTGATTCAGGAATTCCTCGAACGTTGTGATATGGTAAAATATGCAAGGTACGGGCCATCCAGGGCAGAAATTCAGGAAACCTATGACGCAGCAAAACGATTCATCGATGAAACGAGAGAACGGGTCGAAGAAAAGGAGGTGGTTACTCATTGAATGTATGGAAGCTTAAAATGTATGGAAGCTTAAGATGTTCGCTTTTTTCATGGGTGTTATTAGGGTTTTTAAACATTTCGTTTCTTGTAAACCTTTTTAAAAGGGTAAAAAAATGGTAAAAGCGCCTGAAAAATTTTTGGACGAATATTTAAGTCATGAAAAAGGTTCAGGGAATAAGACGGGTACAAGGCCGTCAAGGGTACAAATGCGTAAGGTTTCCGACGAAGAGCTTGCAAGGCTTAATCAGAATCTACAAACATTGTGGGGTATTTATGGTACTCCGGAGATCAAGGAAATCCTTTCTAGGAAACGCAAAATTCACTTTTTGGATATAGAAGGCGCCACTGTAAGCTTGAAGCTCAGTTATGTGGATAAAGGCATTTCCATGGAATATGAGGTAGATATGGGCAGCAAAAAGGAGCTTGCAGGTGCCCATATATATAAACAGGGAGAAATGAATATAAATAGGTATTTTACTTCTGTAAAAGGGGTAGAAGAACTTCTCAAAACAAATAATGCAGCGCTCCAGGCAGTAGTGGATGTTCTGGTAGAGAAAGAGATCCCTGAGGCAGATATTTGGAATATCATTGCAAAAGGGGAACAGGTGCGTCTGTCAACCGTATCGTACTTTTAGCGCACTATTTGGTAAATCTTAATGAATTTGGAATTTATTAAAGCTGTTTCATTTGACTTGTCTGTATTAAGGCAAAGGCTTCAATGACCTTTCACAACCCTTTATTACTGCTATTAAATGCTATTATTCCACCCTTAATTTATCTATATTTTCGTCGCAAGGGAACAAGCCAGGTTCTCTTTCCTTCCATCGAGACATTAAAAAAACTAAAACCCTCATTCTGGCAAAGATACAGATTCGTATTGATTATCCTTCGATCCGCAGCTATCGCGCTTCTGGTAATTGCCCTGGCACGGCCTCAGTACGGAAATGAACAAACAAAGGTAACGACTGAAGGGATAGATATCGTTCTTGCCGTGGATGTTTCGGGGAGCATGCTGGCAGAGGATTTTGAAATCGGGGGCAGAAGGTATAACCGACTTTACGTCATCAAACAGGTGGTAAAAGATTTTATCCATAAGCGCACAAACGACCGTATTGGTCTGGTTGTTTTTGCCGGACGGGCATATACGCAGTGCCCAATGACGCTTGATTACGGGATGTTATTACAGCTCCTGGAAAAGGTGGAGATTGGGATGGTTGAAGACGGTACTGCTATAGGCTCTGCTATTGGTTCGTCTGTGGATAGACTCAAAGGTACAAAGGCGAAGAGCAAGGTGATTATCCTTTTGACAGACGGAAGGAATAATGCAGGCGAGATAGACCCCTTTACAGCAGCAGAAATAGCCAGGACCTTTGGGATTAAGATTTATACGATAGGTGCCGGTACTAAAGGTCTAGCCCCGTTTCCAGCAGTAGACCTGTTTGGAAACAGGGTAATGAAACAGGTAAAGATAGATATTGACGATGATGCCCTCAGAGAAATTGCGAAGATTACAGACGGCAGATATTACCGGGCAACGGATACAGAATCGCTGAAAGAAATTTATAGTCAAATAGATAAACTTGAAAAAACAGAAACTGAGGTAACCCAGTACACAGAATACCACGAATTGTTTCATTATTTTTTACTGCCGGCCTTTGGGTTGTTATTATTTGAATTAGGCTTAAAGAAAACAAAATTCAGAAAAATACCTTGATTATGAAGTACGGAAATCTTAATTACCTTTATTTACTCCCTGTTATTCCAATTCTCATACTCGGGTACATCTTCGTCTTCAGAAAGAAGATGAACGACCTGAACACATTTGCAAACAGAGAATTATTACAAAGGGCAGGACTTTTTCTCAGTCAAAAGAGGCAGTGGCTCAAGGCCACTTTGATAATTGTTGGTATACTTTTCCTGATATTTGCTCTTGTAGAGCCTAAGTGGGGTTATCATTGGGAAGAGGTGGAGAAAAAGGGGATTGATATTGTGATTGCAGTGGATACTTCGCGAAGCATGCTGGCAGACGATGTGAAACCCAATCGATTAGAAGTGGCAAAAAGAGAGGTTGAAGATTTACTCAATGTGCTGGAAGGAGATCGTATCGGCCTCGTCGTATTTGCAGGATCGGCATTTACATACTGCCCGTTAACATCTGACTACGGCGCCTTCCGCCTCTTTTTGAGCGACGTAAATACGAATATTATTCCACTCGGAGGTACCGCCCTGGCAGAGGCGATAAGAAAAGGGATCTCGACCTTTGAAGCAAGTTCAAAAAACCATAAAGCTATCATATTGATTACCGATGGTGAGAATCACGAAGATGACCCGCTAAAAGCAGCCGCAAGCGCCAAAGAGCAGGGTATCGTTATCTATACAGTAGGTGTGGGTAAGAAAGACGGTTCCTACATCAAGATAAAGGATGAAAGTGGTCAGGAAAGATTACTAAAAGACAGACAAGGGCAGGTCGTTAAATCAAGATTAGACGAGATTACTTTAAATAAAATTGCGTTGGAGACAGGTGGACTTTATACTCCTGCTTATGGTACAAAATGGGGTTTAGAAAAGATTTACAAGGATAGTATTGCAAAGATAGAGGAGTCTGCCTATAAAACGCAGCGCGTGAAAAGATATGTGAATCGCTATCAGATTCCTCTTTTTATTGCGATCGTTCTCATTACCCTGGAGAGTTTTTTGTCGGATAGAAAAAAGGCAATTCCATGAATTCCTCAATTAGTCGGCAAACCCCATGAACTTTATCGGGAATTAGACCCATGTTGAGTAGTCATAAAACCTCATAGAAGTTTGATATCGTATAAATATTGGTGTTTCACGGTTAATAAGTATGTTCAACAAAAAAATGAGGCATTGCAAGTTGAATTTTTTCGTAGTGGTATTATTTGGATGGGTATCTCTGGGATGGATAGACCCCCTGGCTGACAAGGTAAGGGAGGGAAATAAACTCTATAACAATAGTAAATATGACGAGGCATTGGATAAATACGTAAATGCGAAGGTGGATTCTCCCGACACAATCCAATTAGACTTTAACATAGCTAATGCTCAATACAAAAGAAGTAAATACCATGAAGCCGCTCAATTGTTTGAGAAGGTAATAAGGTCCGGGGAAGTTGAAATGAAGGCAAAATCGAGTTTTAATATGGGTAATGCCCTGTATCGGCAGGGTAAGATGAAAGAGGCCCTGGAGTGTTATAAGAAAACGGTGGATTTTATCGACGAAATTGAGAACGGGGCTGGTAATGAACTCGATACACTGAAAAACGATGCGAAATATAACTACGAGTACGTTGCGCGGAAGATGCAGGAAAATGAAAAAAAGCAGCAGGGTCAGGATCAAAAAGACCAGCAACAGGAAGAAGAAAAGGATAAAAACGATGAACAGCAGTCCGGTGGCAATAAGGGCGAGGATGAAGAAACCCAGGAATCACCGAAAGATAAACAAGAGCCCAGACCGGAGAATACCAGGGAAGAAGATAAGGACAAAAAAGAAAATAACCAGGATCAGCCTGATAAAGAGAAACAAAAAGACCAGCATTCAGAGCAACAACAGCCGCAACCTCAAGGTCAAAAACAGATGACAAAAGAGGAAGCGGAGCGGTTTCTGGAGGCATTGAATCATGCAGAAAAAGAGACAAGACTTATGAAAAGGGACACACAACGGCTGCAACATAAATCCGTTGAAAAGGATTGGTGATTGTTTTAGAAGGTCGAGGCTAAGTTAAGAAATGAATTGTAAATATTTTAGTATTTTGATTTCTGTCATTATAATTTTTGGATGCTTTGGGAAGACGTTTGCCCAGGATATTCGTTTGACGGCAACCGTTGATCAAAATGTCTTAACGGTAAACGATCAATTAAAGTTAACGTTGACCATTCACGGCACTCAGGACACCGCACCTCCTTCATTTCCGAGTATTGATGGGTTTACTTTGCTGTTTGGCCCGCAAATCTCTGCACAAACAAGAATTATTAATGGCAATGTTTCTGTCAGTAAAGGCTATACCTACGTGCTGCAGCCTACAGCAAAAGGTAGGTTCACCATTGGACCTTCTACCGTGGAGTACAAGGGAAAGGTTTATTCCTCTGATCCAATAACGGTGGAAGTGGTTGAGACACCTCGCTCGCCGGGTTTACAAACTCCAGACCTTGAAAAACTCGTCTTTGTAGACCTAAGTACTGATAAGATTGAGCCGTATATGTATGAACAGGTAGTGCTATCATTCAAATTCTATTTTCAAAAGGGATTGCCGATTAGTGATATAGATTATGTAGCACCAACCACAAAAAATTTTATGGAAGAAAAACTTGGTGACCAACGGCAATACGAAAAAATTCTGGATGGAATCATATACAATGTCCTAGAGCTACGCACGGCACTTTTCCCAATGGTATCCGGAGAACTCACAATATCGCCTGCTAAATTAAAATGTAATTTAATCATTCAACAGCGAAAAGAGCGGAGGAATACGCCTTCTGATAGTATTTTTGGAGATGCGTTTTTTGATGATTTCTTTGGCAGGGAGCAGAAGAGGTATCCCATTGAGAGGTCAACACGTTCGATTACCTTAAAGGTTAAATCGTTACCTGAGCAAGGTAAACCCAGGGATTTTAAAGGCGCTGTAGGTACTTACCATATGGAAGTCTCAACAAGATCGCAGCGTGTAAAGGTTGGCGACCCAATTACCCTTACTATGTCGGTGTATGGGGAGGGAAACATTCAAACAATCAACGAACCAGTATTAGTATTGAATAACGAGAACGATTTTAAACAGTATCCTTCCGAGTCTAACACGCAAATTACGAACAGGGAAGAATTGATTCGCGGGCGAAAGGTGTTTAGCAAGGTTATTGAACCCCAAAAGACCGATCTGAAGTTTACACCAGCCATAGTGTTTAGTTTTTTTGATCCGGGTGCGGGGCAATACAAAACGATCACGAAAGAACCTATTCCCATTGTTGTTGAAGCTGGGGAACAAGAAGTACCTATTCAGTTGACGTTTTCTCCTGATAAATCTTCACCGGTAAAACAACAACCTCAAATATTAACACATGATATTCTCCCTATTATGACAAATCTGTCCTCGTTGCGGGATCAGGGAAGTCTGGTTTCTAAAAACCCGTTCATCATAGCGTGCCTTTCTATTCCGGCGATTGTCGTCATTGCCTCCTTTTTTATAATGAAGAATAAAGAACGACTGCAGACGGATGTCGGCTATGCCAGGAAAAAACGGGCACATTCGGCTGCCAGAAAGAGATTGGAAGAGGCACAATCAATGCTTTCCCGGAATCTTCCAGCAGAGTTTTATTCATATCTCTCGAAGGCAGTGTCTGATTATCTTGCCGATAAATTAAATATCCCTGCAGCAAGCGCCACAGAGGATAGGGTAGGTGTCTTATTAAAACAAAAGGGGGTGGGGGACGATATAATAGCGTGGGTCTCCCGCTGTTTGATTGACCTCGATCATCGGCGCTTCTCTAAAGATGGAGGAGCGTGGGATGAGATGGAACATTCTTTGAAGCTCGCTGAGGAAATCATCACAAAATTGGAGAAACAACTATAATGAAAGTACGTTTTTTTGCCTTTGTTTTCTTTGTGTTTTCCATTTCTCACTGCGGAATGCGGATCGCAAATTGTGACTTACCGAAATCCGAAATCCAGAATCCGAAATCCAGAATATCAAAGGATGATGTTATAAAAATATTTACCGATGCAAACGAGAAATACTTGCAAGCAACGAAGTATATCGCAGCAAAAAATATTCAAGAAGCAAACCAAATGCTAAAAGAGGCTGCCTTACAATACGAAACAATCCTGGCTGGTGGGTTCAAAAATGGCCAGATATATTATAATCTGGGAAACACTTACTATCGTCTGGGAGAATTAGGGGAGGCAATCCTGAACTATCGAAGGGCAGAGCTGCTCATGCCGAGAAATGCGGATCTGCTTGCAAACCTGAGGCTGGTAAAAGGCTCTACGGAAGATAAAGAATTATCAAATGAAATTCCGGTTGCAGTCCAAAGGCTATTCTTTTGGTTTTTCCTGCTGAACCAGAACGAACTGGCGATAATAGCGATTTCCTTTTATGTGGTCCTGATGGCGTTACTTTTCTTTTTGATTACCTTTAAATATCCAAGGCTGAAAAGGATAATAACAGGTTTTTCAGTCGGCTTATTTATTATGGTAGTATCCCTGGGTATCAAGGTCTATTTAGAAAAGGGGGTGCATCGTGGAGTGATCGTTACCACAAGTTGCAAAGTACGATACGGACCTGGAGAAGAGTATGAGCCAAAGTTTGAAATACACAGCGGCGCAGAATGCGTGATTGAAGGCGAAAAAGATGACTGGTATCGGGTGTATGTAAAGGTAGGTGTGAAACAGGATACCGGTTCAGAAACGGGCGCTGAAGAAAAGGTGAGCAAGGATGTTCGGAGAGGATGGTTGCAAAAAAAACATGTGGAGGTGATTTAGGAGGGTAGAATGGGTGGATTATATGGAAAGTTATTGATCACTGCATTTATTGTATTCTGCGCCATCCTGTTGGGTTTTATTTTGATGTGCATCGTTCTTAGAAGAAGAAATGGGGTTTCTTGTGAAAAAAATCAGATAAAACCTTTTAAACCCAAAACTCATGATGGTATTTTAACAGGGTAAAAATTTGAAAAATATTACACAATTTTTATCATGAGTATCGTTGTAGAAATTGATTACCGTGAAAAAGATTCTGGAATTATTGAGATACTACAGGCACAAGAAAATTTTATTGTAGAAGTAAAAAATTATCCATTGGCGATTACCTCATTAACAAACATATCGCTGTTGAACGAAAGACAACAAAGGATTTTGTGATATCTATTATTGACGGACGGCTGTTTTCTCAAGCAGCACGGTTAAAGAGATACGCCAATGTACAATTTATGGTAATAGAGGGTACTGATTTATTCCATACAGGCTATGAGATTGATCCGCAGGCGATCAAAGGGGCGCTTGTTTCCTTATCTGTTTCCTGGCAGATTCCCTTGATTTTTTCAAAATCTTCATGCGGTACTGCTGAGATATTGACCTTAGCAGGGGGACAGGATGTAAAATATTATAATGAAATGTTGAAGAGAATGGGAAGAAAACCCAGGCGTATCCAAACGCAGAAGTTATACTTTCTCCAAGGATTGCCCGGCATAGGGCCGGGAATAGCAAAAAGGATGTTGGAATATTTTGGAAGTATAGAGAAGGTTATCAATGCTAATGAGTATGAACTCTCTTGCATAAAGGGAATTGGAAAGAAAAAAAGCATCCTCGATCCGCAAAATTATTTCATAGCAAATTTTCCTGAACGAAAAGTACCTCTTCTCTGTCCTCCATATAAGCCTCATTACCCATATCTTTCCTGCCCTCTTTTTAGAGGGCAACTTAAAAGTCGCTGCCAAAGACAGCTAATTAAATGTTCAGGAATCTCAATACTAAAGGGCGGCACGGGCAAACTTGTTTCTCCGTGACTAATTTAATTCTGATACGAAGAAAACCGTTCAAATATTCATGCCAAAACCCATCGATAATGATATAAGAGAACTTGCCGTATCTGAACTGGATAGAAACGTTGTTGTAACGGCTGGCGCAGGAACTGGTAAGACCACGCTTCTGGTGAATCGAATGTTGCATCTGTTGCTGGGACACAATAGACTCCAAAAAGAAGAAAGTCCCATCCTTAAAATTGTCGCCATGACCTTTACGGAAAAGGCTGCCGGCGATATGAAGGTCAGACTAATGGGGGAATTAGAGAAGATTGTAGCAGTCATTAATGGGAATGCCTCAGAAGAAGAGAGAAGAAAACTAGAAAAGTTCCTTGATCACATCCGTGACACTTATCAGACGACATACAGTGAGATCGAACGCCGTGCAAGAAAATCCCTTGAGGACATGGACAAGGCCCTTATCGGGACTATTCACAGCTTTGCCGCCTATATCCTGCGCCTGTATCCTATTGAATCGGGGGTAGTGCCTGGCTTTGCTGTGGATGATGGAGATGTCTTTGATGAACTCTTTGATAAAGAATGGGCAAAGTGGCTGGATGCGGAGCTTGTCCTTACTTCGACTCATGCAAACGTTTGGAAGAATATACTCAGGCGATTAGACCTAGAGGCGCTCAAGGAATTTGCCAAACGGTTGTCAGGGTTTACTATCCCCTTGGATCCTCTTACTTTGGGAATAGACAATAAATCTGCAATAGATCATTCCCACCCTGACCATCGCTCTGGTAATCAAGCTACACGTATCCTCCCCTCTGGTAGGAGGGGGTTAGGGGGTGCTGTATCGCCAGATACATCGAGTCTTCGAACCATTATTGATCCCGTACAAACTGAAATTCTTAAGGTTATTCCTTACTGTGAAAAGCCCAAGAATAACCTCTTCTCACAATTGCGTGAGTTGTCGAATATTCTTGATGCGATAAAAAACCAGGGTCTCAGTTATTTAAATAAATTAGAATATGATCTCGATAAAGAAGCTTCTAAGGCAAAGATCGGTTGGACAGCGGAGGGATTTGAAATCGCACATGAACTGGTAAAAAAGTGTCATACCACACTAAAGAAATTAAAGACCGTTGATGATGCCTTTATTGCGGCCACCATAAATCTCATCCTTCCTTTTGCCAAGACATTTCGGCAAACGTATCTATCACAGGGATACGTCTCTTTTGACGGACTACTTACCATTACCCGGGATTTGCTGCAAAATAAAGAGTATCGTTATATTCGTGAGAAACTCAAGAAGGAGTTTAGAGCGATACTCGTAGATGAGTTCCAGGACACAGACCCCGTCCAGTATGAGATCGTCCTTTTCCTCTCCGAGGCATTGGAACATTACAGCAAAGATGCAAGAAAGGTAACCCTTGAGCCAGGAAAGCTCTTTATTGTGGGTGATCCCAAACAGTCCATCTACGCCTTCCGCAGGGCGGATATTGAGGCTTATGAACAAGTGGTACAGCAGGTGTGTGGCCAGGATGAGACTTTAAAGTTACAGGAAAATTTCAGGAGTCATTCTGGTATCATCGAGGTTGTAAACCAGCTATTTGACGGAAGGATCATGGTAGAACGGCCAGGATTCCAACCACAGTATATTCCTATCTACGCAAATAGGCCAAAGAGTCGTTCAACCCAGAAGGTTGAGATTATCCTGGTCTCTGATAAAGAAGGAGAAGAACTAAAGGCAGATGAGGCAAGGGAAGCAGAGGCAGAATGGATTGCCAGATGGATAACAAAGCACGTGAATGACGAGGTCATTGAAGATAAATTAGCCGAGAATGGAATTCGCAAGCTTAAGTACAAGGATGTGGCCTTGCTTTTACGGGCATTTACCCATGTGAGACCCTATGTTGAGGCTCTCAAAAGGTATGGTATCCCCTATATCGTGGAGGGTGAAAAATACTTTTATACCACCCAGGAAATCCTCGATTTCATAAACCTCCTGCGTGCCATAGAGAATCCCCATGATACGATTGCCCTGGTGGGCGTGCTTCGTTCTCCTATGGTGGGCTTCACAGACCGCGAGATATATGAACTTCGAATGAACCACTTATTAGATTACCGCAATGACGTTTCAGGTGAAGTCCCCATGATCCATGAGCTCACAACAAAGGATAAAAATACCCCTCCTAACCCCCCCCTTTGCGAAGGGGGGGGAGGGGGGGTAAAAAATCTATCCACGGATTTTAAAAAAATTATAGAAACCTTCTATAGTTTTTTAAGAAAAACCCACGCTCGTGCAGGCATACTTCCCGTTTCACAACTCATCGCAGAGATTATGGACAATACCCATATTGCAGAGATTACGGCATGTGCCTGGCATGGTGAACAGAAGTTGGCCAACCTCTGGAAGCTTTACCAGATGGCTTGTGATATGGAGCAGTCAGAGGGTATTTCACTCAAAAACTTTATAGACCGCATCAAGGCACGCATAAAGGAGGCAAAAGAAGAAGGTGAGAGTCCCCTCTCGGATGAGACACTGGATGTTGTGAAAATCCTGTCCATCCATAAATCGAAGGGTCTTGAATTTCCCGTCGTCATCCTGGGCAATCTGCACGGTGAAGTAAGGAATGACAGAGAGGTGTTAGACTCAGCAGTATTTGATTGGTCTACATCCACAACGGGCATTGCGATCGGTAGGGGGGATCAACGGGTAAGAAATCTTCAAAGCATCGTGATTGAAATGAAATTGAATGAGCGTTCATGGGAGGAAGAGAAACGTGTCCTGTATGTGGCTATGACCAGGGCAAAGGAACGATTGATCCTTACAGGTTCTTTTAAGGACGATGATAAATCTTACATGGGGCTGATTATAAAATCAGTGAGGGATGCCACAGGCATTGATCTTGGGAGTGAAACGTTCATGGGTGTTGGTTACACAAAGGAGGATGAAAATGTATTACCCTCCCCTAACATTTCCCATTCCTTCGACTTTGCCCTGGACAGACAAGTGAGGGGAAATAGCGGTGAATCTACGTCAAGGGAGGAGAATAAAGCATACGAGGGAAATAAGACAGATGGGGGGAACAAAACAGATGAGGAAAATAAGTCAATTGCAGAAAAATCCCCTCTCCCCTTGCGGGTGAGGGGTGCTTCCCAAGGAAAATTTTCTTTAGGAAATACAGAGGTCTTTGTAGAACATTTTAGATTTGATGGGATACGCCGTCCCCAAAAGACTCTAAAAGCGAAGACCTGGGATGTAGACTGGACAAATTTCGTCGAGCGATGGAAAAAAAGAGAGGCTGAAATGGTTGAGGCAACGAAGAAATCCCTCTTTGTCTCTCCAACGACGATAGCACTTGAAGAAGCAATGAAAAAAGGCATACCCATAGCATCGGGTAGAACAGAAGGGATTCCTCATCTTCATCCAAATGGATTTAAACAGCAACGTGAGGAAAACCACTCTTTCTCCCCTCCTTACAAAGGAGGGGAACAAGGGGAGGTTATAAAATCCAAAAAGATTAAACCTGATACAGAACAATCACATCCAAATTACGCTGCATTGATCGGCTCCATTTGCCACCGTGTATTGGAGGGATGGGATTTTCACGGAACTTCTCAAGAACTTCAAAGTGTTGTCGAATCAGCTGTAAAATGGGCCATTAACCTTGGAATGATCAGAGGCGAATCATCTGCTCAATTTCAAAGAGAAGACCTTGCATATCAAGAGGAAAGTATTTCCCCTCCTTTTGAAGGAGGAACGAGGAAGGCTTCTAATTCTACCACCCTTTCATCCCCTCCTTGCGAAGGAGGGGGAAAAGGGGTGGTTACAAACCATCAGGAAGTACCCTTCGATACAATACAAATTCAGGACGTGGAATATATAAAAGCAGAGGTAGTAAAAATACTCTCAGTATTCATCGGTTCAGAGGCATATAAAGAACTACAGTCTGCACAGATCCTCGGTCGTGAGGTGCCCATATTACTCAATTGGAGTGGTCAGATCATGAGAGGTATCATTGATATCCTATATAAGATAGACGACCGCGTCATCATCGCCGATTATAAGACTGATCACGCTACAATAACTGATCTACCAATAAGGGCAGAAAAATACCGGTATCAAAAAGGAGTCTATGTGGAGGCCGCCAAACGCTGTCTGAAAATAGACAACCCTGAATTCAAACTCATTTTTCTCAGGTTGGGTAAGGTTGTATCTCTATGATACTTTATAAAGTTGGTTAAAAAGGAGTTGTGATATGATAACTACAAAATCAATCAGATATGTGTTGTCTTTTGCATGTATTTTATTAATTGCTACAGTGTCTAACATATTTGCCAAAGAGGTTCATGAAAATAAGATTCTGGGACACAATCTGGAGATTGAACTCTATTTGAAAGAACACAAGCTAAAGGCCGTTGATCATTTGTGGGTGCAATGTAAGGGTATGGAAAAGGTCTCGTGTTTTATCAATGGGGCATTCCAAGTCCTGTCCGTTGGCACTTCAAACAGAAAGTTAGATTTTAAGCCAGCATCAAATGGAGACAGGCAGCGTTTGGAAATTACTATACCATCGGATCTGAGGCAATCAGATAGCCTGGTTCTGGATATCGCATACGAAGGATGCCTTTTTGAAAAGCCAGCCTCGTTGGAGTTGGAGGACGTTGGCGAAACGACCGGTATTATTGATGAGGCTGGGGTTTACCTGAGTCCTGCCAGCATGTGGTATCCGGACATCCCTGGTTCTCTGGCAGCTTTTCGGGTGACTGTTATTACGCCTGAAGGATATGAGGCCGTAACGCAGGGTATGCTGGTAAGCAAGAAATCGATTGATGGTAAGACTTATACCACATGGGAAGAAAGGAATGTGTCAGAGGGATGTGACCTCGTAGCCGGTAAGTATAAAGTAACAAGTATCAATCATAAGGGTATCGATATTTACGCTTATTTTTTCCCTGAAGAGCAGGGATTGATAGAAACGTATATAAACGCTACAAAGCGTTATCTGGATATGTACCAGAAACTCCTGGGGGACTATCCGTACGGGAAATTTGCCATTGTGGAAAATTTCTTTCAGACGGGATATGGCATGCCTTCGTTTACCTTGCTGGGAAATACCGTGGTAAAAATGCCATTTATTGTAGATACTTCACTGGGTCATGAGATCTTACATAACTGGTGGGGAAACTCGGTCTTTGTGGATGAATCCCAAGGGAACTGGTGCGAAGGGTTAACCACCTACATGGCGGACTATTATTATAAAGAGCTCAAGGATAGTGCCTCTGCCGAGGAGTATCGCAGGGATATTTGCAGGAAGTACACCAATTACGTAACGGAAGAGAATGATTTTCCCTTAACGAAATTTATTGGAAGAAGGGATCAGGCAACCCGTGCCATTGGGTATGGGAAGACGGCGATGGTGTTCCACATGCTCAGGCGGATGATCGGAGATGAGTTGTTTTATAAATCTCTCAAAAGGTTTTATAAAGAAAAGATCTGGCAGCAAGCAAGTTGGAAAGATATTCAATATGTGTTTGAAGATACCGGCAAGATGGATTTGTCATGGTACTTTGAACAGTGGATTAATCGTAAGGGGGCTCCCTTTATTGAGTTGGGCAAAACAGGGATAGAGAAGGTACCCGATGGCTGGCTGACAACAGTGGAGATTATCCAACAAGGGAAACCATATCGCCTCTTCGTGCCTGTTCAACTGGAACTAGACGAAGGGAATTTTCATACCATTGCTGAACTAAAAGAAAGGTCCAATTCCATTTCCATCCCGACAAAATCTCAACCACGGCATATTGTCATAGATCCTCAGTGTGATATCTTTCGGCGTCTCCATAAAGAAGAAATTCCCCCTACGATAGATAAGGTATTGGGGGATGAGGATAAGGTCATTGTATACCCGATGGGTGGTGAAGGTTCTTCACAAGAGGCATACAAAAAGCTTGCAGAATCCCTGACAGATAAAAAAGCGGCTGTAAAGGCAGACACGGAGGTTACAGAAAAGGAATTAAGTCAAAAGAGCCTGTTTATTCTGGGAGGACTGACAGAGAATAGACTCACAAAGATGTTTGTCGAAAATCTATCAAAAGATTTCTCCCTTGAAGAAGGCTCGTTTAGGGTGAATAAAGTAACTTACAACAATAAAGGTAACGCGCTTCTCGTGACTTCTAAAAACGTTAAGAACACGAAAAAAGGAATTGCCCTGTTTGTGGGGCTGAGTCCGGATGCGATTAAAAGCGTAGGATACAAGATTCCTCACTATGGAAAGTATAGTTATCTTGTCTTTGCCGATGGGAAGAATATTGATAAGGGGACATTTGCTGTGACGGATAGTCCGCTGCAGCAATCCCTTGGTAAATGAGCTTATCTCTTCAGGGGTATGAACTTTATGTTTTGGCAAATGATATTATATTATGAAAGTATCATTTCATTTGTGAAATTGTTTATAAAATAATACCTGTCAAAAGTACGTGAACTTATGAAGATTTAAGTGTAACTGAAAATTACTACTTAGAAGATATTTTGTGTTTTTTGTATTTTTGTTATGTGTGGGAACGATTTTTGTCAATTGTTTGTGGTCATCGTTATTTGGTGTTGAAAACACCATGTTAAATTTACGATTAGTAATTTCAAAGTTTTTGGTAGGAGCCAACTCCCGTTGGCGACAAGGCGCATGCACGCCGTTGTGCATTGCCAATCGCCGTCAGGAGACGGCGCTTACCTTAGTATTACGAAAAAGTTGCCAAAGGCATATTTTAATGAAATCGTTACTCTTTCTCAGTATCTTATTTGGATTTTTAGGCTGGAGTGCAATATCTTCAAAGATCATATTAGCAGAGAAGGATTATACCGAGATAGAAGTTACTGATGGTGGTACTGTTATTGGCAATGTTAAATACATGGGCAATTCAGCAGCCCTAGGGTTAAATCTCTATCGCGATTGGGAATTACCCGGTACCTCGAAAACAACCTCCGAAAAACTTGTCTTCAGTAAGATCAATAACGGTCTTAAAAATGCTATTGTTTCTCTTAAAGATATCACCCAAGGTAAAAAAAAGGTAATACCTGTCATTCATCCGATAATCGATCAGCAGAATAATATTTTCATCCCTCGCGTACTTGCGATTTTGACAGGAACTACGATTGACATCTTAAATGGTGATGAGGTGATGCATAATATTCATACCCGATCAATGAAGAACCAGCCGTTCAATCTTGGTACCACTTACAAACAAAGGATATCAAAGAAATTTGATTATCCCGAGATTATTAAGCTGACGTGCGATCTTCACAAAAATGCGTATGCATGGATTATCGTCCTTGATAATCCATATTTTGATACGACAGATAGGAACGGATATTTTGAAATTTGTGATATCCCGCCGGGAACATATAAATTCCAGGTATGGCATGAAGAGTTAGGAAATCTAGAAAAGGAGGTAACGGTTCACCCTAAAGAAATTATTACCATAGAATTTATTTATTCGCAAGATTAGAAAAAAGCAAAAACTTGTACTGATTAGACAAAATAGTTGATTTTATATAACTGCAATCGGAAAGGAGGAAGGCTGGTATGAAACCTAAGGTCTTATTGGATAAGGTTGGCTTATGGAGTGCAACGGCGGTAGTAAGCACAGCGCTGATGTTGAGTATAGCGCCAGTGAATGCTAAAGCTGGATTAAAAGTACCAACAGAGGTTACAGAGTTGGGCAAGGAAACCTACAAAAAATATTGCAGCCCATGTCATGGAGAGGAGGGCAAGGGAGATGGACCGCTGGCAAGGTCGATGCTTCCCAAACCACGCGATTTTACCAGAGGTGCCTATAAATTTAGAACGACTCCGAGTGGTTCACTTCCTACGGATGAAGATATTTATAGGACCATTTCCTTTGGTGTTCCAAATTCCACAATGATCCCCTGGGATGTTTTAACGGAAGAGCAGCGACTATCGGTGATTCCCGTCCTGAAGAGTTTTTCCGAGGCGTTTGAATTTAGGAAGCCCGACCCTCCAGTCGAGGTTGGTTTGATGGTCAGGCCGACAGAAAAATGCATTGAAAAGGGGAAAAAAATCTACGAAGAAAAACTGGAATGCTGGAAGTGTCATGGTATTGAAGGACGCGGAGATGGTCCCAGTGCTGCTGAACAGGAAGACGATTTTGGATTCCCCATAAAACCCTTTGATTTTACCACAGGAAAGTTTAAGGGAGGTAGTACACCTCAGGAGGTTTACCTCAGATTTACCACGGGGTTAAATGGAACACCCATGCCATCATTTGCCAAGGAGCTTACCGATGAGGAAAGATGGTGTTTAACGTATTATGTAATGTCACTCATTAAACCGGAAGAAAATACCCATAAATAGCATCTGAATATGTTCTAATACCTATGGAGGTGAATGAAATGAAAAAATTAGGAATAGGCTTGTGTATATCTGCGATGCTGTTTACTTCTGGGGTGAGGGCAGCAGAACCGCCCCCCAAGAAGGAAACACCGCCAGATCTGTATGAGGGGACGCCCGATTGGTATAGGGCTGTTTATAAAGATAATGTTGGATTGAAAGAGGGTTCGGGTCCTTTTAAGGACTATTTCAAGCCACAAATGCTTGATATGTACTGGCAGCCTAACAGGCATTATGAGCCCATGAAAAACCTGGACCATTCCATCTTTATTGAAAAAGAAAGAAGGGATTTGTGTGTAACCTGCCATGAAGAGGCAACTCCGGGGATTGTGAGAGACTGGAGAAGTTCCGGGCATAAGAATCCCAAGAGTACCGCTTACCTGTCGAGCAGGACTGCCGAAATCGAGAAACGCACAGGCAGAATTTTAGATGAGGTTCACTGTTTCGATTGTCACGCCGATACAAAAAAGAAACAGATCAGGATGCCAACCGGAGAAGTATGCGGTGAATGTCATAGGCCTCAGTTTGATGATTTCTTACGGGAGAGAGAAGTAGGGCGTCCCAACCACCTCCAGGCGTGGGAGGCAAATACCATAGTACCCTGGTATGCCGAGGCTGCACGAAGGGGTTACTTATACGGACAGCATGGATGTGATTTGTGCCATTCGAGTGCTGAAAAATGTGATGTATGCCATACCCGACACAAATTCAGTGCAGCAGAAGGAAGACAACCGGAGGCCTGTATCACCTGTCACATGGGGCCTGACCATCCAGACGCTGAATCCTATGGAGAATCGAAACATGGTGTGATTTACCACAAAGAAGAAGAACATTTTGATTTCACAAGGCCATTGTCCGAAGTAAGGCCAGGAAAGGATTATCGTACCCCAACATGCCAGTTCTGCCACATGTATGAGAAGCACGGCAGGTTTATCCATAACCCGGTGATGAAGGGTATCTGGCGAATGGGTACAGTTCCACCAAGTAACCTGGAATACAAATCATCACTAAAAGATTATCCTTATGGGATCAAGATTATCTCCGATAAGATCAATATCTACTCGGAGGAAAACATTGCCAAAAGGTCTTATTGGCTGGAAGTTTGTGCTAAGTGCCATAGTGATCGGTTTGCCGATACCTATTTGAAATCACTTGATGAATTCATGTTTCAGGCACATAAGTTAGCAGACAAAGCACAGAAGATCATTGATGATCTGATTGCAGACAATCTCTTGTACCCCAGTTGGGAAGAAAAGGATCCTTTCCCGCTCAGTGATGGGATCGAGAAACAACTCAGTCCTGCTTTCCTCGGTGAACCGGTATATAACACCTTTAAGACGTTAAAAGGCAAATTTCCCGTGGTTGGCCCTATTCTCGGCGTTTATGGTATGTTCTTGCAACAGCAGAATAATCCTTCTACCATTGAGAACATGTACAACCGGTTGTGGTTCTGGTATAAACTTCAGGGCTATAAAGGAACCGCCCATGCCCAGCAGGACGTTTCCTGGTGGTGGGGTCAGGCGCCTATGATGATGGAACTTACCAAAATTCAGGCTGAGGCAGCCAGGCTGCGGAGGGAAGGGCGTATCGAGAAAGTTTCTCTAACAAAGTAGTAGATCAAAGCTTTTATAAAAAAGCTGAATTCATAGTAAAAAAGCCCATGATGTTATTCATCATGGGCTTTTTGCTTTAATACGCTTTAATACCGAGAAAATTCAACGCTACGGTTGTTGTGCGACTAGCCTCGTCGTTCCTGAATGATAAGAATTTCAAACAACTACGTAGTAACAATGCATGAACTAACACTACACTATTAAAGTTGCAGAAAGTGGGAATCTAGAGGCTTTTGTTTCTATATGCCCGTTTACACGGGGATAACAAAAACCTGTCCTCGTAGAAACGGGGACTTGCAGTATCCTTTTGAAAGGAGAGATTTTAAATGTGGTCAATGCGTCCTTGGAATTCCTGGCGGATCTCATTGAGAATTTTTCTTCCTCCGTTTTCCAACATCCTCAGGGCAAGCTCATCTCCAATTTTCGCTGCTTGACTGATGGGACCACTATGGTTATCCCGTATGGCATGGTCACCATCAACAGTGCAGATGATCGCTTCAAGGAATACTTCATTACTTTGCGTCTGTGCATATGCTCCAATGGGCACCTGGCAGCCGCCTTGAAGTTTTGCTAAGAGAGAGCGTTCTGCTTCTACTGCAATTCTAGTCTGTGCATCATCAATGCTTGAAACGATTTTATGGATGCGGGCGTCATTTTTACGAATTTCGATGCAAAGTGAGCCTTGTCCCACCGCTGGTAACATAATATCAAATGGTATAATTTGGCTGATTGGACCTGTATAACCCATCCTGCGTAATCCAGCATGGGCAACAACAATAGCATCCAGATCATCGGTTTCAACTTTTTTTAGTCGCGTGTCCAAATTACCCCGCAGGTCCAAAATTTTAAAATCTGGCCGAAAGGCGAGTAATTGTGCCTTTCTGCGAAGGCTGCTTGTGCCAATACGTGCATTATCAGGCAGCCTTTCTAAATTGGCATTGTTGTTACTGATAAGGGCATCATGGGGGTCTTCGCGCCTGGGAGTAGCGCCGATTATTAACCCTTCGTGCAGTTCTGTTGGCACGTCTTTGGCACTATGAACGGCAATGTCAATCTTTCCTTTAATTAACGCCGTCTCCAGTTCCTTGGTAAATAAACCAATTCCCCCTAAACGCGACAAAGGTGCATCGGTAATCTTGTCACCCTTTGTCGAAATTTTTTCGATCTGAAATTCAAATCCTGGATTTAACCTTTTGAGCTCTGATATAACCCAATTTGTCTGGATGAGCGCAAGTTTACTGCCCCGGGAACCCACAACAACCTGTTTTTCCTTTACCAATGTAAATTCTCTCCATTTTTTACGAATTATTAAAGTAATTACAAATCTCTTAACAATAGAACGTTTTTTTGATAATATCATAATATGCTAAAGGTGTCAAACTACTTTGCCTGTTTGATTTTTACCAGCTTCAGGACTATTAAATATTTAGTAGCGTTGTCAAGTGGAGACCTGACAAAAGCCCTCCATTTATAGTATCTCATGTATCAAATCCGTTGTAGTAATAG
>JBKBTA010000238.1:0-3819 GCA_046291035.1 Candidatus Brocadia sp.
TTTTCATAAAAGCCTCAACCCCTATACCGCTAAAAGATTTTGCATAACCATTAGTTGGAAGTGAGTGCCATTAATCGACACAGATTACTGGGAGATGCTGAACCAAATACCATCGCACCTCTGGGATGATACCTGCAAGGTAAGGCGGGTGTGTGTATTGGCAAAGGATTTGTAACGAATCGTTCCCGCCTTAACTTTCAAACCAGTACGAACTGAAGTTCGCGCTACAACCCAACTACAGCATTACTCTGCAAAAAACTTCTTTTTTGCAAGTTTTTCAGCAAACAGCCCATTTGTTTGCTTAAGTAAGCTGTATGCGGTAGGCTGTTGGCAATAAATTTATCACCTTTTGTCTTTTGCCTTTTGCCTTTTGCCTACTGCCTACCGCATACAGCTTACTGCCAGCTGCATCTTTTTGATTGCGGCGTAGTCGCACTAGAAAATTTTAATACCTTTGGGTGGAAGATGCCTGATAACAAATAATGCCGGAAACCATGGTAAATATATTTTTCGAGTCTGCATCGAGAAGTTGGCTGTGAACATCCTTAGGAGAATCCGGTAGTCTGATTCCACAGAGGTCTGCCTCAAAACCCTCCTTGATTTGCCCCACCTGTGATTCCAAACCAAGCGCCTTTGCTCCATTTACCGTAGCCATAGAGAGCAAGGTCTTTGGTGAAATGGCATAATGAAGAAATAAGAATTTCATCTCGTCAAGGATGCTCAGGGTGTCATTGCTGGCAAGGCTGTCAGTACCCAGTCCGACATTGACCCCTGCATCCAATAACTTTTGTATCGGATGGTTCATATGCCCAAAGAAGCGGTGGCTCCTGGGGCAGAACGCAACACTTGCCCTAACAAATTTAATCAGGGAGATTTCTTCTTCGGTAATATAATTGCAGTGGATGAGGATGGGATGATTTTCTAAGATTCCCGTTCCCTTCAGATAGTGTATGGGAGTGAGTCCTGGCGGTTGCCAATTAGCAGGCAGTGCCCGTATTTTCTGCAAAAAGGTGGAGAAGTTTCCTGTACCTTTTGTCAGAAATTCAATCTCGTCCTGTGTCTCTGCAACGTGGGTGCACACAGGTATGTCCGTCTCTCGGGCATATTGAGCTATTGCCTGATACAACTCTTTAGAAACAGAATACGGCGCATGTGGGGAGAGTCCGATACGAAATAGATCAGGACTTCGGCAACTCCCCTGTTCTTTATCCTCACGTTTATGGGAGGATGCTGTGAAACATTCAAAGTTCTTGAATATTACATCATCCGAGCAGAGATCAGACAATTCTGTTCGAATTTTTGTTATCACATCCTTTGCATGGTCGGGATTAAGATCAATGACCTCCTTATAAACAACCTTGCGCAAAGGACACTTATTTAATACCGGAAAAGAATATTCCGTATGGGCAATGTCCGCAACGGTCGTAGTGCCTGCCTCAATACAAAACTTAATCCCTTTTTCTATCGACGAGGTATAGTCCTCTTCCTTCCACCGTATCCTGGCTCCAAGCAACTGAAAGACCCAGTGGGTAAAATTATTCGTAGGTGCAATGCGATTGTGTAAGTTAGTTAAATCAAGGTGGGTATGTATGTTGATAAGACCCGGAAGGATTGCGGTATTCCCCAAGTCAATAATTTTATCAATATCAACAAGTGCCTTGATCTCGTCAAATGTCCCAACGCGGTGTATCTTTGTACCCTTGATGGCCACCGCCCCGTTTTCTATACATTTCCCTGGCTCTGGAATGAAATATCTTGCCCTTACAATCACCATAAAATACTTTTCTCTGCGTAATCTGAGTAATTTGTAGTTTTCAAATATCCTTAATCCAATCATGCCAATCTGGTCCGATATCCCCACGTCGTTTATACCGTTCCATCAAAGACTGACACTGGCACAGTGTTCCTTGTAATGTCAGATTTTTTGCGATCTCTTTAATTATAGTGGGAAAGCGGGAAACGGCATCTTCTACAGCTTTACGTTCGGCATCATTGGAAAGCCCCTCAAACAATTCTCCTGCCTTGAATGGTCTCTCAATCACGCCCTCTGCGTAGTTGGTGACATAGCAGATGGCTGCATAACACAACTCCAGTTCCTTTGCTAAAAAGACCTCTGGCACAATGGTCATGCCAACCAGATCGCCGCCATAAGACTTGTATTTTCTTATCTCTGCAGGCGTTTCTAAGCGGGGGCCCTGAGTGCATACGTACGTACCTCTATCAGAAAAATTGAACTTCAGGTTTTTTAATGAACTTTTTATACATTCCCGTAATGTAGGGCAGAAGACCGGTGATTGTCGGATGAACCCTATACCAGAATTCTTATAAAACGTAGATTCCCTACCGTGGGTCTCATCAACGACGTCGTCAACAATAACATATTCACCAATCTGATAGGATGTATTAATGGCCCCCGGACCAGACCACGAAACTATCTGTTTAACACCGAGCTCTTTAAGGGCGTAAATGTTGGCACGATAATTAACAAAAGGAGCCGTGAGGCTGTATCTCTTTTCTCCGTGACGGGACAGAAAAAGCATTTCACACGGTGTGTCCTGAATGTGATAGATAGGTTGTGAAGGTCCAAAGGGAGTTTGTATCTCACCTATCCTTTCCCCATGAATGCAGCCTTTCTGGAGCAGGTCATAGGCCTGACTGCCACCAATTACGGCAAATGGCACGTTATAACTGTATCTCACTTTAAAATACCTGAAAAGAAAAATGGGGAAAGAAAAATGGGGTCAAATCTTTATTATTGACATTCCCTTAATATTGTGACCACTGGAGATATCAATAAAGATTTTTTTAATTTCATTTTCACCGGTCAAATATCTTTTTATCATATCTGTAAGGATCATTAGCACTATATCTTGATAATGACACTTAAATTCAACAGGACGAGATAGGGTTTTGTATTCACCAAGAGAATGGAGTATTTCGAAGTCCGCAGACTCTTGTGTATGGGGATGGTCCTGAAAAAACTCTAAGGGGTTTTTGAGATAATTCTCAGGGTTATTCAGGGCAGATTTAAGCTTTTCATAGCAAGAAGCAGAACAGCTAAGTTTAAATCTATCATTAATTAAAGATGGATTAAAAGGTAGGCTGATTGGATAGAGTAGTATAACCTCTGTTTTATATCCTTCTTTGCTTAATGTTTCTTTTAAAGCAAAGGATGAAAGACTGTTTTCGACTACACTTCCATTAATCTCAAACTTGAGCCTCTCAAAGGCATTAATATCCAGCCTTCCAATCTGGTACACTATTATCTTTCCCACGGTCTTATTTCCTTTGAATGATCTCTCCGTTCTTACAATTGATAGCCATTTTGGACAAATTTGGTTTACTTTCATTTTCCAGATAGTTATACATTTTTTCGTCTATATATATCTGTGTCCTTTTCATTATGTACCTCCTCGTAATGTATATATACATTATAGCAGATAATAACTACCGAGATTAAATTTAAAACCGTTTAACTCCCCCTTAATCCCTCCTTAAAAGAAGGATTTGAGGGGATTATAATCTCATACCCCTGTCAATTAGCCGTCTGAAAGGCTTTGGCCCATGGTTGGTGAATTCATTGAACTGGATTACAAGTTCAAATAGAGATCCATATCAATCTCCCCTCTTTATATAAAGGGATTGCCTCGCTGACATCTCAGGATATCCATGTCTTTCTTTAGCGATTCAGATTTGGATAGTTCCAGGATTTCCTTAACTGCTAAGTCCCAGAATAAATGCTCCAAAATGTCCTATTAGTTGCCGATCGCGGTCGGGAGACGGCTCCTACCTAAGCGAAGCAGACCCGTCGGATAATAA
>JBKBTA010000239.1:0-3804 GCA_046291035.1 Candidatus Brocadia sp.
CGAGGTACATCTTGCCACCGAATTCCAGAATATGATTTATGAGAGCAGTGTATTTCCGCAGGATTTCAAAAAAGAAATATATGATTTTCTGAAGAATCATCCTGATATAAAGAAAGAATGGAAAGAAGGAGATACTGAAGAACAATTTTTATACAAAGTTAGAAAGAATGGTTTTGGCCCCTTTAAAGAAAAGTTTTGGAATCTTCCTGCTAGCGTAAGAGATAAGATTGGCGAAGAACTCGAAGTGAAGTTTGAATTCCTTTTTAAGAAATTGAACGTCATCCATTCAAAAGAAATAATAAATAAAACTGTTAAGCCTGTTGAGGTAGCATTGCCTAATCCCCCAAGCCTTACGTAATTATTGCTGGAAAATTTATTTCTAAAAGGAATTTTAATGTTATGCAGGTAGGAGCCGTCTCCTGACGGCTCCTACCTTTGTGCCCTGAAAAACGCCGAGGGTCTAATTTAATAATTAAAATGAGGAAAATAAGTATGGGAAAATGGTTTTTAGCACTACGAATTGTTTTGTTTTTAACAATATCGTTTGTTTCTCTTGATATTGTCTTTTCTGGTGTAGACGATCCCATAATTCTGCCGGGACATTTAACAAGAATAAAAGATGAAACCGAAAAGAGCCGCAGGTTAGAAAAAAAGATTAGTGGTCTGTTGCGGTTGCAAACTCAATTAAGAAACAGTTATAGAGAACAGCCTACGTCTGAGAGATTAGACGCAATGCAAAAGTTGGGTATGAAGACCGTGAAGGCTGAAATGGACCGGCAAATGGTTTACATTCATGTAAAAAGAAAATTAAGCGCCTCGAAGGTTGCTTCTTTAAAGAAATTAGGGATCGCAGTGTACGAGGATTCATGGATACCACCCCTTGAAAATCATCCCACGGGCTACGTCATAGCGAGCGTACCCGTGAGTCGAATGTACGATTTGGCTGCAAAAACTTACGTGGTCAGGCTTGAGACAGCAGAGCAAATATTTTTCCCCAAGAACGATGAGGCGGCAATGAGTATCAATGCAGATGATGTCTGGAATGGATATGGATACGATGGCAGCGGTGTTAGGATTGCCGTATTGGATTCCGGTTTAGATACAACGCATAAGGACATTCCTACTCCCGTAGCAAGCAAGGATTACTCAGATTATCCCAATCTGGACGATACCATTGAAAATTTAGTGACAGAACACGGTACCCATGCAACCGGAAGTGCGGTCGGTCGTGGTACACAGTCCAATGGGAAATACAAAGGTATAGCGTTTGGTGCTGACCTCGTCTTTTTAAAGATCGGGGATGACGACACCGGTGGTGCCGCAGAAAATGCCATTACGGCTGCCATAAAGGATGCCGTTGATATATATAATGCTGACATTATAACCATGAGTTACGGTGGTTTTGATGTTTATAATGATGGTTCCGAAGAAACGTGTCAGGCAGTTGATTATGCTTTTGGTAAGGGTGTATTGGTGTTTATGGCAGGGGGGAATGAGGCAGATGCCAGAACGCACTATTCAGGAACGGTTGCCGCCCGCAAAATGACGAAGTTTATACAGATCAAGGTACGCAGGGGGGAAGCAATACTCTATTTTTACCTCGATTGGTTTGATGGCAAAGGGGTAAGCTATGATCTGGATTTAATTTTGTATGATGCGAACAAGAGGAAAATACCTGCAAAAAAGATCACGAAGTATCGGGAAGATGAAAGCCCAAGGGGTACCGAGGCAAAGCTGGTTTTTTATAATTTTAACGTTTCCGGCCCTGCTAAATATTATTTAAAGGTGAAGAATAATTCAGAAAGCGACCAGTTTTTTCACATCTATTCTTTTGACTATAGTACGATCTTTAAAAATGCAGACCCGAACTACACCGTTTTAACACCGGCTACTGCAGACAATGCTATTGCCGTTGCATCGTATGTGACCCGCTCAACCTGGACCAATTATGAAGGGGAAACGTACGGTTACATTAAAGATACAACTCCTGGTGAAATTTCTTCATTTAGCAGCCTTGGGCCAAGAATCGATGGGATTAACAAGCCTGACATTGCAGCGCCAGGACAGGGAATCATTTCTGCAAGGGATAAGATTATTACCTGGCCGGGAAGGAATGATGCTATAGTAATTGATAACGATGGTAGTAATAATGGTAACGGACCAGCAGATTATCTGCTACTTCAGGGTACAAGCGCGGCCACTCCTATTGCCGCCGGGGCATCTGCATTACTGATACAGGCCAACCCGTTATTAAAGGGGAGTCCGGCTAGTGTCAGAGAAGCCTTATTCCAAACCGCAAGTAATGAAGGAGAACAGTCTAATACCGATGGATACGGTAAAATAAACGTATTATCGGCATTGAACTACCTGGCGAGTATATCTCATTCTCCCATGCCTGTTACTACCAACAAATAACAGACATGGTTAATTTGTAAGCATGGTTTAATACGTTATTTCCATGCATTATCATATCAATGGCTAACACCTTTCCAGCCGATCGAGACTTACTAGCACCTGTCCTCATTCCTGCTCCTTCTCTTTAATACCCTGTGAAAAACCTCTATCTTAAATCGGTCTCATCTTCCTGACGGCCGATTGTTTCTCCTTTCTTGAATATCCCGGCCATTTCGTCTTCTATCATCACAATACCCACAAAATACCTCCTGATTCCTTTGAGATTATTCCTTCGGAAATCACTTATTGTTCGATGAACCGGTGTATAGCATTGCATGAGATAAATAAATATGTGCTCGCTTTGACATCTCTCTGCTAACCTCCTGCCACTTATTCTATCATTGAACTTCTGTATCGCAACCGAATTAACCCCTTTTTGTGGCTAAACCAGGGAAATTTATTGCTGCGGTCTCTGACAGACAGTCAAGATTTGGTTTCCTGTTCCTTAACATTTTCTTAATACAATTTTAATACAAAATTAACCAATGGTTAATATTTCTTTAACAATTGGAGTGTAATATTTGCATTATAAAATTCTATTACGTCATGTGTGAGAGGGCTATTCTCGTCCTTATCAAAGAATGGGAGGTGCAATTATGAAGGAATAATTACCGATCTTTATTAGGATATATTTTGATTGGAAGAGTTTTTCCAGCGTTTCAATTGCATTTATGCTTAACACGAAACTTTATTAACCGTTACGGTTACCGGTGAAGAGTAAAGGAGAAATATATCATGGAGAACATGAGAAAAATAATATTCGGGGTAGTGATTGCCCTTTTCATGGCAGGCACTGCCAGTGCTGCCACGGTAAGGGTATCGGAAAATATCAGCACTTCTACGACATGGACTGCGGACAACCTTTATAAACTAACAAAACAGATCTACGTTCTGCCGGGCGCGACCTTGACCATCGAGGCCGGCACGGTTATCGCAAGTGACACCGGTGTCGGTGGCAGTTTAGCTGTGGCGCGCGGCGCTAAAATCTTCGTGAACGGTACCAAAGACAAGCCGGTCATCATGACGTCTACCGATGACGTAAAGACCTGGACGCCTGACCCCAACCACCCCAGCGGCGGCGACCCCAAAACCGGGAAGTGGCGCGAGGGCGCTAATGAGTGGGGCAATCTAGCGATCATGGGCAAAGGGCTGATTTCCGCCTCCCATTTCGGTGGCCTTCAGGTGGGTGATAACACAAAGGACCCCTCTGGTTTGAATGAAAGGCAGTTGGAAGGCTTGACGGATCCTAATTACTCGTTGTTTGGCGGCAACGATGACAATGACGACAGCGGCTCGATTAGCTATCTGTCGATACGCTACGGTGGCAAAGTAATCGGCCTCGGCAACGAG
>JBKBTA010000240.1:0-3762 GCA_046291035.1 Candidatus Brocadia sp.
TTCCCGTTCATCTCTGTCTTGATTTTCGGTTGCCTTCTTGTCTCTTTTTGTGCTATATTCTTCATAGAAAAGGTGAAAGGCTTTCTTCAGAACTTTTCATAGGTCTTATCATTGATCTCAATGCAATCTTACCGTTTTAAAGCAGTATCCGTACATCGCCGGTCCTCTTGGTAAAATGGATGGCGTCGAAATATTCCAGCAAAGGAACGGCAAATTTACGGGTGGTCTTGGCCAAGTCCCTGAACTGTGCCACATTTATGGGACCGTGTTTGGCGATATGATCCCGTATCATTTCTTTTAATTTGTTCAGCGCCGATACATGAAAATAGAGACCGCCCTCTATTGCAATAAGCTTCTTTTGTTCAACAAGCAACGTAACGGCAGCCTTACTGGAACTACCAAATTTTGCAACTACCTCATCCATGGAAGGAGGGGTAAATCCTGCCTTTAGAAAAGCCTCTTCAATCTTATCCGTTACGCCCTTTTCTTCTTTGGGTACCTCTATCTTGAAGTCCATAATCGATATTTTGTTATCAACGAACTTAATGGCCTTTTCGTTCTTTAAGACGGAGAGCGCTGCGGTAAATAAGAGGGGGTGGATATCATCGCTCGTGAAAGGTTTCTTATGAGGCTCTCCAATCCTGGCCCTTAAAGTTTTTGCCACGGGTGTAAAGCCTGTGGCTACCAGCGTCTTGAGATGGGGCTCTTCGATACCCGTTTTTAAGGGGTTTTCCTGGTGAAATGCCTTAAGAATATTCAATATCTGTTCCTTTAAAGAAGCGATAATATCACGATGGGCAATAACGTCTTTGCCCTCGATAACAAATTTCAGAAGAATCCCCTTTTTTATTAATCCTGCTGTAACGTCCTTGGCAGTTGAAGGATGAATATTGGCTTGTCTTGAAACATCATCAATGGTTGGAAGAAACGAACGTTCAGCCATGTTAACGCTACGACCCAAATAAATCTGTTCCACGATATCAGAAAGATTCCCACTGGCCAAAATTTTTAGTGTCTTGAGGGTATCATCTTTAAACCGTTTCAAACGGGTTGTATTGTACCTCAAAACCTTACCGCCACCGATGGTATAAGCCGGCGAATAGGAGCGAATAATGAACCGGTCTTCCCTTTCGGTAGTAATGAAATTTTCCAAAAGGAATTGACACAAGGCCTCTTCACCGGGTTTTAATGCGTCCCTATCCAGCAGAATAACTCGTCCCATCACCTCTGAGGTATTGATGTGGAACCGGATCCGTGTCCTGTTTTTTAAAGGGTTTTTGGTGCTTCTTATCAACCGCAAAGAGGCGTCAACGATCTTCGTAGGCTGTAAGTATCCCGGGACAGAGAGTTCATATCCACGTTGTATTTCGGTTGATTTAATACCCGATAGATTGATTGCCACCCGTTGCCCCGCAAAGGCGGTATTGACTCGTTCCCCGGTTACCTCAATTCCCCTGACGCGCAAGATCTTTTTGGTGGGTAGTATTTCTATCTCATCTTCCACTGAAACCTGGCCACCCATAACAGGACCTGTAACAACACATCCATACCCGGAAATGGTGAAGGATCGGTCGATGGGCATCCTGAATACACGGATACAGCTTTGATTTCGTATCTGTGTAAGAAGTGCTCTTATGGTCGATTTGCAGGCCTCGATCCCCTCACCCGTAACCACAGACACGGGAATGATAGGTGCGTGTTCCAGTGTTGTACCCGCCACAACATTTTTGATATCCTCTTGCACTATCGCCAGCCATTCATCGGTTACCAGGTCTTTTTTCGTTAAGGCAATGAGCCCGTGTTTGATCCCCAGGAGGTTTATGATTTCCAAGTGTTCAATAGTTTGCGGCATGACACCATCATCAGCTGCTATAACGAATAATACGAGGTTAATGCTGGTTGCACCCGCCAGCATGTTTTTGATGAACCGTTCGTGTCCCGGCACATCGACAATGCACACCCGCCGGTTCAAATCGAGGTCCAGATAGGCAAAGCCCAAATCTATGGTCAGTCCACGTTTCTTTTCTTCGGGCAGCCTGTCGGTGTCAATCCCCGTCAATGCCTTCACCAGTGAGGTCTTTCCATGGTCGATATGTCCGGCAGTACCGATGATTATGTGCTCAATATGGCGTATACTTGTAAGTTGCTGAGGAGTGGATTGTTTCATAATGTCAAAAATGTATGGTTCGTAACTCTCCTCTCGTAAAGAATTACTTTTAGACAACCCAGGTTTACTTCACACCTTGTTTCAACACCATTTCCTGAAAAACCTTAATTGTCATGCCACACTCCCTTTGGCCCAGCAATCGTAAATTGCAAATTCTTCAAGGTCGGTAAGGGTGCAGAAGGGGAAGGCTGTAAACCATGAGCAATGGCGCAGTGGGAATGCAGGAGAAATGTCATCCTTGATATTAAATAATAGCCTCTTTGTTTCAAAGAGTTCGGGGTGTTGTTGTGGATAGACATTGGTTAAATTATTTTTTTGTCTTAGCCGGTGTGCGCCTTTTTTTCCGCTCTTCGAACCTTCCTTCAATGGCTGCAAGCCGTTCTCTTATCTGAATGGCAATATCTATTTTCTCATCCAACCGTTTTATCTCTGTAGTTATTTCTGCTTTTAATGAATCAATGCGGCCGTTTAAGCTTTTGTCTAATGAATCTATTTTGTAGTCCAATGAATCCATGCGTGCATTTAAGCTTTTGTCCATCGAATCAATGCGGCCGTTTAAGTTTTTATCCAGAAAATCTATACGTGTACTTAATTTTCCGTCTAACGAATCAATTTTTTCATCAAGACGTCTTATCTCGACCTGTAGCGCCTTCAATTCTGGCGCTACAATGTCCTGTAATGCCTGTTTTACCTCTTCGTAAACACCCATATAAGCCTCTCTGTAAGAAAGGTTAATTTAATAATCTAATTATATCACATAGCTTAATAATAAAAAGAAAAATTTGAACAATGCTACTTTCTTAAGAACTGCGTATATTTTCTAACGCACGAGAAATATTATCAACTTCTTCATCATACACCGTACGCATATCCAGGAGCACGCAGTCTTGCTCAATTCTTGCAAAGATTGGAGGAGTGTTACCCCTTAGTCGTGCGGCTAATTCTTCGGTGGGCATTTTCTCTGAATGGAGAGAAACAAGTTTTGTTGGAATTCCTTCGCCCGGCAACGATCCTCCACCCATCTCTGAAAAGCCTTCGACTATAGAAATGCTCATACAAGCCTTTGTTTCAGAAGTTAACCCCTCTGTTAATCTTTTACATCTTACTTCAATTGTCTCAAGCGGAGTTAACATTATTTTAAGGACGGGAACCTTTTTTATGGCAAGGTTTTCTTCCAGATACAGTTTCAATGTTGCCTCTAGCGCAGCGATGGTTAATTTTCCCACACGGAGGGCGCGGGTTAATGGATTCCTTTTCAGCAGATCGATCCATTTCTTCTTCCCGGCAATAATGCCACCCTGTGGACCGCCCAGTAATTTGTCGGTACTGAATGTAACGATATCTACCCCCGCCTTTATGCTTTCCTGCACGGTTGGCTCGTGGGGCAATCCGAATTTTTGAAGGTCGATCAATGCCCCGCTTCCCAGGTCGTACATGACGGGGATACTGTGGGTCTGGCCTAGCGAAACAAGGTCTTTCAAATCGACCGTTTCGGTAAAACCCACGATCTTGAAGTTGCTCTGATGCACCTTCAATAAAAGCCCTGTACGCTCGGTTATTGCACTGCTATAGTCGGCAAGATATGTCTTGTTGGT
>JBKBTA010000241.1:0-3756 GCA_046291035.1 Candidatus Brocadia sp.
TCAACGCCCCAAGCTTTTCTCCGGATTCGGTTTTGAGCTGTGTTATCGTTACACTGCACGGGATTTTGGTATTACCTCTTCCAATAAAAGTTTCAATGTCATAATGATCTTTATTACTCTTAAGTGTATGTTTCAGCAATTTGTAAGTATCTTCGTCAAACGTATCAAGTATCATTTTACTTGAGTTTACACTTTCCAGTCCTAGGATACTTTTTGCCTCATTATTTATAAGGGTAACTTCCTCATTAATATCCACGGCAATAACCCCGCACTTTAGACTCTGGAGGATGTTGTCGCGGTAAGTCTTGGCCTCTTTTAACCCGGAATAGAGGCGGGCATTATGAGCTGCCATGGCCAATTGACCAGAGAAGGCAAGGAACATCTGAATATCTTCTTGCGTAAAGACCTTTTTATTCGCCTTCCTTCCCATCAGAATTATGCCAAAGAGGTCACTTTCTTGAAATACTGGGACACAACATTCTACATCGAGGGATGTCAATGTTTCTTCCAGCAAGCGGTTAAACTTATCATATTTAAAACGGTTCAATTGTTCCTTCGAAAGGACCGTTCTGTTTTGACGAAGCCATGTAACGATAGCATCATGGCCGAGCAGACATAGATTATTTTCTGATGCAAAATTTATAACCACTTTCATGGTATAATACTGGGTTTTTTCATCCTTTATCAGTATACCAATCTTTTCAATACCAATGGAATCATAGAGATATTGAATAGCATAACGGAGAAGTCTATTTAAATCATGAATAGATGAAAACATTACCATAGAGATACTGAGTATCTTTGGATGGCTGTACTTGATGCGAAAAAAAAACTTCTCTACGACATGTTGAATTGATTCTCGAGCGATCACAAAGGTTAAGACCATGATTAAGGTAGAGATGAAGGTGGTGATTGTCTCTTTGTATTCTGATACAGGGAGTATCTTGCCCAAGGTTAGTCCAACCGTGAAATAGATTACGCTAAGGACAATAGACAGAGTGCCATAAACAGCGCTCCGTTTGATTACTACACTGATATCCATGAGATGGTACTTTACAATGGCATAGGCCACGGCTATCGGGAGGGGGACGGTGACTAAGGGAACAAATCGCTCAACGTGCCACACATTTATCGACGGTAAGATAAAGTTCGTGATAGTCCCTAGAAATAGGGATATGAGTACGCCAAGATAAAAATATTGAATCTGCAATTTCTTTATTCCGTAATAGCCTATACTTTTTTTATAAAGGATATATATGGAATATGCCACGCAAGCTACAAAGTAAAAACAAAATACGGTAAATAATGGACCATACTGGGCATGGGGAACGTGATTCTCAAATGATACAGATTCAACAATAAGAGAGGGAAAAAATGACAGAAGGGCGCTTATGACAAAGAAAGATATACTAAAGTATCGATCGATAGGTCTCTCCACTCTATCAGGAAAGACGGAAGTAAAAAAAAAAGGGTAGAAGGAATAAAAGCAGCTGCACAAAAGACCAATCTAAGCCTGAAGGTAGCCACCACCGGATCTGTGGTCTGAAGCATAAAAAAAACAAAGAATGCCCACACGCAAAAAGTATTCGCAACGACGCAGAATCTTTTGTTAATGACGTTAGCCGGGTTTCTTAAGAGTACAAAGAATCCGAGCCCGGCATACAGCACGGATATTAAGACGCTCAATATATTGATTGCAAGCATTACTTACTTTGCCTAAGAGAATTTTTTTAACAGAAGAACTGCATGTGTCCCACCCACACTATGGGTATTTATCAGCGCTGTGTCCATGGAGAAACGCCTGGCATGATGGGGAACATAGTCAAGGTCGCAGAGGGGATCAGGCTCATCCAGATTAATTGTGGGGGGGATAATTCCATTCTTGAGACTAAGGCTCGTTGCCACTACTTGGAAACCACCTGCTGCAGCGAAGGCATGGCCTGTCATGGACTTAATTGAACTTATGGGGATTTTGTATGCATGATCTTTGAAGAATGCTTTAAATGCATTTGTTTCGGCCACGTCATAACTAGGAATGGCGTTTCCGTGGGCGCAGATGTAGTCTATCTCTTCTCTCCTAACTTTACCAGTAATTAATGCCTGTTTCAGTGCAGAGACCAAAGCCTGACCGCTCATATCAACATGGAAAACGTCTTGCGCCTCGCATGCAGTGGCATAAGATATGATCTCAGCATATATATTTGCATCTCTATTTAAGGCATGATTCAGCTCCTCAACAATTATTGATACTCCACCTTCGCTAGCCACTAGACCATCACGATCCTTATCATACGGCCTCGATGCCTTCTCCGGTTCTTCGTTTCTTTTCGAGAGTATTCCTAAAGAGCAAAAGCCTGACATTGCAAAGGGGAATATCACAGAATCTGCACACCCCACGACTGCTACATCTACCTCCCCTCTTTTTATCATACTATATCCCCAATTTACAACATCAAGCCCGGTTGAGCATCCAGAGGATAGGGTTGAATTGGGCCCGCTGATATTTAATTCTGCTGATAAATAACCTGTTACCACATGTGGTGTAACCTCAGGGGCTGTATAACGCCCCACAGCCTTCGGGCCAAACTCCAGGAACCTCTTATATTGACCTTCGTAGATGTCATTTTCAGCCCCTATCGTAGTCCCAAAACATACCCCGCATCTGTAGCTATTCTCTCTGCTTAAATCAATGCCAGAGTCTGTTACTGCCATCTTAGCTGCCGCAACACCAAAATGGGTAAACCTTGCACTTCTTTTGACCAATTTTGGATCAAAGTAATCGCACGAGTGAAAGTCTTTCACCTCGCCCGCGATCTGGGTACTGAAAGGAGAAGGGTCAAAGGAGATTATCCTTTTTATGCCCGATCGCCCGTTAATAAGGGCATCCCAATACGCATCTTTCCCATTGCCATTAGGGGCCAATATTCCTAGGCCAGTAATAACGACGCGTCTTGTCAGCATGAAACTTTTTCTCCACAAAATACACCTTTATGTGATGAAGAGAAATTTCTCTCTGCCAGTTCAAGGCTATGGGTGTTTATTCTCCGGTAAACATCTCTCAGGAAACTGTAATCCGTCGTTAATAAAGCTAAATCACTTCTCATCTTGAATTCCTCCAAACCTCTCTGTCCCATGAATCCCGCACTCCTTGCTGCGAGGCAATGTTCATCCGAGACGTTTACCACGTAACCCATTTCTCTGACCTTTTTCTCCATGATCCCGGACATCCTTAGTATATCCACAAACTTTATCCCATGTAAGGAGATATCCAATTCAGGCCAGGTACTTGGATCCTTCGTCAGTTCATACTCGTAACGCAAGACAGTCTGGAAATAATCTTCAGGCAGATCAAATCCGAATCTTTCAGGTTCTATTTGCCATGCGGTACCGGGGAGAGGTGCAGCAGGGGTTATAAGAACAGAATCAGGTTTGTAATTCTCATTTCTTAATTTCCTGAGTAAATACAAGTCCTCTTCCAATACCTGCTCATGAGTTATACCGCTACGGAAAGGTATTGGGCAAGGATAAATAAAACTTATACCCACGTCAAGATGTTTTCCCTGATTATAAGATGCCTGCTTAAGGGCCTTAACAGTAAAATAAATGTCCTCTACGGAATTGCCTTTATCCATAACCTGCGAAAGGAGAGTGTCATTCGCTGCCTCAGCACCCAGGAAAACAGCCTTAAGTCCAGAGCGTATTATTTTTTCATAGGCCTCAATAAGCTCAGCCATCCGCTCTTTTGCCCTGGTTTCT
>JBKBTA010000242.1:0-3668 GCA_046291035.1 Candidatus Brocadia sp.
ACGGTTCTGAAAAAGCCAGTTTATTTTCTTTCTTTTTTACCTGATACTATTTGCATTTATGCTTGACGTAGCCCTGCGAAAGAGGCTTGCAATCTTAGTCCTTTTTTAGTATAGTTAATTCAAATTTATATAATACCTTGAAATCTTGAGAAAAATTAAATTCAATGAATATTGTCCTCTATCCAGACCCAGTACTTCGTCAAAAGGCGAAACCGCTTACGGAAATTAATAAAGAAGTATGCAAAAAAGTAGAAGAAATGATGGAATTGATGTATCAAGCCCATGGTATCGGACTTGCAGCGCCACAGGTGGGGTGGTCTGTCCGCCTGTTTATTATTGATGCCGGGGGAGATAGCCATGAAGAAAAGGTGTTTATCAACCCGACAATTGTCGAAGAAACAGGAGAGTTGAATAAAGAGGAGGGTTGTTTAAGTTTCCCGGGCATTATGAGCAAGATCATTCGAGCCCAGCGGATTAAGGCCTACGCTTATAACCTCAAAGGACAAAAATTAGAGATAGAGGCAGAAGGACTGGTTGCACGTGCATGGCAACATGAACTGGACCATCTGAACGGAGAACTCTTTATTGACAGGATGAGTCCTTCAAACCGTTTGGCCATATCACACCGGTTAAAAGAATTTGAACGGACTTTCAAAAGCACACAAGTCCCTGTGTGATTCGTGATTGCATTTACCCCTAAGGAAAGTCAAACAATAAGCACAGGATGGTGTATTAAACAATGAATGTGGTCTTTATGGGAACGCCTGATTTTGCAGTTCCCAGTTTATATTCATTGGCAGCATCGACACATAAAGTCATCACCGTTGTTACGCAACCGGACAGACCAAAAGGGAGAAGTAAAATACCGTGTCCTTCACCGGTGAAAGAAGCCGCGGAGAAATTGGGATTTAACATTATGCAGCCTGTCAATATCAATGATGAACCGGTTGTGAAACAACTTCAAAACCTTTCACCCGATTGTATCGCTGTTGTTGCCTTTGGACAATTCCTGTCCAATTCAATTATCCGTCTTCCACGATATCAGTGTATTAATATCCATGCCTCCTTACTACCAAAATTTCGTGGCGCTGCCCCCATTAATTGGGCGATTATTCAAGGTGAAACCGTCACCGGCGTTACTTCCGTGGTTATGACCGCTAAAATGGATGCTGGCGACATTATTGCCCAGAAAACAACACCCATATTCCCGGAAGAGAGTGCAGGGGACCTTGAAAAGAGGCTGGCTCCCATTGCTGCAGACCTGTTGATTGAGACGTTAAACCTTGTGGAAACAGGAAAGGCCACCTACACAAAACAGGACGAAAGAGAAGTAACCTTTGCACCAAAACTGAAGAAAGAGGATGGATTAATTCCGTGGTCTCAGGGGACAAAAAAAATTCACAACCTGATACGTGGGTTAACCCCCTTTCCAGGGGCTTATACCTATTATCTCAAAAATGATTCCCATGACAAAAAAAGAATTATTATTGTAAAGACACAAATTCACGACATACCGAAGACAAAAACATCTCTTAACCCGGGTATAATAATCGATATTGCTCCCTGCGGAATCCATGTTGCAACCGGGGACGGGTTTATTTGTATCACACAATTACAGCCGGAGGGTAAGCATGCGATGAAGGTGCAGGAATATTTATGTGGTCATAAGATAGCCGCTAACGACATGTTTGTATCGTAATACCAATTTTTTATCATTTACTCAAAGGCAGGTACCATGGAATTTATTGATAAAAAAGTTGTTTCTATCAATAACCTTATGCTAAAGTTTCGCAAGAAAAAGTGTTCTCCGAAAAACTTGTTGATCCTGTTTCCCCATTGCATCCAGAATTCGCAGTGTAAACAGAACGTTAAAAATGATTTGAACGAATGTAAGCGTTGCGGAAAATGTAAGATCAAGGACTTACTTGAATTTTCAGAAAAATATGGGGTGCATATAACCCTTGCCACCGGAGGGCGCGTTGCCCTTCAAAGGGTGATGGCCGAAGACATACATGGGGTAATAGCTATTGCCTGCGAGAAAGAACTCCGGACGGGTTTGATGGCTGCCATGTCCAAGGCAATATTTGCAGTACCCAACCTGAGACCTCACGGGTATTGCAAGGATACGGACGTATATCTGGATGAGGTAAAAGAAGCTATTGAAAAATTCCTCACTTAAGATAGACGTTCGTTATGAATGCATCCGGATCCTCAGAGAGATTGATGGAAAAGAAGTTTTTGCCCAGGAACTTATCGCTGAAAGATGTTCGCAGGGTGATTTGTCGAAACGGGACAAAAACCTTCTCACAGAATTAGTAAACGGCGTTATCCGCCGTCGTTTATCCCTCAATACCCTCATCTCCTTTTTTTCAAAGATTTCTTTCAAGAAGATAGAACCGTGGGTATTGTACGCCCTGCGTACGGGTCTCTATCAAATTGTCTATTTAGACAGAATCCCTGTTTCTGCCGCAGTAAATACATCTGTAGAACTCGTAAAAAAACTGGTACGGCGGACGGATGCAGTCAGATTCACTAATGCTATTCTCCGAACCGTTGAAAGAAGTATTCAAAATAAATCAGCATACGAGTCAGAAGTTACTGACCTGCAGAAGGCCCTGTACAGAAGGGAGAACATATGGTGTACATTCCACCATCCCATCTTTCCCGATCCGAGTAAACATCTCTCCTCTTATATAGCGATTAATTATAGCCACCCTGAATGGTTAATAAAACGCTGGCTCAGCAGGTATGGGAAAGAAAAGACCATTGAAATATGCAAAACCAATAATCTTACCCCAAAGATATTTCTTCGCATAAATCAGGAGAAGGTATCCATCCAGGAATTTTTCGCCTTGCTCGACAAAGAGGGTATCAGTGCACACACCATCGATAACGCAATCGTTATTGAAAATATTGCCGTTTTTGAAATACCGGGATTTGCGGAAGGATTATTCTTTGTGCAGGATAGAGCTGCTATGAAGGTAGCACAATTCCTCAAGGTAGAAAAATCTAATACCGTGTTAGATATGTGTGCAGCACCAGGAGGGAAGACGACCCATATTGCAGAACTTTTGAGAAACACGGGATGGATATATGCATTAGATATTTCTGCAAAACGTTTGCAGTTGATCAAAGAGAATTGCCTGCGGATGGGGATTCATAACGTCTCTATTGTATGTGGTGACGCATCCGAAGAAAAAGTTCCTTTCCGTATGAAATTTGATCGTGTCCTCATAGATGCACCGTGTTCCAATACCGGAGTACTTTCACGTCGTGTGGAGGCACGATGGCGAATAAAAGAAGACGATCTTTATAAACTTGCGTCACTTCAATATTCCATTCTAAAAACGGGCGCCTCTCTGCTAAAATCAGGAGGCTATCTTGTATATAGCACGTGCAGTATCGAACCCGAAGAAAATCAGGATATAATAAAAAAATTTATGGACAGCGAATCCCAATTTTCCCTGGACGCAGAGGAGTATTATTTACCAGGCGAGGATACAGGGGATGGAGGGTACATGGCAAGGATTTGCAAAAGGCAGGGATATAGCTAAACAGGAGAACTAATAGTTTGGTAGCGTTGCCAAGAGTTGACCTGACAAAAGCCCTCCATTTTGTGGTGGGTGGGGGTTTATAGTGCGCACACACCGGGGCGTTTAAATGATTTA
>JBKBTA010000243.1:0-3567 GCA_046291035.1 Candidatus Brocadia sp.
TTAATTTTTTTGCCAAAACTACTTTTACCATAAATGGAGGGCTTTTTCTATTCAGGTCTCTTGTTTTCTACTCTACCAATTTATTTTAGTACGCCTTTTGCCAGAAGGGATTGAGTGAAATCAACGTTGGCAATTTCGTGCAAGTATACCGCGCTATGTCAATCGATGCAACTTTTGGAGAAAAACGATGCAAAGAAAAACTAACACACATTTGACCATATTCTTTTTTACTATAATTTTGGCTCTTACCCAATTCAAATCTGTCGAGGGTCAGGAAACCGTAAAAATTCCCTGGCAGATGTTTCGAGGCGATCTCCAGCATACAGGCCAGAGTACTTATAAAGGGGCACAAACTAATGCCTTGAAATGGTCTTTCAAGATAGGCACCCGCATTACATCCTCTCCGTCCATTGCATCTGACGGCACTATCTATTTTGGCTCTATTGACGGCAGACTCTACGCCGTTAATCCGAACGGCACCTCAAAATGGGCTTTTCAAGTGGGTGATGAAATAACGGCCTCGCCTGCCATTGGAAACGACGGAACAATTTATATTGGTGCCAGAGACAAAAAGATGTATGCGATTACCCCCGATGGAAAGCAGAAATGGACATACCAGGTCGGTGGCATTATCCTCTCCTCTGCCGCGGTTACCGATAACATCCTTTACTTTGGCTCGGACGACAATAACCTTTATGCCCTCACTATTGAAGGTAAATTAAAGTGGAAATATACCGCAAACAGCAACATTACAGCATCACCCGCACTAGGGATTGATGGTACCGTCTATCTCTTTGAAGTAAGTGGAGCACTCCATGCGCTATCTCCTGATGGGGTTGAAAAATGGATGAAACGCGTCGGAACCGGTGTATACGATTCCTATTCTTCTCCATCGATAGGTTCTGACGGGACTGTGTATGTGGGTACAGATAGCGGCAGATTGGTCGCCATCAAACCCGACGGCACCATAAAATGGTATGTTAATACAGGGAAGGCTGTCCATTGTACCCCTGCTGTTACAAAGGATGGGACAATTGTCTTTGGCTCATATAATGGCTTTATATACGCCGTCCTTCCAGAATGCAAACTCAAATGGAGTTTTAAGACTAACAACTGGGTGGAATCTTCACCTGCCATTGATGCTGAAGGAACCGTCTATATCGGCTCAAGTGACGGGAAGCTTTACGCCATTAATGCAGATGGCACCCTCAAATGGTCATTTCAAACGAAAGGTGCTATCGAATCCTCTCCAGCCATAGGACCCGATGGCACCATTTACATCGGTTCAAACGACAGTCACCTGTACGCCATAGACGGCACCATACAGACGAAGTCTGTACCTATATTTGAAAAATAATTTTAAATTTTTTATCATGACAAATTTACTCCTGGTTGAACTTAAACTTTTGAATTTTTCTGGACTAATTCATTCAACAAATCCCGCACCTTCTTCATATCTTCCCAGACCTTTGCCTTGTCATTGGGATTTCTTAAGAGATAGGCGGGGTGGAAGGTGACCATCATGGGGATACCCTTGTAATCGTGAAATCTTCCCCGTAAAGTACCAACCGGAGCCTTTGTATTAAGCAGGGTCTGAGCGGCAAAGGTACCCAGGGCACACAGGACCTTCGGTTGAATAATCTCGATCTGTTTCAAGAGATAGGGCATGCAGAGGACGATTTCTTCGGGCAGGGGATTACGGTTTCCCGGAGGACGACATTTCAGGACGTTGGCAATATACACATCACTGCGCTTCAGACCTATGGCCTCAATAATCTTTGTAAGCAACTGACCTGCACGACCCACAAAAGGTTCACCCTGAAGGTCTTCGTCACGACCCGGTGCCTCACCCACAAACATAAGGTTTGCCATAGGATTACCCACGCCAAAAACAAGATTGGTGCGTGTCTCACCCAATGGGCATTTATGGCAGGCCAACATCTCGCGTTTTAGTTTTTCCAAAAGCTGGCTCCTTTTTTCTTTCTCACTCATGAAGGTTTGATCACCTAACGGCTTTCCTGTAGCTTTGGGAGAACAGCCGTTCGCCCTTACCTTCATCACCTGAATCTGTTCGTCGACAGTTGGGGTTTTCATGGTCTGCATTTCAGTGAGAGGATGGGGTAAATGCGGGTCACTCATCTTATCCGGCCTGGAAAGCGTAATGGTGTCTACTCCAAACCCTTTTTCAATCTCAATCCTGGTTCTAACGGCATGAATTATGGATGCCAACTCTTTTTTTATTTCATCTGTGGACATGGTAATAGTTCACCTTTTTTGCAACAAGGCCTTCTCCAGCTCCTCAAGAATGAGTCGCTGAACTTCAGTAATACTGCCTTGTATCTCACAACCGGCAGCGTATTTATGACCGCCGCCCCCAAACTTTTTAGCAACGTCATTTACATTAAACCCATTCCTACTCCTGAGACTTACCTTCACCCAGTTGGGTTTTGTCATCTCACGAAGCAATACACCAACAATCACCCCATCGATTGACACGGGGATATCGGCAAATTCCTGCGTATCAATAGCATTGACATTCGCCTTTTCCAACATTTCATTGGTCAGCCAGACTGTGGCAATTCGATTACCGTTGTGGAGCCTGGCCGTATTGAGCACCTGGGCATGCAATTGGATTAAATTAAACGGGTTCGTGTTGTAAACATTTTTGGAAATCTCTATATGTTTTGCCCCTCGTTCGATGAGAAATGCAGCGGCCCTGAGCGCTTCAGGTGTAGTATTACTATGGGTAAACCTCCCTGTATCCGTTACGATCGCCACATATAAAGCAGTGGCAATATCCGGGGTAATATCAATATTCATCCCTTGAAGGAGAGCCAGGATAATTTCCCCGGTGGCACACATATGTTCTGCCACCCAATTGATAGTACCAAAATATTCATTAGAGATATGGTGGTCAATGTTAATAATTATTGCATCTTTGGGAATAATTTCTTGTATTTTACCGAGACGTTCTAAGGTAGGACTATCAAGGGCAAAAACAACCTCGGCCAAATCTTTCGGGAGTTCAGGGTAGACATACATCCCTGTACCGGGAGTGATGAATTTGTAAATCTGCGGAACCGGAGAGTCATTGACAATAAAGACCGATTTCCCCATACCTGCAAATGCATGGAAGAGGGCTATTTCAGACCCAATACCGTCCCCATCTGCACGGACATGGGTGGTGATGAGAAAATGATGGTAACGTTTTATAACGTCATGGATACTATCTACATACGTCTTTATAACGGTGTCTTTCACCGAACACACCCCCATTAACTATATAACGAGCAATCCAGATAACGAGCAATCCAGAAAATTCAAAGTTTGAGATTCTTCGTCGTTTCACTCCTCAGAATGACAGTACAGAAGCCTGGTTCGAAAATAAGGCCATCAAAAAATGGCGTAACTATCAGCATATCATCATGATACAGCAAAAAGTTCAATTTTCATCGTTTCAGGGTGTTGCTGAAGCTGAAAATGTCAAAATTTTTTGGTAGCGTTGTCAAGTGGAGACCTGACAAAAGCCCTCCATTTATAGTATCTCATGTATCAAATCCGTTGTAG
>JBKBTA010000244.1:0-3528 GCA_046291035.1 Candidatus Brocadia sp.
GTTTTTTTACCAAAACTACTTTTACCATAAATGGAGGGCTTTTTCTATTTAGGTCTCTTGTTTTCTACTCTACCAAACTTCTTGATGTGGTGTCAGGAGTTAACAGGCTGCCCGAGAATGGAGTTGTCTCAATCGAAGCATACCATATATTGTTTATCCGAGAACAATTTGTCAATATATAGTATAGCATCAACTGTGTAAATGCATTCCCGCTATTGTCGCATGAGATCCCCTGCGAAGTTCAAGGCTCAGATGCGTTTTTCCAACCAACATCATTCCTTTTTTGTATTTTGAGTCGACGGCGGGTTGCAGTTTTATATGATTTTGCAGGCTATCGGTGGCTTGTTTGAGCTGTTCAAATTGCCCATTTAATAGTTCTGCTTCAATTTCCCGATACTGTTTTTGGCCCTTGTGTCCGCAAAATGTCACTTCATCGAAAGATAACTCTGCCTTAAATCCTTCATTACCATGAATCGTTGCGGTATAACGCAGTGTCTCTACTACCAATACCTTTCTTAAGGTTTGTCCATGGAGGTTTAGCGCATCCATGATCAATGGCGGGATCGTTAGTTTTTTCTCTTCATTCCAGAGTTTTATTTCGTCTCGTGAAAGGATCCATTCATGTTCCTTGCGTTCGAAGATGGCGCCTTGCTGATTTTTAGACAATTTGCAGGCCCCCACATAGTTTTCATCCCTTTGGCGGATACGCAGGGCAACATCTGAATGGAGGAGTGTATAATCAAGGGTATCAAAGTAAACATCCGTCTGAAAATACGGCTTTTCCTTAACGCATTGAAATCCCAGGATTTTTACACTACTCAGAAAGGCATCCCAATCAAACCCATCAGGACAAATAAACTTTGCCTCAATTTCTATTTTATCTCTGTTATCGTATAAATCAGCGTTCATTCTTCAACGAATATAGCCAGGGGAGAATAAAGGGGATTTGTCTAATCTCGGGAATTTCAAATTTACCACGCTCGTTCCCAAAACCCTGTTTGGAAACAAGCAGCCAATTTCAACGCTGCGGTTGTAGAGCGGCGAGGCTCGCCTCTCTCCGTTGAGAAAGTAGCCGAAGACCTGATTTAAGTCGTTCACTATTATTTACATTTTTCATTATTTACATTTTTCGCAATATACGTCCATTCATTGCGCTGTTATGCCTTCCGTTATCTACCGTAATCTTTCCATTTACTATCACGTATTCTATCCCTTCTGAATATTGGTGGGGTTCCGTAAATGTGCTCTTGTCAATAACCTTACCGGGATGGAAAATGGTTATGTCTGCAAAATATCCCTCTTTTATCAATCCTCTCCGGTCCAGCCCAACTTTTTGTGCAGGCAGGCCCGTCATCTTCTGAACGGCCTTTTCTACAGAAAGGACTTTCCCTTCCCGACAAAATCTTCCCAAAACACGGGAAAAAGTTCCATAGCTTCGTGGATGTGGTTTACCCCTACGAAGGGTTCCCTGGTTGGCACGCATAGAACTGTCGGATCCGACAAAGACAAAATCCCAACCCAATATCTTTTCCAGGTTCTCTTCGCTCATACTGAACAAAAAAATATCCACCCTCGTATCTTCGTCGATAAGCAAATCAAACACAGTCTCTATGGGTGATTTATTGAGATCCCTTGCAATCTCCGGGATTGCTTTGCCTTCCATCCATTTGTTTTTATCATAGTAGACAGATGAAATCATGAGACCGCTCCAGAAAACGTCGTCATACTCCCGCACTAGTTCCTTTACGATGCGTTTTCGGATTTTTGGGTCTTTTAATCTCTGTATCTGCCGTTCAGTACCACCTTCATAAACCCAATTGGGCAGGACAACATCAAGGTCGGTAGCGGCAGCAATATATGGATAACGATCACAGGTAACGTCGATCCCTTCGCTAATAGCACGTTCAATAATCGCTTTTACATTGTTGATCTTATGCCAGTTCCGATTTCCCGATGTCTTGAGGTGAGATACCTGCAATCTGACTCCAGAGCGTTTTGACACTTCAATTGCCTCTGTAAGGGCGTCTTCAAGCATATCTCCTTCATTCCGGATATGGGTTGTATAAAAGCCACCGTATTTCTCAACTACCCTGCACATTTCCGTAATTTCCCCCATCGTTGCATAACATCCCGGGGGGTAGATCAGACCGCTGGACATGCCAAACGCCCCGGCTTCAAAGGCTTCTTCCAGGTCTTTTACCATGAGAATCAATTCGTGTGGATCGGGTTTCCTATTTTCATACTCAACAGTACATGCCCTGATATTCCCATGTCCAACCAGAAAAGCCCTGTTGATAGAACTCTTTGCCTTTTCCGCTGTCTCGTAAAACTCTGCTGCCGATTGCCAGGTAGGAACGATACCATATTTCGCCAGTCCCTGAGTCCGTCTTTCTAACACCTTGCCCCGCAACGGAAAGGCAGACAGACCGCAGTTTCCGCAAATCTCCGTAGTTACACCGTCGAGTATCTTGCTGTCACTTTCCGGACGAACAAGCCATAAAAAATCACTATGGGAATGGATGTCAATAAATCCGGGAGCAACCATCATCTCCTTTGCATCAATGGTAGGACACCTGTTATCGTGGATATGCGGACACAAAAGGGTAATCTTATCATCCTTGATGCCAATATCCAGATTTTGTCCTGGCATACCTGTTCCATCGATTACCGTCCCATTTTTTATTATGAGATCAAAATCCATTATTCCCTCATTGGATTAAGAAATAGAGTTATTGGCAGAGGGTGAATAGCTATTCACTTTTGAGATGTTTATTTTTCTTCTACCAGTGGAGAAGGCTCATCCAGACCCAGCACCCTATCAATATCCTTGTGTGCAGAGCCAATATCCTTCTTCATGGTATCGAGGTGTTTCTTGTTATGATACTTATCGGTGGTAAAGCAGCCGTTCAAACACCCGAGAACGGCCACACTTATAATGAAAAAGAGAATATTGGTTATAGAGATTTTTTGCTTTATCAATTAATATTCCTTCCTCTGTCTTGAGGATGGTATCTTCATAATCCTTCGGTATTTTGTTACCGTTCTTCTGGCAATAGCAATACCAGATGCATGTAATTTTTCAGCGACTTCTTCATCACTCAATGGATTTGATTTATCTTCTTTCGCAATGATCTCGGCAAGCTTCTGTCTTATTGCTTCCCATGATTCCATTGACCCATCTACGTTCTGAAAACCTCCCGTAAAGAAGAATTTCATCTCGAATATGCCCTGAGGTGTTTGAATATATTTATGAGCAATGGCACGGCTTACCGTTGAGACGTGTACTCCCACAACGTCCGCAACGTCCTGCATCTTCAGCGTTCGAAGGCGATGGATTCCCTCATCAAGAAAATCCTTTTGTAACTCTACTATCTTGCAGGCCACCTTATACAAGGTACTTCGCCTCTGTTCAATAGCATCAATAAGCCATTTTGCCGATTCAATTTTCTTTTGTATATACTGACGCGTCGATATATCAGTACCATTCTCACTCAGAAATTTCTTGTAAAAAGAACTGATATGCAAATG
>JBKBTA010000245.1:0-3523 GCA_046291035.1 Candidatus Brocadia sp.
TCAGGGTGTTGCTGAAACGGTATGATGACTAAATCAGTTGACAGTAGGCAGTTGGCATCTTGCGTGTTGTTAGCGCAACATGAAAGAAAGACTAATTTCTGCTGTCATCGTATTCAAGTTCAATTATCTTCTTTCCCAGATATCTGCTATCTATCTCGTCTGTTTCTCCGTCTTCCAGCTTGTCAATGAGATCTTCGGCATCGTATCTCATCTGCGCCGTTCTCTTGTCACACACCTTTTCCTCTTCTTCCTTGCAACTTACGCACAGCGTGGCAAACGGGATAGCCTTTAGCCTCGCCTTTTTTATCATCTGGCCACACTGTTCACAAATCCCGTAATGGCCGGCCCTGATCCGCGCCAGGGCATCTTCTATTTGCTTCAGCTCCCTTGCGTCTTCTTCCGCAACGGTAATCTCAAGCTCGTCGGTTGAAGCGCTGGACGCGATCTCTGCAATGTCGGTCAACTTCCCGCTATTGGCATCCCGATATTTCTTAACCCGTTCCTCAAGTTCCCGTAATAACATGTTCTTTCTGTTTAAAAGAACGTTTTCCATCTGCTTTAACTCTTTCTTTTGCATGAAATCACTGTAACTCCCATTACAAAAACTAAACATCTAAATTCCTTACTTCTAATGCATGTTGCTCTATAAACTCTTTTCTTCGTTGAACGTCCTTTCCCGCAAGGGTGCTGAAGATCGCATCCGCTTTCGCTGCGTCTTCCACTTTTACCTTCAACAGGGTTCTTGTGTTAACGTTCATGGTAGTTTCCGCCAGTTCTTCCGCGTTCATTTCGCCTAAACCTTTATACCGTTGTATCTCCAGCCCCTTCCTTCCGATCTCGCGTATCTTTGCCAAAACCTCTCCAAGGGAATTTGCGTATATTTCTGTATCCCCCGACACTAACTTGTATTTTGGCTCTTTACTGTTACGCCCGTCAAAATATTCATCTATCGAAAAGCCAAAATTCTCTATCATCCTCACGGTTTTTTCTATTTCCCTGCTTTCGTGGTATTCGATGACTTCGATTACCCCCTCTTCCCTTTTCTGTCTGACGTCGGGCATGTCTTCCTCTTCCAATATTTCCAGTTCTCTCCCCTCCGTCTGCTGTTTCTCTTTTATAAATTCTTCCAGTTCCTCTTCCGAATAGACATAAGATATCTCTCCCTTATAAGTTACCTTGTACAATGGAAGGCTTCCGCTTTTCTTGTGCCGTAACCCGAGAAACCTGTCCAGAGAGATCCCCTTTTTCCTCAACATCTTTGCATACTCTTCCATCTGTACCAGGTGTTGTAACAGCTTTCCCAGTTTTGAATTGTCCAGGCCTTCTTTTTTGCCGCTGTTTACCTCCATAACGGTCCCTTCGCCGCCAAGTGAAATGAGCTTCTTTTGTAACTCCCTGTCGTCATAGATATATTCCTGCCGCTTGTTCTTTGTTACCTTATACAGCGGCGGCTGGGCAATGTAGATATGCCCCTTTTCTATCAGATCTACCATCTGCCGAAAGAAAAATGTCAGCAGGAGCGTCCTGATATGCGCCCCATCGATATCGGCATCCGTCATTATGATGACTTTACCATACCGCAGGTTATTCACGTTGAACTCGTCCGCTCCTATACCTGTTCCCAGGGCAGATATCAGCGTCCTGATCTCCTCATTACTCAGCATCTTGTCAATGCGCGCCTTCTCTACATTCAGGATTACACCCTTTAACGGCAGGATTGCCTGAAATGTTCGGTCTCTTCCCTGCTTTGCCGTTCCACCTGCGGAAATGCCCTCCACAAGGAACAACTCAGATGTCTCAAAGTCCCGGGAAGAGCAATCTGCCAGCTTTCCGGGGAGATTCGTGCTGCCAAGCGCCCCTTTTCTCCTCGTCAGGTCCCGAGCCTTTCGTGCGGCCTCTCTTGCCCTGGCAGCCTCTATACCTTTGTTAATGATGGCCTTTGCCGTTGCCGGTGTCTCCTCACAGTAAATTCCAAACTGTTCGTTTACCACGGCCTCCACGAGACCCTGGACATCGCGATTCCCGAGTTTCGTCTTTGTTTGCCCTTCAAACTGAGGATCCGGCAGCTTAACGCTGATAACAGCCGTCAGTCCCTCCTTGTAATCGTCTCCTGTAGGCGCCTTCTCTTCGCTAAGGAGCCCTTTATTCTTTGCGTAATTATTAAGAGTTCTTGTAAGGGCGGCCCTGAAACCGCTCAGGTGGGTGCCCCCCTCGATTGTATTGATATTATTTGCAAAGGAGTACACATTCTCGCTGTACCCATCATTATACTGCATAGCCACTTCAACGATAGTCCCGTTACTTTCCTTTTCAAAATAGATTATATCTTTATGGATTACCTCTTTCCCCTCGTTGAGTTCCTTTACAAATGCCTTTATACCGCCGTCATACTTAAATGCCTCGCTCTTATCCGTCCTCTCGTCATGGAGTGTTATTTTTAACCCTTTATTCAGAAAGGCATATTCCCTTAGCCTCTTTGCTATTGTTTCAAAGCAAAACGTCGTATCTTCGAATATCTCAGCGTCTGGTTTGAATACAACCTTTGTCCCCCTCTTTTTGGTAACCCCCCTCACCTCTACAGGCGATTTTACCTCACCCTTTTCATACCGCTGAAAATATACATGCCCATCCCTTTTTACCTCTACCTCCATCCACTCGCTAAGGGCATTTACCACCGACACGCCAACACCATGTAAACCGCCCGATACCTTGTAGCTTTTGTGCTCAAACTTGCCGCCCGCATGCAACATGGTCATAACTACCTCCAGAGCGGACTTATTCGTCTCTTTGTGTACATCGACAGGGATGCCCCTGCCATCATCCACTACCGCCAGGCTACCATCCACATTTATCCTTACATTTATGTTCTCACAGAAGCCTGCAACTGCCTCATCCACACTGTTACAAACGACTTCTTCCACCAGATGATGCAACCCTTTAAGGGTAGTATCCCCAATGTACATTGCCGGCCTTTTCCGGACTGCCTCTATGCCACCAAGTACCTTTATGGATGTAGCGTCGTATGTATCTTGTGTTACTGCCGTACTACTCTCCCCTGCCCTCATCTACCATCCCTATTTTAAAGCGAATATCTTCTATACATTTTGTACCAATAATTTCATTAATTCGAGCAATTATAGCATGCTTTTCAAAATTAGTCAAATGGTGAATAAGCGCGGCGGACTCTACGTTTACATACAGCACCCTGTTCTTTAAACCTGTGATAACAGCGGATTTACAAACATCCTCACCCACGATACGCTGCCATGCACCTCTGACCTTATTATAAGTCCTGTCAATGACGACCCTCCTGGGAACTACGTCTTTTAATATCTGACCAATCCTTACAATCTTGTTTCTGTTGTAAAAATATCTTTCCGGCAGTTCTTCCATTTATAGTATTACCCTGTAAAAACTTCTTTTTTTGTAAGTTTTTTAGTAACTAGCCCATTTGTCCGCTTAAGCAGGCAGTAAGCAGTAGGTAGTTGGCAGTTTGTAATGGAAATGTATCACTTTTTGCCTA
>JBKBTA010000246.1:0-3508 GCA_046291035.1 Candidatus Brocadia sp.
TCTAAATCAGGTCTTCGTTCATACGAAAGAAATACGAGACTGAAGGTCGTTTTTTATACGGTCGCAATCCCTTCTAAATCAGGTCTTCGTTCATACTGCACCCCCTTCCTTTCTCCTGTATTAACAAGTACTTAAAAAACCGAATTTTAAACATATTTGGTGTTTCAAAAGTTAGCCGAGAAATATTTCTGAAATGTTTCATAAAGCAGTTTCACCACAATCAAAAAGATTTATACTGCAAAGCCTTTCTCCGTATTTTTCAATACCGACGGGTATTTTGATTTTTCAAAAGACTAACGTGTTACCAAATGATTTATACTCTTTTATCTCCGAAAGCGACATTTTTTTTCAGAGAAGGAATTGTCTTAATGTTTTTTATAAAATTGTAAAACTTTTCAGTGTCGCAACGGATTTTGAGGTTAGTAAATTTTGCTATCAAATCATCATCTTGCAGGTTTGAAACAGCATTATTATTTTTTTATGACTCCTTGCAATACAATCGGATTAAAATATCCGTAACCAACATTCGTCTTGCCGCCAGCGCCAAGTTCTATTAATCCACCCTTTAACCATTTTACGGATTTTTTAAGCAAGGGTTCGTCCCTTGAAAACAGTGAAAACATAAATGATTTACCGGGCGCTATCGCAAAAAATGTTATTGGTGTCGGGCTTAGATAATCAGCCGGAGGCTTATTGCCCTGATAATAATCACTATAATGAGGATTCATAATATCAACCTCAATCTCAGGAAATTCTGCCGGTATGCCGTCCATGAAAACAACCCTGCCCGCACGGTTTGAATCAGAAACCCTGTCTTTATCCTCAGACCCAAATACCTCCAGTAGTTCCTTATCAGAAGCCTCGTCAATCTTCTCTGCATAGGCTCTTGTAAGACCTTTAAGGCCGCTCGCCGGAAGATATGGAAAGCCGTATAGAGGGTGCAGCGTTAAACCTGTTTCAAGCACATGCGCACCGCCGAGTCCGGAAATAAAACGATAATCTGTAGCCATTGTAAAACATTCAACATGGTAGCCTCGTATTTTGTAATTTTCTAAAAGCGCCTTTTGTCTGTTTTTGTATGATACCAGCAGGGAATCGTTTTTTGTGTAAGAACCACGGATTTCTCTATGGATATCTTTTTTCTTTTCCCAGTTGCGATCCCAATCTATGTACTTATTAAACAGCAATCCGAAATTGCTGAACTTTCGTAATCTACCTTGTTGTAATACAAAATTCCGTGTATGTTCAGGTAATGGAAGGGTCATTTTAATTACCTCCGTCCTTTGGCAACATGGCATCTGCAAATCTTTTGAGCCAGTTTAAAAATGAAAGGCTTTCCATTGTTACGAAACGATATTTAGTGCTATCAATAGCCATAATCCTTTCAATTAATTCATCATGCGTAACCCTTCCCAAATTTATGAGATCTGTTTTAAGAAGCCACCCTTGTAAATCCTCATAAACCCTTTTTTCAGGGTTAGAGTCGTCATTTTTGCCTTTTGATTTCAGAAACGCAAGGGTTTGTCCAAGTCCATTGGTAAGTATTAGCGCAGGAAGTTTCATGACAATGCTTCTGTATTCCTTTTTAAACTTAGAGTTATCTATGTCTTCACTTACTGCCTGAATGCAGCTCCATGCCTCTGCAGCTCTTTTTTGTTCCACTTTCTGTAGCCGGCTCATTTTGCACCTCCATTAAAAAACCTTATATTCACTATGCCCCTGCCAATGGTTGTATCTCCCCCAAATTGTGCCCGGTTGCCGTTAAGGTCGGATATAAAGGTCATTATGTCTTTCGCATTTTTTCCGTCGGGTTTGTTTTCTTCCTCCATGAATGGATCGTTAGCCATGACTACCGAATAGAGAAGGGTATCAGGGGGCAATGTTTCTTCATAGAAAAGCGCACCGGTAGCGGCAGTTTTCGTGTCATTGTTTATTTTTATCCTTGCCTGCACTTCTGTAGAAAGTTTAACAAAATCTTTAAAGGCATCTTCAGGAAGTATAAGTAAGTCTTTTTTAATCTTTTCTTTCCAGAATTGGTATTCAGCACCATCAGGAAAGGCGTTTTGCGACAGCCATCCTGCAATCTCCTTTACATCTACATCGTTGTTTTTCAGAAAATCAAATGCATATTCCTCAAGCAAGACCTTTCCATCCTCGCATAAACTGCTTCCCTGTACCCCCCAAACCTGGTCGCCCAGTGGTTCCCCTGGAACGTTCCAATCTGCGTTTGCTACTTTTGCCATAGTTAAATCGCGCTTTAATCTGTTCAGGGCAAAGCAAGACGTTGTATAGGCAAAGACGCCCTTCATTGACCTTACTGGAAAGAGGAGAAGCCTGCCGTCGGTAAATGTCGCAGCGCCGGCAAATGCCTCGCCGCCTCCCCCAATGGTATCGGGACCGAAAATCTGGTTTATCATTTTTTTCTTAACGCCATTGTTTGCTTCAAACCAGTCTCTTACGGCGCCTTTGATTCCCGATGCCTGAAGCATGGGATAGTCCGTATATTTTTCCCTCTGAATTGGCAGGTCTATTACGCCAAGGCTTGTGCCGCTCCCCGCGTGCAGGGACGTTTCTGTATAGATAAACATCAGACTTGCTTCTTTAAACATATCAGTATCCTCCAATAATAGTAATGCCAAAACCTTCGTTTTGTTTTTCCGTTGATATTGATTTTAACCAGAAGGTGTCAAATATTTCGTCAATACTGCCATTTTTTAATTGAAAATAGAAGACGCTTCCTGCGGATACCGCCTTTTTCATATCTTTTGGCGTCTTCTTTACAAGGTCGAAGCCTCCTATATGGACTGGTTTTCCAAGTGCAGCGGATATAAGCTTGAGGGTAATATTATTAATTGTTCCAACGCCATTTTCAGTGTCTATCCAGTCAGGCATCCAGCCTTTTTGAAATAATGCAGGAGTTAGAAAAACCACTTTAAACTGTTTGGTATCTTTTATCTTGTTTTTAACTTTTTCTTTATCGGGCAAAACAAATGAAGATTCCTGATAAAATGCCGAGCGGTGGTCGCCGCCTAATCGCAGCAATCCTTCCGGAGGGAATTTTTCTACTCCACCTAATTCAACGGCAAATCCAATATCTTTTGCGAACCGGAAATATTCGACGCTATAAAGTGCGCCTGTCGCCGCCGCCTTTCTTGTCCTGTCCTTTTTAATGCCAACCCTTTCATCTTTCTGGTAAAGGGCTTCACTTTTCATAATCTCATCAGGAACGTTCCCACAGAGATAAGTACTCATTGCTTGTAGAGAGAGAAAACCGTTTGCTTCCTCTATTGGGCTTTCCGTTTTTAGCCACAGCGGCGCTAAAGAAGCTAAGGGAAGGTTGCAGATAATTTTATTATTAAGCGATTCTTCAGGTTTTAAGAGGAATAGATTTCTTTCAGCACTTCCTTTTATTTTTACAACATCTTTTGGAACTGTAAATATGGGATAAATAGCCCCATCTATTCTTCTGGCAATGAAGAAATTGTTAAGGGTAAGGCTTCCATGTTCA
>JBKBTA010000247.1:0-3498 GCA_046291035.1 Candidatus Brocadia sp.
CCTTGGTAAGCCCGCGGGAGAGCCCGGTCGCCAACGGGAGTTGGCTCCTACCGGATGGCGACCGTAATCTCTTGAAAACACCCCATAATTCCCCGAAAACGTGGGGAGACAGGGGGAAGGCCAAATAGAAGTTGCCGCTTGACTGATTCAATGCCACTACTATCAAATTAAGATGAGGAGTGTCTATGCCATCCGTAAAAGACAGGGTTGATACCCTTGAAAGGGTACTTGAGGAATACATCAAAAATGTCGGCAATGCCCAGATGCAGACGGAGCGGGAGCTCAGGGAACTTAAGCAAGAGATGAAGGAATTCAAGGAGGAGATGAAGGAATTCAAGGACGAGATGAGGGAAGACCGGAGGAAGATGTATAAAAAATGGGGAGAGATTGCCAATAAAATGGGAACGGTGGTAGAGGACATTGTGGCACCCAATATTCCAAGGATTGCGCAGGAATATTTCGGGTGCAAGGACCTAGAGTTTTTCGGATTGAGGGTGCACAAGAGAAATGCAAAAGACAGGTCAAAAAGCAGGGAGTTTGACATAATAGCCGTTAGTGATGATACGGTAATAGTAAACGAGACTAAGTCATCACCGCGGATTGATTACATAAACGAGTTTAGAGAGACGGTCAAAGAGATCTATGATTATTTTCCTGAATATCGTGAGAAGAAGGTAATCCCCATATTTTCTTCTCTCTCTATTCCAGAGAGTGTGGTGACGTATCTCACGAAAATCAAGATATACGCTATGGCGATGAAAGACGACACGATGGAGTTGCTGAATTATGAAAAATTCTGAAGCGGACGGTTCCTATCGTCGTCCGACGGCGAATGGCTTTGTGCTGTCGGGAGGAGACTCCCGACAGCACGGGAGAGCAATTGGTAGGAGCCGTCTCCCGACGGCGACCGGCAATGCGCTGTGGCGCGTGCCTTGGTAAGCCCACGGGAGAGCCCGGTCGCCAACGGGAGTTGGCTCCTACCGGATGGCGACCGTAATCTCTTGAAATAATGAGGTGTTTAGTTTGATTTTTTTATCTGTCATTTTTTTAAATTGTATGGAGTGATTGAAAATGGGAAATAGGGTAAAGTTGAAATTGTTGAGGCAGGGCGGTTTTACCTTGCTTGAGCTGTTAATTGTGATGATTATTATTGGATTGCTTGCCGCATTGATAGGCCCCAAGATGATCGGTCGTGTTGGTGAATCCCGGCAAACCGTTGCTAAGCAACAGATAGAGGGTTTTTCGAGCGCCCTGGAGATGTATAAACTCGACACGACGAGATATCCCACACAGGAGCAGGGTTTGGAGGCCCTGGTAACCGAGCCACAGGGGGTTGTTAATTGGAAGGGCCCGTATTTAAAGAAGAAGATTATCCCAAAAGACCCCTGGGGAAATAATTATGTTTACAGCTATCCGGGTGAGCATGGGGATTACGACATCATTTCATACGGCGCGGATGGTAATGCCGGGGGAGAGGGTGAGGATAGGGATGTGGTGAGCTGGGAGTAAATAAAGAAATAAAAAATCAAAGATAAAATGTTAAAATTGTCTCTTGCCTTTCAAGGCAAGTATACTGTGAAACAATGAAGCGAAAATACTTACCATCAAGGCATGGTAGGAGCCGACTCCCGTCGGCGACCGGGTACACGCATCCCGTTGAGCATTTATTCGTATATGTTATGACCACAAAGGCACAAGGAAAAAACAGAATTATTGTGTCCTTAGTAGCTGTTTTTTACGTTTATGGAACAAACAGTTCATCGTAATATTGGAGACGTATTACTCGAGATTGGCAAGGTGACGCGCGCTGATCTGGATCGTGCCATCGAGGTACAAAGGCAAACGGGGCAAAAGCTGGGTCGTATCCTGATCGATCTGGGAACTGTTTCAGAGGAAGACGTTCGGCTTGCCTATAGTAAATTGCTGCAGATACCGATTTGGGAGAAGAAAAAGGATGACCGGTATCCGCTGGTGGAAAAGATGCCGAAGGTATTCCTGATGGCAAACCGCGTGCTTCCGATCGGTCTGCACGACGGGACGCTGGACATTGCCCTGGCAGATCCGCAGGATTCTTTGCTGGCGGAGACTATTGCCTTAGCTACGGATAAACAGATACGGATTTTCGCCGGCTGTGAAAAAGATATTCTTGCCTCCCTTGAAGCTATTTATGAAGGGGAGGTTAAAGAGGAAGATGCGGCGACATCCAGTATTGAAGTAATGGAAGACGTGGAGCACTTGCGTGACATGGCTTCCGAGGCCCCCGTCATACGCCTGGTAAATAGTACGTTAACGAAGGCGATTGAAATAGGGGCAAGCGATGTGCACCTGGAGGTTTTTGAGAAGAATGCCCGGCTGCGGTACCGTGTAGATGGGGTTTTGCGGGAGCTTACCCCGCCGCCCCGCGAGCTTTATAATGGCATTATTTCCCGTATCAAGATTATGGCAAAACTGAATATTGCAGAGAAACGGCTGCCTCAGGACGGCAGGATTAAGATGAAGGTGGCAGGCAAGGAGGTAGATTTGAGGGTCTCGATTATTCCCATGAGCCATGGTGAGGGGGTGGTGATGAGGATTCTGGATCGGACAGCGGTTACGCTCGATTTAGAAAAGCTGGGATTTGGCCATGAACTTTTAGGAAAATTCCGGCGTATGGTGAATAAGCCCGAAGGCATGTTGCTGGTGACCGGGCCAACAGGGAGCGGGAAAACGACCACGCTCTACGCCGTGCTGAAGGAGATCGTTTCACCCGAGGTGAAGATTATAACGGTGGAAGACCCTGTGGAATATAGCATGGAAGGTGTGAATCAAATCCAGGTGAACCCTCAGATAGATTTGACCTTTGCCTCCGGATTGCGTTCCATTTTACGGCACGATCCGGATGTTATTCTCATTGGCGAAATCAGGGACAGGGAAACGGCGTCAATCGCCATACAGGCAGCCCTGACCGGGCACCTTGTTTTATCAACGCTTCATACGAATGACTCGGCGTCTGCATTTACCCGATTAATGGATATGGGGATGGAAGATTATCTGATCTCTTCGTGTGTCATTGGTGTCCTTGCCCAGCGTCTGGTACGAAAGATGTGCGAAAAGTGCCGTGAGCCCTATGTGCCCGGAGAGGATGTGCGCAAGACGGTAGGATTAAAAGAAGGAGAATATTTATATAAACCCCGGGGCTGTGATGAGTGTAATAATGCAGGATTTAAAGGTCGAAAATGTATTGCAGAGTTTTTGTGTGTGGATGATGCCATACGGCGGCTCGTCCTTGCCCATAAAGATTCCAGTGAGATCATGAAAGAGGCTCAAAAGCGGGGGACAAAGACCTTGTGGGAGGACGGGCTCGAATCGGTTCGCAGGGGCGAAACAACACTGGAAGAATTATTGCGGGTATCGTCGGACTTATAACCACCCCTCTTTCCCCTCCTTCGCAAGGAGGGGATAAAGGGGAGGTAAAGTATCAAACCCTTCCGTTTTCTCCTTCGCAAGGAAAGGGTGGTC
>JBKBTA010000024.1:0-25117 GCA_046291035.1 Candidatus Brocadia sp.
ATTTATTCCCCGATGTTACTTTCCAAGTATTTTTCAAATAGTGAATCAAAGTTGTAATCCCCAATCCAGCGGTAAGAAAGTTATTAGCTTTAAACTAACAATCCAGAATACCATTGAATCGGCTGATTCGATGATTCTTTCCTTCGTTACCACTGGATTGGTGTAACCGTGTATCTAAACAAATCACTATTCCAGCATACCTTCAACAACTACATCATTTAAAAACCTTTTTACCAAAATTTCATGAAATTTTATAGCCTCGCTTATCTTCTCAATCCCTTTCCCGAGTATGGGTGATTTTGCACCCTCTCCGCCTATAATAATCGGGGCAATAAAAACCATCACTTTATCAACGAAATGCCCTTCAAACATTGAGGTAATAACCCGACTGCCCCCCTCTACTAAAATATTGGTCAAATTCATCTCTCCAAGCCGTTGGAAGAGGTACTTCAAATCCACACAACCATTCGTATCTCTCGTTTGAATAATCTTACATCCCAATTGTTCCAGTTTTGAAACACGTTCATGCTGTGCGTTTTTATTAACAGCAACAATTATTTCACTTTCATGGATCGTCTTCAAAAGGCGAGAATTTAAGGGTAAGGCGGCGTTGCTATCGATAATAATTCTCTTCGGATTTCTTCCGCCTTCTAAACGACAGGTCAGTAACGGGTCGTCCCGCAATACGGTATTGATTCCCACCAATATACCATCCATCTGCCCACGGATTTTATGCACATACACACGCGATTCTTCAGACGTGATCCACCTGGAGTCTCCTGTATGCGTAGCAATCTTGCCATCGAGCGACATTGCCCATTTTACCGTCACATACGGTAATCCTTTCTGCATTAATTTGAAAAAGGGGGCATTGAGTCTTTTGGCCTGGGATTCCATGACACCCAGCACAACTTCAATGCCTGCCTCTTTCAATTTTTGAATCCCCTTGCCAGAGGTAATGGGATTAGGATCAATAACCGTTGTTACCACCTTTGCAATCCCTGCCTTAATGATGGCATCAACACATGGTGCTGTCTTACCGTAGTGTGCGCAGGGCTCCATGGAAACGTAGAGTGTTGCACCCTTGCAGTTAGCCCCCCCCTCGTTGATTGCGTGTATCTCGGCGTGCGGTCCTCCAAAGACACGGTGATAACCCTTTCCTACGATCTCACCATTTTTTACCAGTACGGCACCTACCATCGGATTCGGTTCCACCCTTCCCCGTCCTTTTTCTGCCAATTCCAGAGCTAGCGACATATATTTTTCATCAATGTCCGGTATAATCATAGTATGAAAAAACAGCAGTCAGCTTAAAGCTGAATGCAGATTGCAATAACGATTTTTCAGTGATAATCCGAGTACTTTTGTAGCAACCTGTAATAACCTACTTCCCACCCCTCAATGCTTCTAATCTCTGAAAATAATCGGGAAACGTTTTGGATACGCACTCCGGGTTTTTTATTGATATCCCTTTTGAGCGCAACCCAATCAATGCGAAACTCATGGCCATACGATGATCATCGTACGTTTCTATCTCTGCTGGTCGTGGCGGAGAGGGTTCAATTTCAAAGCCATCCTCATATTCCACCGCTGAAATCCCCATCCTCCGTAGTTCATTCACCACCGCCGCAATGCGGTCGGTTTCCTTTATGCGCATATTTTTTACATTTCGTACCCGCGTCTTACCGTGTGCAAATACCGCCACGGCTGCCAAGGTCTGCACCACATCCGGCATATCACCCATATCAACATCTACCCCATGCAGGGTGTTCCCCTGCACTTCAATCCAATTGCTGCCCATCGTGATCCTACAACCCATACTCTTCAGGACATCGACAAAATGAATGTCTCCTTGCAAAGAATCACTTCCGATGCCCACAACTCTTACCTTTCCACCAGTAATGGCCGCAGCAGCGAAAAAATAAGAGGCGGCCGATGCGTCTCCCTCAACCACGTAGTTTGTCGCTTTGTAACGCTGCCCTGATTTTACCAAAAACATTTTATAGTCCTTGTTCTCGACGTTCACACCAAATTGACGCATCAGCGCTATTGTCATATCCACATAACGTTTTGAAACTAGACTGCCCTTCACTTCTACAATCACATCCTTTTTTGCGTAAGGGGCCGTCATTAACAGGGCGCTAAAATACTGACTGCTCAAATCTCCCTTTACAACGGCCAATCCACCACTTAATCCTTTCCCCCGGATTATTACGGGTGGACAACCGTCGTTATGTTTCGATATAACATCTGCCCCAAGCTGTTTTAATCCATCAAGTAAGTCCTGTATGGGCCTTTGCCGCATCCGCATAACACCATCTATCTCATAAACCCCGTTGCCCAGGGTCAACATGGCCGTTAAAAACCTCATGGCAGTCCCCGCATTCCCGACAAACAATTTCGCCTGTCTTGCGGGAATGGTTCCACTTTTTCCGTGTACGATGAACTTATTGACATCTTGCTGTTCTTCGACGGGTATTCCCAGGACATTCAAGCTGGAAGCCATGTATTTGGTATCGTCACTAAAAAGGGCATTCGTGATCGTGGATATTCCATCGGCCAATGCTGCCGTGATAAGCGCGCGGTTTGTATAACTCTTCGAGCCCGGGACTTTAACAATTGCATCGATTGTTCCAGTTATCGGTTTTATTTCAATCACTTTATAACTTCCTTAGAAAATTCGTTCTCATCGTTAGGACATTACTGTACAAAGCCTCTTTTTCAAGAAGTTTTTACCTCTTTATATCCCCTCTATGCAAAGGACGAGAAAGAGGGGTGCTCTATCTATTTACGTTATGATATCTTTTGGGAAAATATACCAAACATGACAAAAATGTAAAATGAAAACTTTCTCCTCACAGCCATTCCTTTTTCCAAAAAATGATCACAACGATCAAAGATATCATGAGGGAAACGAGCATCGTTAGCGGAAATGCATATGGGTGGTCCTGGCCAGGAAGGCGGACATTCATGCCGTAAAAACTTGCAATCAAGGTAGGCAGGCTTATTACAATCGTCATGGAGGTTAGAAACTTCATGACCACGTTCAAATTATTAGAGATAATAGATGCAAATGCATCCATCATCTGGCTCAGGATGTTTTCCGAAATAGCAGTTACCTCGATTGCCTGACGTATCTCGATAAGCACATCGTCAAGCAGGTCCACATCTTCAGGATGAGCCTGGAACAATTGGCTTTTTTGCAAGCGCTCCAGCATCAGCTCGTTGGACTTCAGAGCGGTGGTGAAATAAACCAGGCTCTTCTGGTATTTCAACAACTCTCTCACCTCCTTATTTTGCAATGAGCGATGTAGCTTCTCTTCGAGTGTATCAACGGCAGCATCGACGTCCCGCAAGTAGCTCAGGTATCGGTCTGCAGTACGAAGAAGCAGTTGTAGGACAAACCGATTCTTTTTAACCGTAGACAGGTCATGCACATGACCGGCGGCAAATTCCTGAATGACACACGTCTCCTCCCTGCAAATTGTAACGATAAGCGTATCAGTCAAAATAATTCCGAGCGGTACGGTGATATAGGGAATGGGCACCATTCTGCCCTGAAAATAAGGCAGGCGGAGCACTATCAGGACGGAGCCGTTGCTTCGCTCCATTCTGGCACGCTCGTCAATATCCAGGGAATGGGTTACAAAATCAGGAGGAATGCCCAAACTTTCGACCTGTGCAACCTCCTGCTCACTGGGGTTTATAACGTTGACCCAGCATCCTTCTGTAAGCGTATTAACCGTCTCAAGCCTATGATTCGTGCTTTTGAAGATCGTAATCATGATACTAAATTACCAACGATAGAGTACCGTATATTTTACGGTTACTTCCGAATCTTTTTTCAGTGGAATTAAAAATTCAAGGGTGTTGGCATCTTTTTTATTATACGTATGCGAAGCTTCGCGAATTTCCCAATCACCCCAGAGATGTTCTATTACTACTACTTCGATATCCTCTTTTTTATGGTTACGTAATTTGATTTCCCAAGTCTCTTCCCGTGCCCGGTCACTTAATTGTTCATAACTGATTTGCTTTCGTTCCCCAACCACATCAAATGCATCTCCCACATACAACCGGATTTTTTCATCCTTAGGGGTGTGATCAACCTGATCCTCTCCAAGAAAAATCTGGGATTGATCCTCATCTGATTTATAAACCCGCACCTTCCCGGCAGGTATGGGCAAACCCAACCCATTTTTTTCTGAATTTATAAATTCCAATTTTACATTGACCTTCTTTTCACTTTTGGATCCGTCATATTCATAAATCTTTTTTACAGGAGTTGTTGCCGTCTGGAACAGCGAGAGTTGTTTGATTTGGTTATTTTTAATCGTTGCGGCACGCTGAAGCGTATAAAGGTGATACTCAAAAAAGGCCTTTTCTTCAAATTGTGGAGCCGGAGCGGCTTTTACCATTGCCCGTTCCTCGTAACCGATATATCGTGGTGGCGGAGGAGTTATCCGATGAATATCACCCGCTACCAGTTTTAGTTTGGCATTTTCGTAATCCGTCCCCGATTGATTGTTGATGGAAACCCAGGCAGATAAATCCAATGTTGTCTCGTCTTTATTCACCAACGCAACGTATTCTGCATGCCAGCCAATCCCGTCCGTTAAATAGCTTGTTTCCATATTGTGTTTGCCGGCTTTTTCACTCGAAAGATACCAGACCAGCGTCGGTCTTGTAATGAGACCCGCCGGTAGTTTTGGGAAGTCCATATTTTGAATGTTTGCCATTGCAATTGATTGGATACCACCGTCTTTTTTCTCCAGGACTACATTTCCACTGGTGCTCAGCAATTTCCCCTCAAAGATTTTGCCCTCTTTGGTGAAGAGTTGGACGACCTGATCAATATATTTCTGCAGTATCTTTTCAGCACTTACTAAATCATATTCATAGTTTTGCTCAAGAATAGTTACCTGCACTGGTTCCGTGAGAGATTTGAAGTGAACGGAAGTAGGATCAATTAAAGATGCAACATCCGTAAAACGAATCTCCTGATTCCCCTCCTTTAAGTCCATTTCCCGGACGTCACGGACTAAACCGAGATTATTCTGATAAATAGTAATAGAGACCTGTTTTCCCTGTGCCATGGAATTAGCAATAACAAACAGACTGAAAAGAATAATACTGAAAATATATTTTTTCATGATACAAACCTCCAAAGTTAATGCAACGTGGCATCGTTGCAATCAAAAGTAAAAACTCCTTTAAATTAGACCTTCGGCTACTTTCTCGGGATGCAAAGGTAGGAGCCGTCTCCTGACGGCGATTGGCAATACACAACGGCGTCCATGCGCCCGGTCGCCAACGGGAGTTGGCTCCTACCAGCATAACTTTGAATTTCCTAAACATGAACTTATCGCCTGCGGCGGACTCTTTTCTCCCACAAGATATGACACAATTTGTACCTCTTTGAAAATTAAGGCTCAGTAAAAAGCCCATTACCTTCACGAGAGGCAGTTGTTTCGATCATAGGACATGATTCCCCTTGCCATGCCTTAAAACGAAAGAGGAAAACAAGTCCCGGTATTGCCGCCAATGTGCAAAAGATGAAAAACTGAGCCCATCCTATGCGTTCGGCCAAAAACCCGGTGGGTGAAGAGACGATCACCCTTGGAATGCCCATGAGACTGCTCAAAAGCGCATATTGTGTGGCGGTAAACCTCTTATTGCAAAGACTTGCCATAAACGCTGTAAAGGCGGATGTGCCCATGCCACTGGTCAAATTTTCAAAGGTAACCGTGGCCGCTAATATGGAGTGATATGCACCCACAGAAGCAAGCGCTGAAAAAGAAAGGGTCGATACTGCCTGAAGGATTCCAAAAATCCAGAGGCCTTTGCGAAGTCCCAATTTTATTAAGAGGATACCCCCCACAAGACCACCAGCAACCGTGGCGAATATCCCAAAGGTCTTTACAACAGCTGCTAATTCCGTCTTGGTAAATCCAATTTTCAAAATAAAAGGGGTTGTCATGCTGCTCGCCATGACGTCGCCAATTTTATAAAGAAGGATAAAGGCCAAAATCTCAAAGGCCCCTGCCCTCTTAAAATAATCGATAAAAGGTTCTATAACCGCTTCACGAAGGGATTTTGGCGGAATTGCCTGTCCTTCCAGACCTGGCGCTAAGCACGTTGTAATAATACCGATAAGAAGTGAGACTGCCAGCAGCAGATAAACGTAATTCCAGGGAATACGGTCGGCCAAAAATAGGGCAAACGCTCCTGAAATGAGCATCCCTATGCGATAACCATTAACAGCCAGAGAAGAGCCTAAGCCCAATTCCTCATCCTGCAAAAGCTCACGCCGATATGCATCAACGATAATATCCTGGCTCGCACTAAAAAAGGACACGAGCACGGCGAGAAAGGCCACAACCCAAGGAGATTCGGCAGGCCTTACGAAAGAAAAGGCGCCAATGGCCAGCATAAGAAGGATTTGAGTAATCAGCATCCACCCGCGTCGTCGATCCAGAAATGGAGGCACATATCTGTCCATGAAAGGCGCCCAGAGGAACTTGACCGTGTAAGGAAGCCCAACCAGGGAAAACAAGCCGATCACTGCAAGATTGACCTTTTCATCAGTCATCCATGCCTGAAGCGTGGAACCCGTAACGAGGAGAGGGATGCCGGAGCTTACGCCCAAAAAGAACGTAACCAGCATCCGCCAGCTGAAAATAATCCTTACCATAGAGCCCTGCATAATATTCAAGCGATTTTTTGGGGGGCATGGACAAACGAAGTTTGCCCGTATTTAAATTCACGTATAGAAATTTCACTTTATTTAAGCGGTTTATAGAGCGAAGAGCCCCTTCGCTCTACATTGAAAAATCTCCTAAGGCCCAACCTAAGGTAATTCAAAGGGTTGTGTAACATTCCACAATAGGTCTTTTCGCCTATGAACACGTCAGTTACAGCCTCAGTCAATTTCTGTCCGTACAACCGAAATAACCACGTGCGTAACCTCGGATAATCGTAAATCAATTTCGCCAGAATTCTGCCCAACCGTAGTTCTGGTAATATGGTCTTTGCAAGTTGCGAATCATAGACTTGTTCAACGCGCTCCGTTTCAAACCTTCCGTCAAGTAAGGCTTGAGCAGCAATTTGACCACTCTGGATTGCGGATGTTATGCCCTCGCCCGTAACAGGGTCAGCAAAACCCGCCGCATCTCCCGCAAGAAGCAAGCATCCCTTTACAAAGGTATCCCTTCTCGGACTCACAGGAATAAGAAACCCATGCCGCTTTAGTTTCGTTATTTTATCGATACCTATGAGTTTTAAATACCGCTCAAATATTTCATTCAGATTGATTGGGGTACGTCGCATACTCAACACACCGATGGACAAATGTTCTTTCTTCGGGAAAACCCACGCATATCCATAAGGAACTATACCAAAATCAAACCTGGCAGCACAGCAAAATCGCTTCAGCACATCATCTGAGACAGAAACCTCGCATTCCAGCGCTGGAATAAGGTAACGGGTTTCCTGCCAGCCGGCTTTTTGGGCAACAACGCCCATTGCGCCATCCGCCGCAACCACGAATCGGACAGACAATACTCCCTTGCTGGTTATTAATTCAACCTTATCAGGATGAATTACTACATCAATCACCTTGCAATCTGACCAAATATCTGCCCCGGCGTCTCTGGCAGCAGAAACCAGGAAGAAATCAAACTTCTCCCGTGTGGTCATGGAAATAATCGGTTGTTGTCTTTTGGTAGAGAAATGAAGGCTGGCATCGATCATATTCAACTCGGCAGAGTAGCACTCTAACTCAATAACCTCTCGGATGTCAACAGGCAACAGTTGGATCGCCCTGTAGGTTACCCCACCACCACAGGTTTTATGACGCGGCAGCGAATCTTTTTCTAGAACTACCACCCTCACCCCTTGTCTGGCTAAACAAAGTGCAGCAGATGATCCAGCCAGACCACTTCCAACAACGGCCACGTCATACAGATGAGGAGAGAGTGAGGAGGCCATAGAGACTTACTCCACGAATATTTATTCTACCTACCAAATGCATGACTATAGTAAACATCATGCACAATTCAATATGGAAACGGCATTGCGAATGAAGTGAAGCAATCCACCCTTAATCAATCTTTTGCAGTTCAAGTTTATGTAAGATGGGTCTAGCTAAGAGGACCCATCAACACCGTGATCTTCCGACTCGTTCGGGTTAGGATTACCAATAAACAATCTGAACACGTTTGTTTTTCAACACGTTGAAGATCAAGCGCTGCTGTCAGGGCTAAGGCCCAATTCAGATAAGACCGTCACGAACCCATGGCAGGTCAGGCGTCCTTGCCTGACCTTTATGATGACAAGCGGGGACGCTTGTCTTACCATAAGGCTGTCCGGGTATTAACCCCAGACTTAAGGCTGGGGTTCGTGGATACCTCTCATACCTGGGCTTTAGCCCTGATGGCACAGCAACATGCAGTTGTTCATGTTGTTTATTGTCAATCCCATAAGCATTTTTAACTATTGATGTTTTTCAAAAAACCAAATTGTTACTGTTTATTTTTTAGACAACCGACTTCATTTTCAGGTGAAATCCTGAACGTCAAGATCGGGGGTGTATTGCAATACGCCCTTACAAATGACTCTTATCCAACGCCACCAGCGACTCGTTTTGTTTCTCCATCATGGCGTGTTTCTTTGCCAGTTTGCTATGGCGCCTGCCATAGGCAGCATAAATAACAGCACCTAATGCGAGCCATACAAGGAGTCTAAGCCAGGTGGAAAATTCGAGTCGTATCATCATGTATCCGCAGGAAAGAATGCCCAGGATGGGTATTACGGGGACAAAGGGGCACTTAAAGGCGCGGGGGTGATTGGGGTCTTTTACACGAAGAATTATTACTGCGGCACTCACAAGGCAAAAGGCAAGGAGTGTCCCGATGTTGACCAGTTTCGCAATTTCTTCGATGGGAAAGCAACAGGCGGTAAGGGCGACACAGGCACCCACAATGATGGTAGATATATAGGGCGTCCCAAAACGAGGATGGACGGCTGCGAAGATTCGTTCGGGCAGGAGTCCATCCCTGGCTATGGCCCAGAATATCCTGGATTGGCTCAAGAGTAATACTAGGAGCACACTGGTTAGTCCAGCCACGGCCCCGACCGAGATAAAAAAGGATACCTTTGTCAGTCCGTATCGCGTAAAGGCATCTGCCAGGGGTGCATCGATATTAATATCTTTATAGTAAACCATGCCGGTAAGGACGGCAGTGACGGCAATGTATAACATGGTACACAGTACCAACGATACAATGATGCCAATGGGTACGTCCCTCTTCGGGTTTCTCGCCTCCTGGGCGGTAGTAGAAACCGCATCAAAACCAATGTAGGCAAAAAATACGTAGGCCGCGCCAGTACCAATACCACCAATACCATACGGTGCAAAGGTATCAAAACTATTTCCCCAATTATCACCCTTTACATAAAACCACCCAACAAAAATCACCAGGAGAATTACAGCAAGTTTCACCCCTACGATGATACTATTGAAACGGGCGCTCTCTTTTATGCCAATGACCAGTAAGGTAGTAATGGCGATAATAATAAGAGCTGCGGGTAGGTTGAATAAGATGGGAACTCCAAGAATGAAAGGTACGCTTTGGGTAAAGAGGTCTTGAGCCTTATGGGACAGGGTCCAATAGTCATTGGTCAGCCAGGGAGGAATATGTAAGCCAAAGAGTCCCAGTAATTTTACAAAATAATGTGACCATCCCACGGCCACAAGGCTTGATGCAAGGGAATATTCAAGAATAAGGTCCCATCCAATAATCCACGCAAAAATCTCTCCCAGTGCCGCATATGAATAGGTATAAGCACTACCGGCCAGAGGAACCATGGATGCAAACTCGGCGTAGCAGAGGGCTACGAAGATACAGGCAAGACCTGAAAGGACAAAGGAGAGGATTAAGCTGGGACCAGCAAACTCTTTGGCAGCCAGCCCAGTCAGGACAAATATCCCGGCACCAATAACAGCACCGATTCCTAAGGCAGTTAGCGAAAACGGGCCCAATACTCGTTTAAAGTGGTGGTGATTGGACTCCTCGGCAAGGTCACGCAGGGCTTTTTTTGCAAAAAGTTTTTTCATCGCTCAGAAAAATAACATTTAACCATAGAGTTTACAAAGGAGTTATTAATCCAATCACCTAGTCAGTATCATCATGCCTTAGTACGGAACACTGATTCATTTCCCCAACCTTTTACCTTTAAATGTTCTTTGTGCCCTTTCCGTCTTTGTGATCTTCCAAATGCGGCTCTACACCTTTTCTATGATATGCCCCAGTTTTTCCTTCTTTGTTAACAGGTACCGCTTATTCTCCTCCTTTGGGTCCATAACGATGGGTACTCGTTCTACGATCTCCAGACCGTATCCGACAAGGGCTGCAAACTTTTTGGGGTTGTTGGTAAGCAGTCGCATCTTTGTTACACCCAGGTCTCGCAAAATTTGCGCACCGATGCCGTAGTCGCGTTTATCGGCAGGAAAACCAAGTCTTTCATTGGCCTCAACAGTATCAAGTCCCTTTTCCTGTAGTAAGTAAGCATGGAGTTTGTTCTCCAGACCAATCCCCCGACCCTCCTGTCGCATATACAGTAGTACTCCCTTCCCATGATTCTGTATTATCTGAAGGGCGCTGTGGAGCTGTTCGCCACAGTCACAACGGAGAGAACCAAAGATGTCGCCGGTCAAACATTCATCATGCACCCTTACCAGTACAGGCTCATTATGCAAAGGGGAGGGTTCATTCCCACCCTCATTCCCTATGCCCAGACAAAGAGCCAAGTGGAGATATTCATCGACGAAGGAACGGTACAGGTGAAGCGTAAAATTTCCATAGACAGTGGGCAGTTTTACGGTAACGCGCTTTTCAATCAATCGCTCCTGTTCGTGCCGAAACTTAATGATATCAGCAATAGTACATATTTTAAGATTGTGCTTTTCGGCAAATTTCTTGAGATCAGGGAGTTTCGCCATATTCCCGTCCTCTGTCATAATCTCACAGATAACCGCAGCGGGTTTAAGGCCTGCGATGCGCATAAGGTCTACCGCACCTTCGGTGTGTCCTGCCCTGACAAGCACACCTCCCCTTTGTGCCTTCAGTGGAAACACATGGCCTGGTCTGACTAGGTCATCGGCGGTCGCCTTATCGTCAATAGCAGTTAAAATCGTCACCGCTCGATCCTTTGAAGAAACGCCCGTTGTGATGCCATTTCTGGCATCGATAGAAACAGTAAAGGGCGTCTGAAAGCTTGACGTATTATTGGATACCATGGGATAAAGATCGAGTTTTTCCGCTCGTTCGGCATTGATTGCAAGGCATATAATACCCCGTGCATGGGTAAGCATAAAATTGATAGCCTCTGGTGTGATCTTCTCGGCGGCAACGGTAATATCCCCCTCGTTTTCACGATTCGCATCGTCTACCAGGATGATCATTTTACCCTGTTTAAGGTCTTCTACGGACTCTTGTATCGTATTAAATCGCATGGGAAAAAAACCTCACATATTTTAAATTTCGACGGGTTAATTGGTAATCATTCAGCCCTCAGCAAACTGTAATCGGTGATAACAGAATGCTGACAGCTGATTGCTTCCTAAATAACTTACATAAATAGTATTACAAATGGCAGCTAATGTAAAGCCTTTTTGTATAAATATGGTGCGAATGGAATCGGTAGTACCTTACAATTGCTTTACGCCCCTGTACATATACAAGAGTCCGGAAAGAAAGGTGAAAATAACAGCCAACCACCATATGGTGACGAGTGCTGGTAAAGGAATGTGGTTTCCGATGAGCACAGATATAATAGCAATAATTTGAAGGCCTGTTGCGGCCTTACCCAGTATCGTCGGCTGGCAATCCATCCTACCGGTAATGAGGAGCAAAGCAACGGTACCAAACATGAGTAAAAGGTCTCTACAGACAATAACTGCTGGAATCCAGTTGGGAAATCTCGGTTCCGGCCAGATACGATCAGAAGAAAGTATGATGCAGGCAACCACCAGGACAAGCTTGTCTGCAACCGGATCCAGATACCTTCCTAGATTTGTTATTTCATTTCTTTTTCTGGCAAGATAGCCGTCCAGCATATCGCTTAGGCCGATAACCAGCATGATAAAAAGACAGACATACCGGTAGTGATTGTTATGCTGGACTTGTGTTATACAAAACACAAGGGGAGGAATAAAAAATATCCTGCTGAGGCTTATTTTATTAGAGAGGGTTAACATGGGGAAAAAACCTCATTGACGATATTTCTGTTATTGGCAACTATTTGTTACTACTGAGTTTCATTCGTTGTGTCAGTTTTGCCCTAAGTAAGAGATACGGCCGTTTATTTTTTACGTTCTTTATACCATGCTACAAACAAACGGATCCCTTGTTCAATGGATACTTTTGGTCTGTAATGTAAAAACCGTTCTGCCTTTTTAATATCTGCATAAGTCCTATGCACATCTCCCGGTTGTTCCGGAAGTTTTTTGATTTTCGCTTTTTTGCCCAGTTCCTGTTCAATGAGTTCAATAAGTCTTGCCAGCTGAATCGGTGTTGAATTACCCAGATTGATAATTTCGAAATCAAATTGTTTATTTAAGGTAGAAACCACGCCATCTACGATGTCAGAGAAGAATGTATAATCTCTCTGCGTCGTTCCGTCACCATACATAGGGATTTCTTGGTCATGATCAATAAGTTCGGTAAATTTACGTATGGCAAGGTCGGGTCGTTGCCTCGGTCCGTACACGGTAAAAAACCGCAGACAGACCACGGGTATCTTATAAAGGTGATGGTAGTTGTAACAATAAAGTTCTGCCGCCCGTTTGGTCGCTGCATAAGGAGAGATCGGCTCGTTCACGGGATCGTCTTCTGAAAATGGAATCTTTTTGTTATTCCCGTAAACCGAAGAAGACGAACCAAAGATAAATTGCTTGACCTCATAAATCCTGGAAAGTTCAAGCAAGTTTAACGTACCTTTGCAGTTGACCTCTTCATAGAGCAAGGGACGTTCGATCGAAGGTCTTACGCCAGCATACGCCGCCAGATGGACGACCTTTTCAATGCGGTGTTTCTCAAATATCTCCCGACATAAGACAGTATTACAGATATCGGCTTCGTACAAGGTTAAACGAGGGTTGCTAATAGCTACAGAAATATTTTCTCTTTTGTAAGCAGGTGGATAGAAATCATTAAAATTATCGATGATGACTACCTGTTCACCCTGAAATAGTAATTTTTCCACCAGATGTGAACCGATAAAACCAGCCCCGCCAGTAACGAGGATTGTCATTAAGCAAATTATCCTTTCAAGCGCCTATAGTATTGCAGTTTTACGATTTAATATAGCAGAGGAGTCGTCTTAGTCAAGTGAAAAACAACTTTGACTTGACACGTCCATTTTTTATTTGTACGATTTATAGACTTGAATTTAGCCGCCAAGCGCCTAATTTTGTGTCTGGTTTGTGGCCTTGTGGCAAATGATTATTAATTTTTTTCAATAATTCACAAAAACGTTCATGAATAAAAACCGGGCAATACTTGTCCTGGCAGATGGAACAAGTTTTCTGGGATACTCCCTGGGCGCTGCAGGAGAGACGATCGGCGAGGTCGTTTTTAATACCAGTATGATGGGTTATCAGGAAATCCTTACCGATCCATCGTATAAAGGTCAAATGGTGGTCATGACCTATCCGCTGATTGGCAATTATGGGATTAATGAAAAAGATTACGAATCCCGTAACCCATTTTTAGAGGGCTTTATTGTAAAAGAATACAGCCTTTTTCCCAGTAATTGGCGTTCACAGATCGGTCTGGATGAGTTTCTGAAGAGTAAGGGAATCGTAGGTATTCAAGGAATTGACACCAGGGAATTGACAAGACGATTACGGGATTATGGTGCCCAGCAGGGTATTATTTCTACTGTGGATTTTGACGTTTCAAGTCTTATCAAAAAGATAAAATCTGCCCCCGGATTAGATGGGATAGACCTTGTAAAGACAGTGACGTGTAATAATTCGTATGAATGGAAGGATGCTGGCCCAGATGTAGGCAAATCAAAAAGATTCAAGGTCGTTGTCTACGATTGTGGCGTGAAATATAATATTCTCAGGAAACTGAGCAGTGCCGGATGTTCCGTAACGGTAGTTCCTGCACAAATGCAACCTCAAACTGTTTTGAACATGAAACCCGATGGAATCGTGCTTTCTAACGGCCCCGGTGACCCTGCTGCCGTTCCTTATATGATTGAAAATATTAGAGGTTTGTTGGGGAAAAAACCCCTATTTGGAATCTGCCTTGGGCACCAATTGATGGCACTTACGCTGGGGCTAAAGACTTACAAATTAAAGTTCGGGCATCATGGGGGAAATCAACCCGTTATGGATTTGTCCACCAGAAAAGTGGAAATTACTGCACAAAATCACAGCTTTGCAGTAACAGCACCACAGGAAGGAACTGTGCAAAAAAGTCCGTATGGTAACGTGGAGATTACCCATATCAATCTTAATGACAAGTCCGTGGAGGGATTGAAATGCCACTCGATACCAGCCTTTTCTGTGCAATATCACCCGGAGGCTTCACCCGGCCCCCACGATGCGAGTTATCTGTTTGAGAGATTTATTGAGATGCTGAAATAACAAAATTGAGATTTAAAATTCGCTTTTATGGTAAAAAACTTAGCCATTATAAATTAATTTTCATGGATTCTTGCCTTCCTCAGAGGTATTAATCTAAAAATAAACAATGCCCAAGAGAACCGACATACAAAAAATCCTGATTATTGGCTCCGGCCCGATCGTTATCGGCCAGGCCTGTGAATTCGATTATTCTGGTACCCAGGCCTGTAAAGCACTCCGCGAAGAGGGATACAAAGTTGTCCTTGTAAACAGTAATCCCGCTACAATCATGACGGACCCTGAAGTTGCCGACAGTACTTATATCGAACCAATAACAACAGAAATGGTAGCAAAGGTTATTGCAAAGGAACGCCCACAGGCATTACTTCCAACATTAGGGGGGCAGACCGGATTAAACACGGCAGTTAACCTGGCAGAAAAGGGCGTACTGAAGGAATTCGGCGTAGAGTTGATCGGTGCCAAGCTGGATGCCATCAGGAAGGCTGAGGACAGGTCACTCTTTAAGTCCGCCATGAAACACATTGGAATCCCGGTTCCTGAAAGCGCTTATGTCCGTTCATACGAAGAAGCCATGACGATTATCGAAAAAATAGGTTTTCCGTCTATCATACGTCCTTCTTTTACACTGGGAGGTTCTGGTGGAAATGCGGCATATAATATCGAAGAGTATAGAGAATATATCAAAGTAGCTCTTGAAACCAGCCCGGTCCATGAGGTACTTGTGGAACGTTCCGTGTTAGGCTGGAAGGAATATGAGCTGGAAGTGATGCGTGACTTAAAAGACAATGTCGTGATTATTTGCTCCATTGAAAATTTTGATCCTATGGGTGTGCATACGGGCGATAGCATCACCGTGGCTCCCGCACAAACCCTGACAGACGTTGAGTATCAGTTTATGCGGGATGCGGCAATCAGGATTATCCGGGAGATTGGCGTTGAGACCGGTGGCTCCAATATCCAATTCGCTGTGAATCCTGAAAACGGAGAAATGCTTGCTATTGAAATGAACCCGAGGGTTTCAAGGAGTTCAGCCCTTGCCTCGAAGGCCACGGGATTTCCTATTGCCAAGATCGCTGCAAAGTTAGCGGTGGGCTACACCCTTGATGAAATCCCTAACGACATCACCCGGTATACCCCTGCCTGTTTTGAACCCACCATCGATTACTGTGTTGTAAAAGTACCTCGATTCAACTTTGAAAAATTTCCTGACACTGATCAGACACTTACTATCCATATGAAATCCGTAGGTGAGGTCATGGCCATGGGACGTACGTTCAAAGAGGCTGTTGGTAAAGCCATCCGATCCTTAGAAACCGGGCGTTACGGATTTGAGGTATTATGGCCATCTGACAGCGATAAATGGACTACCGAGCAAAGATACGATTTCCTGAGGACGAAGTTGATGATACCCAATCCTGACAGGCTCTGGCACATTGCCGATGCGATACGTTTTGGTATGAGCCTGGATGAGATATATAAATGGACTCATATTGATCGTTGGTTTCTGTACAATATCAAACAGGTACTGGACATGGAAGCCGAGATAAAGGAGAAGTATTCGGTAGGTCCGGGAGAACGGCCACTCGCCTCCATACCTCAAGGTGAAATCGGCTTTAAAATGGATAAGGAGATACTGACCAGAGCCAAGCAATGTGGCTTTTCAGATAAATATCTGGCACGTTTGTGCAATGTCGAAGAAAAAACTGTACGGGCGTACCGTCAAAGAGAAGCGATCAGGCCAGTATTTAAACACGTGGATACCTGCGCCGCAGAGTTCAAGGCCTTTACCCCTTATCTGTATTCCACTTATGAAGGTGCCTGTGAGGCAGAACCAACGAACAAAAAAAAGGTCATTATCCTCGGAAGCGGGCCCAACCGTATTGGACAGGGAATTGAATTTGATTACTGCTGTGTTCATGGGGTCTTTGCCTTACGAGAATTGGGTTATGAAACCATTATGGTCAATTGCAATCCAGAAACGGTGAGTACAGATTACGACACCTCCGACCGGCTTTATTTTGAACCGCTTACCCTGGAAGACGTCCTCGAAATTATTGATAAGGAGAAACCAGAAGGTATTATCGTCCAATTTGGTGGACAAACTCCACTGAAATTAGCCATACCCTTGGAGAAAGAAGGTGTAAAAATACTGGGAACTTCTCCGGAAAGTATCGATATTGCTGAGGACCGCGAACGGTTTGCGACCCTGATGAATCGATTAAACTTAAGACAACCGGATAATGGATGCGCCCGGTCTGCCACGGAGGCAAAGGTTATTGCATGTAAGATAGGCTATCCCGTACTGCTCCGCCCATCCTATGTCCTAGGCGGACGAGCCATGCGTATCGTTTACGATGAAGCTGGTTTAGAGGAATACATTACCCATGCTGTTCATGTCTCACCAGAACACCCAGTTCTCATTGACCGATTTTTGGAAGATGCCATAGAAATTGATGTTGATGCTATTTGTGATGGTAAGGAAGTACTTATCGGCGGGGTTATGGAACATATCGAAGAAGCTGGCATCCATTCCGGAGACAGTGCATGCTCGCTTCCACCATATTCCATCGGAAATGACATCATTGACGAGTTAAAAAAACAGACACGAATCATAGCCCTGTCATTGAACGTCGTGGGTCTCATCAATATACAATATGCCATTAAAGATAAGATGGTGTATGTGCTGGAGGTCAATCCCCGCGCTTCGCGGACCATACCCTTTGTCAGTAAGGCGATTGGTATCCCGTTAGCCAAGATTGCAACGAAGGTAATCATGGGGAAAAAACTCAGCGAATTAAATATCCCCACGAATGCTGAGTTAAAACATATTGCCGTAAAAGAGGCCGTATTCCCATTTATAAAGTTTAAAGGAGTTGATACGATCTTAGGACCAGAAATGAAATCGACGGGTGAGGTCATGGGAATAGACAGGGACTTTGGCCGTGCCTATGCCAAATCCCAGATGGCGGCTGACAGCTGCCTTCCATTAACGGGTACCGTTTTCATGAGTGTAAGAGACAGAGACAAAAAGCCTATTGTCCCCATTGCAAAAAAACTTTCACAAATGGGTTTCAAGCTTGTCGCTACAAGCGGCACAGCCAGGGTACTTTCCGAAAATAACGTTCCTGTCACGCCTGTCCTGAAAGTGATTGAAGGGCGACCCAATATTGTCGATCACATCAAGAGTAACGAAATCCAGCTCGTCATCAATACCATAGGTGGAAAGGCGGCACAGGAGGCCTCCTATTCCATCCGGCGAACCGCGCTTGTTCACCGTGTTCCCTATTTTACAACACTTGCCGGTGCAGTGGCAGCCACAAAGGCCATCGAGGCGCTCAAAAACGGAAGCCTCGACGTCAAACCCATCCAGGAGTACTACCGTACATAAAAAATCATTCGAAAGTTTTTTCGTTGATTGTTCTTCCCTTTTTTGCTTCAATTTTTTCATCGACACCGACCTCTATTCCCAGGCTCAATTTTGCATTTCGACGGAGATGTTATGGATTACATTCCGAATACCGCGCGTGATAAAGAAATCATGCTTAAAGAAATTGGGGTACCTTCCTTTGAGGCACTGCTTGAAGATATCCCAAAGACGTTAAGAAAATTCTCTTTACCATTACGCGATGGCCTTTCCGAACCACAAGTATTAAAAGCCTTAAAAGGTTTAAGTGAAAAGAATAGCAATATCGACAGATATATTTCTTTTTTAGGCGCCGGCGCATATGAACACTTTATCCCATCCGTTGTAGACCAGCTGGCATCGAGGAGTGAATTTTATACCTGTTACACCCCCTACCAGCCTGAAGTAAGCCAGGGCACGCTTCAAGTAATTTATGAATTCCAAACCTTAATGTGCGAACTAACTGGTATGGATGTAGCTAACTCTTCCATGTACGACGGCTCCACCGCCTTAACTGAGGCTGCACTATTGTCCATACGCATGAAGGAAAAGAACAAGGTCATTTGCTCACAGGCAATCCATCCTGAATACCGGCAGGTGCTCAGGACCTATTTAAAAGGATTGCATACAGAAATCGTTGAAATTGACACACCCAAAGGGATAACGGATGCAAACCAATTGGAAAAGGTTATTGACGACAACACTTCAGCCGTACTCATCCAAAATCCAAACTTCTTTGGCTGTATTGAAGACATGGAAACCATCTCAAATATTATCCACAGACACGACACGCTTTTCATCGCCTGCGTAAACCCCCTTTCCCTAGGCATCCTGAAACCACCAGGTGAATACAATGCAGATATCGCAGTCGGTGAGGCCCAGGTACTTGGAAATTATTTGAACTATGGTGGACCATACCTCGGCTTTTTCACAGCAAAAAAAGAGTTTTTGCGCAAGATGCCGGGAAGGATCGCAGGCGAAACGGTGGATAGCACTGGAAAGAGGTGTTTCGTCCTTACGTTACAGGCAAGGGAACAACACATACGAAGAGAGAAGGCAACTTCTAATATCTGTACCAATCAGGCGCTCCTTGCATTGAGGGCATGCATCTACCTCTGCGCATTAGGGAAAAAGGGCATAGCAGAATTAGCAAACCTCAATATTCAAAAGAGCCATTACGCTTATGAAAGACTTTGTACGCTGAATATTTTCGAATCGGCATTCAAACAGCCTTTCTTCAATGAATTTGCTCTAAAAGCCAAAGGCAATCTTCATATAAACAAAATCAACGAGTACCTCCTAACAAAGGGGATTATTGGCGGGCTGGAACTTTCCTTATTTTACCCTGAATTGGACAACTGCATGCTCTTATGCATAACGGAGACGAAGACCAAAGAATCGATCGACCGTTTAGTTACTGAGTTGTCCAGAATATAAAAATGAATTTGAAGGAGAAAGGAGATATGTATGTCTACCGCTGTATTGCAATGGTACAAAAGTAAAATGCAATTTCTTTGTGGAGTGGGAGCGATCATTTTTCTTTTGCTACCCATTGCCGGATTTTCCCACTCAACTGCACATGCGCGAGAAAAATGGCACCGCGAGGAAGGTGATCCTATAGCAGGCCCTGAAGATATGCAAAACATTGATATAGTGCCTCTGGGAGGAACACAATTTCGCGCTTACTATATGAAATCAGGGCAGATTTACAGCGCTTTATCAGAGGATGACGGCAGGAGTTTTACAGAAGAAGGCACCCGTTTCGCCGGCAATCACTTTGCAGCACTTAAGCTGTCATCGGGACAGATTCGAATCTATTACACCGACTTTGAGACCGGAAACCTGCTCAGCAAAATCTCAGACGATGGACTTGACTTCACCGATGAGGATGGTATTCGCCTCAGCGCAAGCGAAGTAGGAATAGTCCATCCCTCTGTCATTACACTACCGGATGGTGGATATCGTATGTATTTCGACGTAAAAATTCCAGAAAATTCCAACGAAGGTCCTAACTTCGGACAAAAAATGAAAAGCGCATCCTCAGCAGATGGCCTCGTATGGACTCTGGACAACGGTGTGAGAATCAAGCTTAAGCAGCGTGGTTTACCCCCAAGTGCCGATCTGGTTTTTAGCCCTTTTGCCGTCTACGAGGAGGAAAGCAGAAAATTCAAACTTTACATGACCGTTGAAGATAATAAAAAAAAGAACAAATCAGGGGTATACCTTGCAACATCGAAGAACGGTCTTAGATTCAAAATCCTGCCAAAGGCAGTTCTCGGTATTGACCCGGAGGTATCAAAACAGGCATCCTCTGAGTACGGTCTCAGAGGAAATCCGCAAGACGTATTTATTATTACAATTTCTGATGGATCCAAGTTGATGTATGTTTGGCAAGCTGAGAAGGGATATATTTTAGCTAGCCCTGAATAATAGTATCAATAATACCATGAACCTGACCGAACCACTCATCTTTGAAAAATCTTCTCCTGGCAGACGGTGTTTTGTCCTCCCTGCCTGTGATATACCGGAAAAACCAATAACAAATTTCATCCCCGAAAAGATGCTACGGAAACGGGAGCCAAAATTACCTGAGGTTTCGGAGATCGATGTTGTACGGCACTTCACCAGACTTTCTCAACTAAACTTCTGCGTAGATACTAATTTTTATCCTTTGGGTTCATGCACCATGAAATATAATCCCAAGATTAATGAAGATGTATCTCGACTGGAGGGTTTTACGAAATTACACCCCTATCAGCCCATTGAGCAATGTCAGGGTATCCTGAAACTCCTCTATGACCTTGAGCAGATCCTCATAGCCATTTCTGGGATGTCAGCCTTTACCTTACAACCTGCCGCTGGCGCCCATGGCGAATTAACGGGTATGTTGATCATCCGTGCCTACCTGGAGAAAAAGGGTGAAATCAGACACAAGATTATCATCCCCGATTCTGCACACGGTACCAATCCTGCTTCGGCTGCCCTTTGTGGTTATGAAGTTGAATCGATTAAATCAAATGTCAACGGTCTCGTCGACATAGAGAAATTGAAGGCATCCTTTACCCGTGATACAGCCGCCATCATGATCACCAATCCCAATACCCTGGGTCTCTTTGAAAAGGATATTGTGGAGATATGCAAGATCACCCATGATGCAGGTGGACTCGTCTATTGTGACGGGGCAAATATGAATGCCCTCCTGGGTATAGCTCGACCGGGTGATATGGGTGTAGATATCTTACACCTGAACCTCCACAAAACCTTTTCCACCCCGCATGGCGGTGGAGGACCCGGTGCCGGCCCCATCGGCGTTACTGAGGCATTAAGATCCTTCCTCCCTATCCCGCGAATCGAATTAGTAGATAAAAGCTATATTTTGAATTATGACTACCCTGATTCCATAGGAAGGGTTAGGGTCTTCTACGGTCATATTGGGATGATGATCAGGGCTTATACTTATCTCTTGTCCCTGGGCAAGGAAGGCGTTTGCAAGGTGGGTGAACATGCCGTTTTAAACGCCAACTACCTGCGGCACAAACTCAAAAAATACTACGACATACCTTATGGAAAGACCTGTATGCACGAGTTTGTCATCTCAGCCAAAAAACAAAGGCAAAAAGGCGCCTCTGCCCTGGACATCGCCAAAAAATTACTGGATTATGGTTTCCACGCCCCCACGATTTATTTCCCATTAATTGTGGAAGAGGCATTGATGATAGAACCAACAGAGACGGAATCCCGCGAGACTCTGGATGCCTTTGCAGCCGCCATGATCCAGATAGCTGAAGATATAGAACAACGGCCAGAGGCGGTACGCAACACGCCCCAAACCACCCCCATCGGTCGCCCAGATGAAGTCAAAGCCGCCCGCGAACCAAAGCTGAAATGGGAGAAATTTTGAATTAGGGGTGGAGCATGAGTAAATATGAAATAATCATTTACTGGAGCGAAGAAGATAAAGCTTCCTTCGCTGAGGTTCCTGATTTGCCGGGCTGTGCTGCAGATGGAAGCACATATCAGGAGGCACTCGCCAATGTCGAAGTTATTCTGCAAGAGTGGATTGAGACAGCAAAAGAATTAGATCGTCCCATTCCTGAACCTGAGGGCAGATTAGTTTTTGCATAAAAGATTGGTGCCTGGGCTGGTTCAATCTTGACGATTGAATCGGCCAAAGCATTTAGTTTTTATTATAAAAATTGGTGGGTTAAGCCTGTCCTGAGTCTGCGAAGGGCGGAGCGAACCCATCTCCACGTTGGTGGGTACGCTCCGCTTAACCCACCCTATGCGCTGAAATCTACATTTTCGTCAGCAAGTATTGTGCTTGTCCCCAAATAGGAGTTTGGGAGCAAGTAGTAGAAAGATTTTTTCAAAAATCTAAATTGTTATTTTTACGGTAATTTAACATCATAGTCCAACATCACCGCAATATCTTCTGCATCCTTATCAATCTTAATTGGCAGTCGCCAGACTACCGCATCGATGAAGCACGCACCCTGATTGTCTTCTCTGCAATAGTAAAAGCTCACTGAGACCTTTAACTCTGTACTCAATACCTCAGAACCTGTCTTGAATGGGATTTTTACGGGTAATACAGGCTTTTCGAGTCTCGCTTCCCGATTGCCCTGCTCAATCTGAATACCTCTGCCCGCCTCGACCGTGTATACCAGAGGCGCATTGGGATTCAAATGATATCCCTTGGGAAGGTTTAGGTTTACCAATAGTTGTATATCTGCAACCGTTTTCAGGGTTTTTGAAGGCAAATCCAACGACTTTGCAAAGGGAGGTATTACACTCTCCGATGTTTTTTGCGAGACCTCTGTTTTGAGCCCTTTGATCTGCAAGGTGCTCGCTTCCTTCGTTTTCATGTCAACCACACGGATGGCGTGGTTATTGGTATCGGCAACATATATTTTATTATTGGCAATACTGAGTCCTCCGGGTTCATAGAATTGGGGATCTTTACCATCTGCATGTCCGGCCTTTCCATTACCTGAGTATGTCCTGCACGTTGTGTCAAAGGGATTTAAAAGCTTAATCTTGTGATTATAGGTATCCGCTATATAGATAAGACCGTTGTGGTTAAATACACCCAAGGGGTGCTGTAAACGCACCACGTCTCCCTGACCATCCACATCCCCAAAAACAAAGAGATCCTGCCCAACTACCGTCTTTACTTCCTTCTTTTCAAGGTCAACGTAACGGATCGAACTTACCTCGCTGTCCGCAAAGTAGATCCTTCTGCCAGAAACCGTAATCCCGCTGGGTTGAGCCAGGGCGGCCTTATCTAACGCACCATCGATGCGTCCCTCTTTCCCACTGCCAGCAAAGGGCTGAAAGACGGTGGTTTCTAAGTCCATCACCCAGATTTGGTGTGCTCCCGCCATGGCAATATAGAGTTGTCCTTCTAAACACACCAGATCCCAAGGGGAATTAAGGGGAGAAAAAGTGCCCATTCCTCCAGTATCCATAAAATTCGCTTGTTTCCCTGTACCGGCAATTGTTTTGACCGTCCTTGCCTTCAAATCCAATTTGCGAATGAGATGGTTCTCAGTATCTGCAACGTATAAGTGATCCCCATTTAGGGCTATCCCTTGCGGATGATAAAAGCTTGCTTCCGCAAATGTACCGTCGTTCTTACCTATTTTGCCATTACCAGCAATATCCAAAACCGTGCCTTCCAAATCGGCAATAATGACCCGATTGTGATTTGAATCTGCAATGAACAACCGATTTGATGCCTCATCTGCCAGCACTTTGCCAGGGAAAGAGAGAATGCCCTCTCCTAGTTTGTGTTTTTCCAAAGAAAGTGGTATGGGGGTTTCGTTGATGAGATTTTTCGGACGATAATCTGAGATCAATTGACCGATGAGTTTATCCAATATCTCATAATGTCCCTCGCCTGTATCAGATCCCACCACATATCCCTCTGGATCGATCAGTACAAGTGTGGGCCATGCCCTGGCACCATAGGCCTGCCAGATGGCAAAATTGCTGTCATTAACTACAGGATGTTCAATTTCATACCGGAGAATGGCCTGCCGGATGTTTTCCGCATCTCGTTCATTCTCAAATTTTGCAGAATGAACCCCGATAATCACTAATTCTTTTGGATATTTTGCCTCTAATTTTTTGAGGTCCGGGATGATGTGCATGCAATTGATACAGCAATATGTCCAGAAATCGAGGAGTACCACTTTACCCTTTAAACCAGCCAGAGTCAGAGGCTTTGAAACATTAAGCCAAGCCGTGCCACCAGCAAGTTCAAGGGCAGGTATCTTTTTTTTCTGTGCCGATGCCAAGGGTGCTCCTCCGAAGGAAAAAAAGGAAAGTGTCAAGATAAGGAATAGTATCGTTTGAGGTGAAAACCATACGGAAGATCTTGTATGCTTCATTGTCCCTGTCCTTTTTTATCATCTTTTTTGCGCTTAAAAAGATATTTCCCATAAAATATAAAGGAAACAACAATCAACGATACTACACTAACAATAAAATAAGCGAGTTCCATAGTTTTCGTCCTTTTGTTTAACTGAAAGATGAGAATCTATCTTGAACATATTTTTTTCATCTCTTAATTCTATCAGTGCTTACAGGGCTATCAAGGAAATTTTATAATTGCAGGCTTGCATGTGTTTTTATATTATTCCACAATTGATCAACGGTATTATGCTTAAGTACGGTAAATCTCTAACCTAAATTCTGCAAACGATTTTCGCTACGCGAAAATCTACCTCCTACAATACCCTTGCTAGGCAAAAATCAATAATAAACTTCAGTTTTTAACAATTTTTGGAGTTGTTCAATGCTATTGCAGGCAAAAAATACTGAAAAATAGCTCAGATTAAACCGCACAGAGCACTAAAAACCAGGATGTGGACGTACCCTCTCCCTTTGCTGTATCCTCCAGCGACCAAAATACCCAAAATCAAAAACAGGAATCACTTTCTACCCGAACTCTACACTCAGCGACATACTTTCCCACACTCGCCATTCTTCCTGATGAAGAAACCTCTCTGGTAGCTTTAATGTCAACTGCCTGCTTCCTTTTGTCAATTTCC
>JBKBTA010000248.1:0-3458 GCA_046291035.1 Candidatus Brocadia sp.
CTCAAAGGTAACAACAAATCCAGCCATTTCGGCATGAACATTACAGAGAAGAGGGGTCTCACCTACAACATCAAAAAGCACTTCTTTTATAACACCGGTAGGATACGTACCTAAATTAAACTGTAGGGCAGCGGTAGGAGGAGAAAACACGTTATGGCGCACTGCGTCGCTGTTAGGAAAATCCACGGTGGTACCTTTCTGCATAGCTACCACGCGAGGCACATACGTAAGATTAAGCTGGTCAACAATTGCATGTTCCTTGGGAGGATCAAACTTGTTATCTCCAACTTTCTCGATAAATACAATAGCATCGGCATTGTTCCTCATCTTTTGGCAGGTCACAACACCGGTAATGGAACCCGCATTCTCTACCTTTGGCAAATTTTTGACTGCCTTCTTTAGCTTTTGCTGTGCCTCTTCCAATTTTCTCTGTGCCTCTGCAGCCTCTTCAGCCGTCAACGTCTTCTTTTCCTCAGCTTGAGCCCATATTGCTGAATTATACGAAAATGCCATGCACGACACCGCGAGTATCCCTGCGATCAAATACTTTTTCATAAATACTTTTTTCCTCCCTCCTTAAATAATTTTAAAAAATCTGAAAATTAAGCGAGCTAACAAATGCATTGTGAACATTTGTTAGCTCACTTTTAAACCTTACATTTCAAGCTTAGGCCTTCTCCACCTTTACCAGATCACCATTCAGGTATCTCTTCATGAATTCATTTTCGTTACCTGTGGTATAGCCTGTTTTTGCAGGATCCCACAGCCCTTTTCCACCGATACCACCATCTTCTGCCTTGGTAATCTTTACCAATGTCTCCTTCGGGGTAGTATTAATGCCGTGGTTATCTGCCTCGTAACCGAAGACAAACTTCATACCGATCTTCGATTTGTGGAACAAGCTATCCAACTGATGCATCGGCATGGACCAGTCTCTGGTAATGCTTTGCTGAGAACCGTAACGGAAGCTTGCCTGGTAACCTGTACCTGCTGCCAGAGCCCTGCCGTCTGGTCTTGTTTCGTGGGCTTTCACCGTCCTTTCTGTAGCAATGAAAGTCGAGTGTTTCATCATTGTTACATTATAAGGATACGACGAATTATATTTTGCCCTCAGCATAAGTCTGGATACCTTATAGAATGGGTCGCCGGGTTTCCATCCTTCGTATGGTCTATCGGCCGGATTCGCGTCAACATAGACATAATCACCATCATTGATCCCCAAATCTTTCGCTGCCTGTGGGTTTATATTGATTTGATGTTCGCCCACACCAGGCATTCTCTTATCCATCCTGTACGGATCTCCAAAATTATTGTTCCAGATAAAGTTCCAGTCTGTTACAGCCCACTGAGAATGCACTGTATGTCTGGATTTAGGCGTTACACAATAGAACTTATACCCTTTTTCCCATAGGAAGTTCTTTGTATTTTTTACCTCAGACCACGGCATCTTGATATTCCTAACAGTCCTTTCATCCCAATGCTCTGCGGTCTGTGGAATCCCATAATCATCCGGACGGATATAAGGATTGGTGCTTACGATAACATTCGGCAGATAAGGAGTAGCCTCTGGTCCTTCACGATGCACAATAAAGTTCTCTCCGTACTCTATGATCTCAGGTTCATCGTTGTAAGCCTGGAGTCTTCCGTGCGGGGTATAGAACGGGATGCTCTCATGCACCTGTTCCCAGAATGGTTGTCTTGGATAGGTCCTGTACAGCATCAAAGCAACCCCTGGCTCACCATACTTACCATTCACTATATCCTCAAAACGATACCCCTTCATGGTTGCGCTGCCATCTAACAGCCTCTGAATATATACCTCTGGCCGGCCCTCTAAGGCGAACTTCCAATAGTCTTTGAACCTCATGTCCCTGAGCAATTCGCCCAGTTTAGCCGCCATGCCTGCAATAATCATCACATCGTCCTTAGAGTCATTAACAGGCCTTATGCCTCCCTTCCATATTTGGATAAATGGGTTTGAACAGGAGGTCGTAATTTCATGTGTTTCAAACTCCACCCAGGAATTGGCTGGAAATGCAAAGTCTGCATACTCGATAGAACCCGTCATCTCAATATCGGTGGACATTATCAGTTCGATATTTGGATTCACGTTCTTAAGCATTTGATACACGTGCTTTGCATTATTGACCAGGTTTACGTTGGTAAACCACATGATCTTGGTCGGTGTCGGCATGTGTGTCTTGCCGGTAAAGCACTTACGTCCATACTTTGGCGTATTAACAATCAACGGCCGGTCATTATGATTCCAGTATGCCACTTCCTCGTCATATGCACGACCTTTTATCTTTAGCTCTGTTGCAGGTGCGTCTGGATCAAGGTTTGGATTAAATACGTCTTCTGCTACCCATCCATAAAATCCTGGGCCGCTCCATTTAGAGGCCTGGAAATTAGCAGCTTTGTAATTACCCGCCCAGGTATGAGAGCCTGAACCATTGTAGCCTACGTTTCCTGTTAACATCAGCGGCAAATACGTTGACCTATTCATTAACGTTGCATGGAACCAATGATTAATGCCTTCTCCATAGTGGATCGCCACAGGTTTAATAGTCGCAATATCATGTGCTAACCTTACTATCAACTCCTTCGGCGAGTTGGTTATTTCGACCACGGTGTCGAGATCGTAATCTTTAAGATGTATCTTGTACATCTCAAAAAGCGGCATGACCTCAATCTCTTTGCCGTCCACCGTTTTTACTTTAAATTTACCATCAAGAACAGGGTCGATACCTTTAGCCACCATCCTGTCTCCAACATCGTCTCTGGTAATCGGTTTTGGACTGTTGGTCTTCGCATCCCACACCATGAAGTCTCCAATAATCTCTCTCTGGTCATCGTTCAAACCCTGAATCTTATAGCTTGGACCATGAGAAATATCCTCTAATTTATAATCAGGGATGATATCATTGGGTTTCAGTCTCTTCAAGGTATCTGTCCTGACAAGCAGCGGGAAATCGGTAAACTTCTTCACATAATCTGCATCATATAACTTCTCATCCATCAAGATCTTGGTTATACCTAGAAAGAGCGCCGTATCAGTATTACACCTGATCGGTATCCAGTAATCTGCCTTCTGAGCAGCTGGGCTGTACTCAGGGGTAATGACAACAAGCTTTCCACCTCTTTCCATAACCTGTGTAAGCCAATGCGCCTCTGGCATCTTATTTTCTATAAGGTTTTTCCCTGTTTGGATAACCAATTTAGAGAACCGCAGGTCATTAAAGTCAATTTCGGATGTCTGTAAACCATGTGAAAACGGATGACCAGGCGCTTGATCTCCGTGCCATGTATAGTTCGACCAGTTCCTTCCGCCCAATGCCTTGTCTGGCCCTACACCCCTATTGTGACTATCAAGCAATGCGAGCATGTTGTTGAACCTATACATACCATATTTCCCAATAACACCAAGAAGACCCATACCACCACGACCTTTGAAAGTA
>JBKBTA010000249.1:0-3456 GCA_046291035.1 Candidatus Brocadia sp.
ACCACGTCAACTTCCTTCTTTTCCTTGCCTTCTTACTCCCTCTTTTTGGTATCGCTGGACTTTGACGTTACCCTGACCTTCTGAAGACACACTTTGTCGCGCCAGTGGTGATGCGTTTTGGCGTTTGTAAAAATGACACTTATTCTTTCCCCAGAAATATCTTCCCTTGGAATGCCCTCCACTTATCTACGCAGCAGAATTCTTGCCGTAACATTCTTTGATAAGTTTCAATCCCCAAATATTGTTTGACTTATCAAATAATTTTGATTAAATTGATGGACATTTATTCCATACTTTTAATAAATATCCATATTTTATTAAGGTGGGAAGATTAAAAATATTTTGGATAGTTTCGCAGTAAGAACAGAAGGACTTACTAAGGTCTACAAGGATTTCTGGAGACGCAAAAGTACCTCAGCCTTAACAAATCTTAATCTGACTATTGAACGGGGAGAGATATTCGGATTACTTGGTCCTAATGGCTCAGGTAAGACGACCACCGTAAAATTATTGCTCGGACTCCTCTTTCCCACCAGCGGCAAATCCTGGTTGCTGGGATATCCTTCAGGCGATTTAAAGACGAAAAGCAAGATAGGTTTTTTACCAGAGGAATCGTATTTATATAAATTCCTCAATGCAGAAGAAATTCTGGATTTTTACGCAAAGCTCTTTGATATTCCAAAAAAAGAAAGAAGAAGGCGGATCGATATTTTGCTCCACGATGTAGGATTGGCCCCCTATCGAAAATGCACGTTAAACCAGTATTCAAAAGGGATGTTACGGAGAATTGGGCTGGCACAAGCCATTATCAATGACCCTGAACTGGTGATACTGGATGAGCCTACAAGCGGTCTGGATCCCATCGGCAGCCGCGAGATGAAGGACCTCATCCTGGAATTTAAAAGACAGGGAAAGTCCGTTGTCCTTTGCTCGCACCTGCTTGCCGATGTGCAGGATATTTGCGATCGAATTGCCATCTTCAACAGGGGTGTTATGCAGGTAATGGGCAGCGTGAAAGAATTGTTGTCTCAAAAAGACGTTATAGAATTTATGGTGAAGAATCTTTCAGACAATGACATTCAGGAAGTTGCGGCTTTCATTAAGAGCAGGAATGGCGATGTAGTATCTATCAACCACCCTTCCACCACTCTGGAAGAGCTATTTGTAAATATCATTCAACGTCGTTCATAGAAGGTTCTTATTCTTAGTTTTATGATGATACTAACCATTGCCAGTCATACCTTTCAGGAGGCAATCCGAAAAAAAACACTACATATACTGATCGGGCTTGGTGTCCTTATTATGGCCGTTTTACCGGTTATACCAACGACAGATGAGCCTGATGCCAGACTAAAAATGACGTTGGTGGTGTTTTTTCAGGTAGTAATGCTTTTGTGCATCGTAGGAGTAATTCTCCTCTCAGCCACATCGTTACCTCACGAAATAGAAGACAGGACGATTTATGGCATTTTATCAAAACCCATATCGAGACTGAAAGTCGTCGTGGGTAAAATCATGGGTTTTGCCTTATTATCCGCACTCTTATTAATAATTTTGAGTCTGTTAAATATGGCGTTCATTCAACGGATTGCATCAAAATTACCGGAAGAATATAAAGGTATACTAAAGGCGAGGAAGGAGTTTAAGGCATTGCAGTTCTCTATCAAAGGCAAACCGCATCATACCCGTGAGGGAATTCTGTGGGTGGAGGGTGGAAGGACCGGAATTGCGTCCTGGAGTTTTTCCGATTTATGCAAAAAACCCGAGAATAAATCTACCTTTGAAATAGAGTTGAATCTAAAGATTGAGTGTTGCAGGGGGCTTATCGACACCGTCCCGTTGGCTGTAGGAATAGAAAATACTCTTTCAAGCCAATGTAAAACCGAGGTTTTATCGGCAAAGGTAGACAAACCGCTACGAGTAAAGATAAATTCTGAAATTGTGCAGGAGGGTGGCGCCATAAATGTCACCGTTTTTCCCATTCATAAGACGGATTATATCGGAGTAAGACATGATGATGTTACGGTATTCTCCGTACAAAAAGGTTTTATATCGAATTATGCAAAGGCCATTGTGATAACCTTTTTGAAATTTTTGCTTATCATAACTATTGCAGTAATGGGATCCACCTATCTCTCTGCACCTGTTAGTATAGTTTCAGCCCTGGTTGTCTTCCTGTGCGGGCATATATTGGAATTTATCAGGGATTTCTCTTTGCTGATGCAACACCAGGATGTACATAGCCATGACTTGCCGGCGGTGTTAAAAAAACCAAATATCCTTTTGGTATATATGGATTACCTTATGAAAAAGCCTCTGGAATGGCTTTCGTTTATTTTGCCGGACTTTAAACGGTTCGACAGCTTGAAATTTCTTTTGAAAGGCATAAATATCCCTCTGGAAACCGTTGGGTTTTCTTTGGGATATACTGCCATGTATGCAGGTATTTGTCTCTTTATATCCGCTATAATCTTTAAAAAGAGAGAGTTTTTTTAAACATTGGATGTTTGGAAAGAGGACCCTTTTATTATTCGTACTGCTCTGCGCTATTTTTTTTGTTAACGTATGTATTGTCTCTTTCCGTGATACATCAGCAAATAAGGCGATTCACTATGACCCGACAGAGGGCATTCCATTGCTTCTCCTCGGAGGCTTTCGGGGAATTGCAGTAGATTTTCTCTGGGCAAGGGCTATTGCCCGGCATGAAGAAAAGAAATATTATGAATTACTAACGATCAACAATCTCATAGCCAAATTACAGCCGAACTTCCCGGCAGTCTGGATTTTTCAGGCATGGAATATGGCATATAATATTGCCCATGAATGGGATGCGCCACAAAACAAATGGAAATGGATATACACCGGATTAAACTTTGCCAAGAAGGGGGCTATAAAAAATCCTACGAGTGGTGACCTTTTCTTTGAGCTGGGGTATATGTATCTGCATCTATTTGATCAACGCATTTTTAAATACGCCCCTTATTACAGGGAACAACTGAAGAAAGAAGCTGGGGAAGACAATTATGAAGCATCGATTTACTGGTTAAGAAGGTCCCTTGCAAATGACCCTAAATTGCATAATATTTTAGCTATAGAAAGAACCATTTGCCATGCCTTATGGCATGCCGCACTCTGTGCTGAAAAAGAAGGAAATTTTGACAGGGCGCTTCACTATACGGAATCGGCCATACATGAATGGGAGACGTATCGTACAAACCATCCGGAGGATACTTCGACCAATGTGACTGAATTTATCAGTATGATGGAAAAGAAAAGGGATTTTTTACAAAGTTTATCATCGGGAAACACATGGTAGTTAAATTAGGTTGGGTTTTAAAAGACAAAACCCAACGGCTCTCTTGTTATCCCGAACGAATGTATGGAATTTTGACATCGTAAGATGTCTCTTTGCGATAATGACAGGCAAGAATGCCTGTCCCACGAGGACAGCCTATG
>JBKBTA010000250.1:0-3375 GCA_046291035.1 Candidatus Brocadia sp.
TTCTGCTGGCAGCTTTTCAGCTTTTTGGTGGCCTTGCACCACGTTTTTCTCCAACTGAGGATGCCTTTCTCTCATTCTCTACTTCCTTTTTTTCTTACAAAAGGCCTTCAATTTATCGACGGGGAATGTATTGATTACGTCCTTGGCTTCCAGCCAGCCCCTGCGTGCTATTCCCACACCCAGTTCCATCATCCACATCTGATCCACATGGTGGGCATCGGTACTGATGGCAATCATGACACCTGCCTCCTTGGCCTTTCTGCAATTGATGTCGTTTAGGTCGAGCCGGTCATAAAAGCAATTAATCTCAAGGGCTGTACCCGTCTCTGCACAGGCCTCTATGACCCTATCCAGATCAACTTCATACCCCTCACGCTTACTGATCAGGCGTCCTGTGGGATGGGCAATGATATTCACATAGGGATTGCGAATGGCTGCAATCATTCGCTCGGTAATTTTTTCTTTTCCCTGTTTAAAACCGCTATGGATGGAGGCTACAACAAGGTCAAGTTTTTCTAGTAATTTGTCGGGAAAGTCCAATGCCCCATCGGCCTTAATATCCACCTCTGTCGCTTTAAGCAACGTAAATCCTTTGAATTTTTTATTGAGCTTATCAATTTCTTCAATTTCTTCAAGCAGTTCATCCTCTTTCAAACCATTCGCTACGTGAAGCGACTTTGAGTGGTCTGAGACTACAAGATATTTATAACCCATCTTCATGGCGTGCTGGGCCATTTCTTCGAAAGTAGGAGTACCGTCACTCCAATTGGAGTGATTATGGAGGTCTCCCTTTATATCGGAAAGTTCGATGAGCTTTGGCAATTTCCCCTCTTGGGCTGCCTCAATCTCCCCTCTGTTTTCACGCAACTCTGGCGGTATCCAATCCATGCCTAAGGTCTTGTAGACATCTTCCTCCCGTTGTCCGCCGATCTTTTTGTCGCCCTTAAAAATGCCATATTCACTGATCTTTAATCCCTTTTTCTTGGCGATCTCACGGAGATGGATGTTGTGCTCCTTTGAGCCGGTAAAATACTGTAATGCCGCACCAAATTCATCCTCATGAACAACCCGCATGTCCACCTGAACGCCCTCCTCTACACGCACACTACCCTTTGTGTCCCCGGCCGCCAATATTTGAGTTACTCCCCGCATATTTACAAAAGATTTGATAATTTCCGTACCCTCTGTACCGGAGACAAGGATGTCGATGTCTCCAACCGTTTCCTTCATCCTTCGCAAAGAGCCCGCCGCTTGGATGTCCTTGATCAGGGGATTATGCTTCAGTCCTTCTATAATTTTTTTCACAACAGGATACGCCATGCCGATGGATATCCGTTGTTGACTTGTCTTAAATAATTCAATCCCCTTAACTATGTTTTCAATTTTCTTATCCCCGATTCCAAAAAGCCCTTTTAACTTCCTTTCATGTAAGGCCTTCTCAAGGTCATTCAAACTGGCTATGCCCAATTCCCTGTTTAACATGGCCACGGTTTTTGGACCCAAACCAGGTATCTGCATGAGGGCAACCGTTTCTTCAGAAACCCCCTTCATTACTTCTTCATATTTGGACATCTTTCCGGTATTAATATATTCAATGATCTTTTCCGCCGTACCCTCCCCTATGCCGGGGATATCTGTTAATTTTCCTGCCCGGGCGAGTTCCTCTATATCCTCGGTTAAATCACCGATTACCCGGGCCGCCTTGCGGTAAGAATTTATGCGGAAGGTATTTTCCCCCTTGAGTTCGAGTACGTTGGCAATCCGTTCAAATAATGCTGCAATCTCGTGATTTTTCACTGGAAATACCCCTAATCTTTTAAACCACAAAAACACAAAGAACACAAAAAATTCAATGGATTTTTTCTGAGCGTTCAGCCATTAGCAGTCAGCATTCAGCTTGACGCTTACTCCTGATAGCTGAGTGCTGATCGCTGATTGTCTATGAGAATATCTATTTACTTTAGTGAATTATACCAATAGCCGTAAAACACATCAAATTTTATTTATTGACATGTGCAGGACACTTTCGCATAATCTAAAAAAACAAACTATAGAGTTCACAGAAAAAAAGAGAAAACAAGAAATGGGGGAGCATATGATCGGTATTATTGGGGGCAGTGGTCTTTATAATATTGAAGGAATCAAGGACGTAAGATCCGTATCCATCGATACACCTTTTGGCAAACCTTCCGATAGTTTTACGGTAGGCACGCTGGAAGGCCGTCAGGTGGCTTTCCTGCCCCGGCATGGTAAGGGACATACGATCTTACCGTCAGAACTCAACTTCAGGGCCAATATTTACGGGATGAAAAAGCTGGGCGTAGAACACATCATTGCCGTGAGTGCTGTGGGAAGCATGAAGGAGGAGATTCAGCCTCTCGATATTGTTATTCCAGACCAGTTTTTTGACAGGACACGAGGCAGGATCAGCACGTTCTTTGGGGAAGGGATCGTGGGGCATGTAAGTTTTGCCGATCCGGTATGCGGCGAACTAGCAAATACTCTATTTAATGCTGCTAAATTGGTAGGTGCACGCGTGCACAAGGGCGGCACGTATTTATGCATGGAAGGCCCTTTATTCTCCACCCGTGCGGAATCGAATATCTACCGGCAGTGGGGAGTGAGTGTTATTGGTATGACGAACCTTCAGGAAGCAAAGCTGGCGCGTGAGGCGGAGATCTGTTACAGCACCCTGGCTATGGCTACGGATTATGACTGCTGGCATGTAAGCGAAGAAGCGGTAACTCTGGAAATGATCGTCGGAAATTTAAATAAAAACGCCGAAACTGCAAAACGGATTCTCAAGGCAGCCATCCCAAAAATTGAGCAAAAGAGGATATGCGCATGTGCAACTGCAGCACAGAATGCCATCGTAACACACAAAGACCTTATTCCAGAAAGCACCAGGAAGAAACTCGATATTATCTTCGGTAAATATCTCAGATAGCCCTTTGCGAAGCTCAAAACAAAATGGATAAGGAATGGTAGCGATAAACCTGTCATAAACTTTTCAGCATAACTCCCGATCCAAACCTCCCTGTCTCTGTATTCTGATACCGGTATGAAAAAAATATCGTATGGTTACACCGGGTACATATCTGAGCGACTTCTATATTTCTCTCCGGGACGCCCATTTGTACCAGTTGCGTCTTGTTTGCCTCCCATAAATTGAAACAGCCCTTACCATGAGGAGTTTTGTTACTAATATAGCCTTTCTTGTTAGGAAAGGCCTTCTCAATTTGAACGATGGTTTCAGGGCCAATCTCATAACAACAGGGACCGATGGAAGGGCCAATCCCCACGAGAACATCTTGAGGTGAACAATGGAATTTTTCCTGTAATACCTTTATCGTGTTTTGTGCCACCATGGAAACC
>JBKBTA010000251.1:0-3356 GCA_046291035.1 Candidatus Brocadia sp.
ACCATCTCTTCCGACTCGTTCGGGTTGGGTATAAATATGCAAAAAATAAATATTTTGTATGTGTTTTTACTATTCGTGATCTTTCTGCTATCTTTCATGGCGCATGTTGAGGCAAACCATGGCCCTGGAACTGGCGGAGCAGCTACAACAATACCTGCGATCACTTTAAAAAGTGGTACCTTTTCGTTGGGTTTAAGAACGGAATTGACCGAGTTCGAATCTATATCTGATTCAAAACTTCTTGATAAAGCTATAGATGCTGGTTCTTTTGATGCAATTGATAGAACGTTCCTGTATACTTTTGATATTGGGTATGGAGTTACTGACGACCTAACCCTCGGACTTAACATCGGTTGGTTTGAAGCAGTTAATTTTCGTGAATCTGAACTGGAAGACGATGAAATTGAGGTATTTCAAGCTAATCCAGATGGAATCACCGACCTCTGGCTTTCGGGTAAGTACCGCTTCTTACGGGGACCTCAAGGCCATTACGCCGTTTTGGCAGGTATCAAATTCCCTACCGGTGTTGACGATAAAAAGAACAATGCGGGAGAAAAGATAGAACCCGTAGAGCAACCGGGAAGCGGTTCTTATGATTTTATGACTGGTTTTGCCTATTCACGCTGGTTTACAAAGGACTGGACCATGGACTCAAGTATCCAATACATTTTTCGCACAGAGGGAGCGAGAGACTTTAAAATAGGCGATCGTATAGATTGGAGCTTTGCAACGGCGTATCAGATAATCCCCAGAAATAAATACCCGAATTTTGCGCCTGTTGGTGAAATTAATACAAGGTATCTTTTCCGAGATGAACACAACGGAAAAGACGAATTGAATAGCGGTGGAACTACTGTTTTCCTTTCACCCGGAGTGCGTGTAGGGATTACTCCCCGTTGCGGCGTAGGAACTTCAGTTTCATTTCCGGTATTTCAAAACTTACTTGGAGAACAGCAAGAGACAGATTTTAAAGTTGTTGTTGGAGTTAACTATAGTTTTTAAATAGAGGTGTTTTATATGATAACAAAATATTTTCTGATAGCAATTCTCATTACATTTACGATTATTGGATGCGCAACCACAACTTCTTCGTCCAAAAAAACGCAGCCGAAGGTAGTTGACCCTGTCTGTGCATATTTTTCTGATATGGGGTGTATTAATATCGTGGTAGACGAAAATACTCCAAAATCAACTTATGAAGGGATAACTTATTATTTTTGTAGTAACGATTGTAAGGTGGATTTTGACAAAAATCCATCAAAATACCTCAAGATTACTACCCCGCCGAAGGGGGCGATAGATCCGGTATGTCACATGGAAATTGACAAATTGGAAAGATTTGTTACCTGTGTGTATCAGAATGAAGTCTATTATTTTTGTTCCGATCATTGCAGGGCAAAATATATGGAAAATCCAGATAACTATAGAAGATGACGAAGGTTATGAATTCCGAGATAAAGTATCATTAGGTGCTTAGTGCCTATAGCATTTTAAACAAAATATTGAATGCAGAACAAGGCATATTGAATATCGAAGGGAAAAAAACTAAACTATTACAAAAAACTTAATAATTCGACATTTTCTGTTCGATATTCGATATTTAATTGCATTGTTTTTTGGTAGGAGTCAACCCCTGTTGGCGACCGGGCACATACACGCCGTTGTGCACCGCCGGTCGCCGTCATGAGACGGCTCCTACCAGGTCAAATTATGAAATACACTTTATTTCATTACCCAAGGTTATTAATAGCCGGAACACACAGTGGCGTGGGTAAGACAACCATTACACTGGGATTAATGTCTGCATTGGTGAAGAAAGGTTACAGGGTGCAAGGTTTTAAGGCCGGGCCTGATTATATCGATCCATCTCATCACACGGCTATTACAGGACGCCCCTCTCGTAACCTGGATACATGGCTCATGAGTCGGGACGTGTGTCTGGAAGTATTCGAACGTGCCATGGCAGGATCGGATATTGCCATGATTGAGGGAGTGATGGGGTTATATGACGGCTGTCTGGATGGAACGGAATTAGGAAGCACAGCACATCTTGCCAAGATATTGGATGTGCCTGTGATATTGGTAATGGACGCAAAGGGGATGTCGCGCAGTGCGGGTGCGATTGTATTGGGGTACAAGCATTTTGACAAAGACGTGAAGATCCAAGGAGTAATTCTGAATCGGGTTAAGAGTGAGCGCCACTATACTTCTATAAAAAAATCTGTTGAAGATAGTTGCAATACTCCTGTATTAGGGTACCTGCCTTTTGATGAAAAAATAATACTGCCAGAACGCCATCTTGGTTTGGTGCCATCAGTAGAACAGGAGCTTTCAAAATCCGTATATCAAAAAATCGGGAATTTGTTATCGACCACCGTGGATATTGACAAATTGATCGGTATCGCATCCTCCCCAAGTAACCTTCCCGCATTTAAGAAGACGATCTTTTGTGAGATCAATGAGCGATTTAATTTCAGGATTGCCGTTGCCGTGGATGAGGCGTTCAATTTTTATTATCAGGACAACCTTGATCTCCTTGAGTTATACGGGGCGGAGCTAACGTATTTTAGCCCAATGTATGATAAATACCTGCCGGCAGACATTCATGGTTTGTATCTTGGAGGTGGCTTTCCGGAATTACATGCTGCTTTGCTCGCATCGAATACCACGATGAAGGAGTCCATACGAAAAGCGCACAAGAAAGGTGTGGTTATATACGGAGAGTGCGGAGGAATGATGTATTTGCTTGAACAGTTGGTAGATTTTAAAAAGAAGACACACGAGATGTGCGGGATACTGAAAGGGATGACGAAGATGGAGAACAAAAGGCAGGGATTGGGCTATATTACCGTTCAGGCGATACACGATAATCTCTTGTGTAAAAAAGGTGATAGATTCAAGGCCCACGAATTTCACTGGTCATCACTGCATGTGCCCGAAGATACACGATTTGCTTATGCAATTTCGAAATGCGATGACAACAAATCACGCCCTGATGGCCTCTTTACTGACCGAGTGCTTGTGTCCTACACCCACGTCCATTTTGCAACTGACCCCAACTTAGTAAAACATTTTCTAACCGTGCTCTCAAAAAGGGCATAATCCACGAATTATTGTCATTTTCCTTGAATTCTCAGCCTTGCGTTACTATACTACTCATTATGACCACCATGATCTCAGCACTGTATGACGCCCTGAAAGAAGCCGGTGCATCAGAAGAAAAGGCAAAGGCCGCAGCCCAGGCCATTGCCGACTATGAAAGACACTTCGTCCGCATCGAATAGCTGGTAGGCTGGAGGCGTTAGCCTCCAACCCCCACTCGTCGCCAGATACTTTGGACAACGTAACAAAGTATC
>JBKBTA010000252.1:0-3297 GCA_046291035.1 Candidatus Brocadia sp.
TGCCTACTTAAGCGGACAAATGGGCTAGTTACTAAAAAACTTACAAAAAAAGAAGTTTTTACAGAGTAATACTATATTTCCAATGAGCACGGCAACTTCCGGATTTTCCATGTCTCATGGTGGTTCCTGTTTCTCTAAGCTTACGACACGATACCTTTCCAGTCCCATTCCACAATCTTTTTTTGCATGGCATAGTCTGTCAGGTCGTAGCGGAGAGGGGTAATGGAGATATAGCCCTCATTGACGGCATTAATATCCGTGTCTTCCTCACGATGGAGGGTCTTGTCTGTGCCTATTAACCAATAATAGGCCTTTCCGCTGGGGTCTATACGTTTTTCAAAGTTTTCTTTAAAATCACGGGCAAATTGTCGAGTTACCTTTATGCCTTTGATTTGGTCCGGGGGAATCGAGGGAATGTTTACATTGAGCAACGACCCTTTGGGTAATTTGTGCATTATGATGCGTTCTATGACTTTCCTTGCAACCTTTGCCACGCTGTGGATATCATCATATCGGCCGGAAATCTCAAATGAAACGGCAATGGATGGGAATCCCATGATGGCGGCCTCAACTGCGGCTGCTACGGTTCCGGAATACAGGATATGGATACCTACATTGGAACCCATGTTGATGCCGGATATGACTACGTCAGGTCTATGTTTCATGACCTCATAAATGGCCAGTTTTACACAATCGGCCGGAGAGCCGTTTACACTGTAACCGATGAATTCATTATCTAAATATGCCTCTCTGATTCGTAATGGGTGGCTGAAGGTAATGGAGTGTCCAACGCCGCTCTGTTCAACATCGGGTGCTACCACGGTAACTTGCCCTAGGTCTTGAATGTTATGCTTCAGGGCAGCAATTCCCTGGGCATAGATGCCATCATCGTTAGTCAGCAATATCTGCATGATTTTACCTCATGTCATCATAAAAACGTTTAATGGTTTGAATATTCACACCAGCCCAATAGGCCAGAACCACGAACTTATTAATCAACAACTGTTTTATTACCCCTTTCCTGACGAATCGCCTCGCCGAAGAAATCACCGGCATCCGTATAAGGATAACCTTACCCTGTCCCTGTAGTCTTTTATAAAAATCATAGTCTTCCATTATGGGCATCTCTTTATATCCATTGAGCGTCTGAAAGATTTTTCGTCTCACAAAAATACCCTGGTCACCAAAATGGAAGAGCCTGAAATTGAATCTCGTTACAAATGAAACCCCTTTTAGTATAAAGTTATCTACGTCAAATGCAATATAAAAGGAACCACCTGCTACCGCATCATCCTTCATCCTTTTGCGTATCTCATGGAAGGCGTTATCTGGCAATACGGTATCGGCATGCAAAAATAATAAAATGTCACCTTTGCATGCCTTTGCCCCTGTATTCATCTGAATCGCCCGCCCGCGCTGGCTGTTTATTACACAGGTATATTTCCTTGCAATAGGAACAGTATTGTCGGTGCTTCCACCATCCACTACACAAAACTCATAATCTCCGTCTTGTTTCATGATGCTTTGGAGTGTTTTTTCGATGTGGGACTCCTCATTTAGGGTGGGGATGATTACAGCAATCTTCATGTGTCGTCGCAGGTTCAGATTAGTGACCTGAATTGGAATATCATGATTCGTTGTAGTTGCAGTTAAAAATCCTCCGTAATTATTCCATTCCCATGTTCAAACCGTACCAATATGGCTTTAGGGTAAGGTTGCGATAACTCCACATGAGACCTGCATTGTTGCCATTGCTGACGACGTATTGTTACTCAACAACGTTGCCGATGATAATAAAATCAAAATTACTATGCCTAACAAGATATTAAATCTCATTTTGGCGGAGCTAAAAACAGGTTGTTCATAAATATTTCCCTTGTTTTATTCTACATCTATATCTCTAAACTAGAATATAATCTTAAATCTCATACTGTCAACCAAAATTAATTGGGGGTAGATTATTCTCAAGAATATAGGTAAGATAAGACAAAGATATTAACAGAAAACTGGTAGTGTGGTATCATATTTTATTAATTATATGGAGGCCGATAGATGAAAAAATGCATTGCGATACTGGCCGGGGATGGGATTGGGCCGGAAATAATGAAGGAAGGGCTGAAGGTGTTGGATGCCGTTGCGAAGAAATTTGGTCACACCTTTGAATATAAAGAGGCACTGGTAGGGGGATGTGCTTACGATACCTACGGCCATCCACTGCCCGATGAAACAAAGAAGATTTGCAATAGTTCCGATGCCATTTATTTCGGTGCGGTGGGAGGGCCGAAATGGGATAGCCTGCCAGCGGAATTAACACCTGAACGAGGGGCATTATTGCCCTTGAGGGCTATTTATGGCTTGTTTGCAAACCTGCGTCCTGCTGTAATCTTTGGCCCATTGGCAGACGCGGCATCCTTGAAGTCAGAACGTCTGAAAGGGGGGTTGGATATCCTGATTGTGCGGGAATTGACAGGGGGGGTGTATTTTGGTAAGAACAAGGTCAAGTCCCTTACCTTGAATGAAGGGGCTGTGCAAGGGGATTACGCCGTGGATTATATGATCTATTCTGTTCCAGAAATTCAAAGGATTACAAAGGTCGCCTGCGAGGCGGCTATGAAACGCAACAAGAAGCTGACCTCTGTTGATAAGGCAAACGTCCTGGAAAGTTCAAAACTATGGCGGAAGGTGGTTATCGACTACGTTCAGAGAAATTATCCACAGATACAACTCAATCACATGTACGTGGACAACGCAGCCATGCAACTGGCAACAAATCCGAAACAATTTGATGTGATTGTTACCGAAAACATGTTTGGGGATATCCTGTCTGACCTGGCATCGGCCATTACCGGCTCCATTGGCATGCTTCCCAGCGCCAGCCTTTCAGAGACGGGTTTTGGACTCTTTGAGCCTATTCATGGCTCAGCACCCGATATTGCAGGGCAAGGCAAGGCCAATCCCTTAGCCCAGATCCTGTCAGGGGCCATGATGTTGAAATACGCCTTCGGGCTTACCAAAGAATCAAATGCCATTGAACAGGCTATATTGGCCGTCCTGGAAGATGGGTATCGTACGGGCGATATTGCCTCTGCGTGCACACCCAAGGATAAGATACTCTCAACATCAGGAATAGGAGATAAGGTGGTGGAGTATTTACATAAACTTAAATTCTAGCGGGCCGCTAGCTTGGTAGTATAGAATTCCCGTAACAATTTAGCTTTTTAGAAAATATGTTGCAGTTTAGTTTCGGGTGGCATGGATAAACTCTGTTTGCCCGTGTGGGGCATTCAACTCACTCAT
>JBKBTA010000253.1:0-3255 GCA_046291035.1 Candidatus Brocadia sp.
CTTAGCTGCATTAACACCATTTTTCGCAAAACCTTGAATAACAACAGTTTTTCCTTCCAAATAATTTTTCCGTTCCCTCCCAATCCTTATCTTTAAATAATCTTCAGGATTTTCGTTATACCAGACTAATAAATTAGTGATTTCTACTGCGGCAAATGCCGTAGCTTCTGCCCTGCCTTCCAAACCGCTATATGTTTTAGATGTAACTGCCCCTAATTCGGGGACGGTTTGTTTTTCATCCTGATATTTTCTTGCGCTCTTTGAGAATTCATCCGCTACTTTTAAATACGGCATCCCCGATGTCCATATAATCTCAGAATCCCTTATGTTTTTTAATCTTTCCAAAAGCCCTTTTTCCTTGATTTCTTCCGTTTCCGCCAGTGCCCTAAAATGCCCATCCGCCATTGAATCCATCATTGTTTCGTCGGTTCCAAAATCTGGTCCTGGAGAATATGCATTATGTCCCATAATGCCTTCCATAGTAAGCAAATAGCCTATTTCTCTAAACAACCTCTGTTTTTCAGTATTTACCAATTCAATAGGCTGAAGAAACATTTCTCCACTGATCTCTTTCAATTCTCCTAAAAAAACTCCGCACATACCGCCCCCCAATGGCAAAGAATAAAGAGCTAGCTTTAGTGTTGTTACAATGGAGAGGGCTTCAATCTCTTCTGTTACCCATTTACAACAAAACTTCCAGGTTTCTTCGGCAGAGGCTCCTTGTTCTATGAAACTATCGAAGGTTTTAAAGAAATCTTTTCCCAGGATTTGGGGTGTAATGAGCATTACACCCCCTTTAGGGGGACCAAGGGCAGTATTATGGAATACAACAGTTGCATACAGGATTATTTTCTGGCCATCGTCTTTATAAAATTCTAAATGTCTTTTCCAAATGCTTTGTGGTTGTTTTAGCAGGGCAAACAGTCTATTACAATTTTTATAAAATATAGGGTCTTTTTCCCTAATTGTATCTACAGCATCATCAAGCCTATTATGAATACTCTTTAATAACGTATTCGTAATTTCTCGTTTTTTTAACCGAAAAGAAGAATACATTGAAATCCTATACAATTAAATTACGCAACCCATGACGAAGGTTGCGGTTTAATTCCAGTTTGAAGCCGTATTGGGTAAAATCCGACATACGGAATTTTAGAGGGGTAACAGAAAACATAGAGATTATATGGGTGTCTGCGCAGACACCTAAACGATATTGTGCTTGATTTAAACAAATCATAAATCGGCCATCTTATCACTATGCGCCTGTTTCCTACTCTGCGTTAGGACGTTACAATAATTTTCGTAACTCTTCTTATGTTGACGTAGACTGTTGAAGGTCTGAGTTCCTGATGTTCACTGGGCAATTCTTCTCTTCCACGACGTCTCATACGGGCAAGGAGTTCCGTCCGCTTGCCGAACTCAAGCGCGCCCCTTGGACACGAAACAACACAGGCCGGCAAATTCTCTAATCGCCCATTATCCTTCTTCCCATGACGGTGCAAACAGAGTGTACAGTTATCCGCTACAAACTGCCCCTTCGAATTTCTGCGTGTGCTCAGTTTAATCAGTCCAAAAGGACATGCTGTGACACAAAGACTGCACCCCGTACAATGTTCGGGGTTAACGGTAACGATTCCATCGTCTTCCCTTTTGGTAATTGCCAAACCCGCGCGAGGGCAGGCAGACACGCAGGCAGGGTTTTCACAATGATGACAACTCTGGTGCCAGGGAGATTTGCCGCCATGCTCAAAAGTATTTGTTTCTTTTAATATCATCACATTTCGACGCCACTGGCCGTTCAAACCGTTCTCAACATCGCATGCCGTAATGCACTTTTTACAATAAGAACATTTTTCTGAGTCAAACATCAACGCCTTTTGCATTAAAATCATATCCCCATAAAATTACATCGGTTCTTTATCCAGCATAAATCAACAATCAAATGCCTGTAGCATTTTTTCAATCCATTCGACCTTTTGTATATCCTCAATTTCGTCATACGAGGTGACTCGGTTTACATTTACAGACCCTTTCTTTAAAATAACTGTAACTTTCCCTTCGGCAAAATCAGAAAATCCCTCTCTCACTTCGAAGTCTATACCATCGCCATATCTCTCCAATTTTTTTTCAATGCACCGCCTGAATTCATGTAATTTTTGCGTCCTTTTTTCACATGTGTACATATATACCTGGTTTGCGATTCCAATAGAACATTGTTTCCTTTGAATATAAAGACAAAATTAAACTGTCAGCAAACAGCTTAAGTTTCAAAAACCGAGACGATGTTTTAATCATGCGCTCAGGATTTGCATTTTTATCTTTGATTCTAACGCCATGAACTGCACTTCAGTCATCGGTGGGAAACCAAGGATACTACTTTTACCTTCAAGGGGAAATTTTTCCTCAAAACTAGCATTAGGATGTTTGGATCGGGTTGCTCTTAAATCATTATAAAGTTGTTGAAATACTTCTTTAGTAACAGCAGGATCATTTTTCCGGTATCTTTCTATGAGATTGTCAAGCACTCCCATATAACCACCTAATTGTGTTCCATCATAACCGATAGCCATTTTTCAATCTCCTTTCATTCAATTTGATTATATAAATATACCTTGCATTACTTAATATATTTCTTTAAACTTTCATCCATTTGATGACAAAAAGTCAACATCTAACCAAAAAGGCGGTTATTTAACATACTGCCATCTCTGCTTTCGCTACCTTTTGCATATCTAAAGCTTCTTTGGCGCAAATCGCTGCACACTGGCCGCAACTTACACACTTCCCTGGTTTTATGAGAACTGGATACCAACTATTGGCGGAAAGTAGATTATCCCCTTGCATTTTTAAACAATCGAAAGGGCAAATACTCACACAATATCCACAACCCGAGCATAATTCCGTATCTAAAACTGGCTTCGGTCTTTCCTTGAGACCTACCCTGATGCAGGTTTCCCCCTTTGGGTCAATAATTGCAGCAGAAGGACACGCCATTCCACAAACGCCACATCCTATGCATTTTGCGGTATTGACTAGGAACCTTTCTTTTATTTTGCCATAAATGGCTGACGTTGGACACTGTTTCGAACATACGCCACAACCCACGCATTTTTCAGTAATATAATATGCCATAAATTTAACACTCCCTTATTATTTCGAATAGCCTTTAAATAATATTACCTAGCGCAGCTACGCCGCAAACAAAAAGATGAAGCAGGCAGAACACAGTTGGCAGTAAGCAAAAAGTGATACATT
>JBKBTA010000254.1:0-3245 GCA_046291035.1 Candidatus Brocadia sp.
AATGTATCACTTTTTGCCTACTGCCAACTGTGTTCTGCCTGCTTCATCTTTTTGGTTGCGGCGTAGCTGCGCTAGGGCATTACTTAGTAAATACTTCTTTCATTTTGACAGGATATTACACTTTTTTGCAAAATCAAATTAGGCCTTTGGCAATTTTCCCCCCGTAAACGAGGGGATTATGTGGGGTATTTGAAATTCCTTGACATTATGGATTATTTTATAAAGAATATCGTATCTTTATTAAAAGAAAAAACAAACCTTCAGGAAGATGAAATCAAGAAACTCATTGAGATACCACCTGACTTCAAAATGGGTGATTATGCCTTCCCCTGCTATAGTCTCTCAAAAACCCTGAAAAAAGCCCCCAATATCATCGCTACGGAACTATCCGGAACACTTCAGACCTTTATCAATGAAAACGCCCCCGAATCCCCTTTTTTTAAAGGGGGACTAAGGGGAATTACAGGAATAAAGGCCGTTGGCCCTTATATAAACTTCTTCGTGAACAAAGTAATATTGTCAGAGATAACGCTGAAAACAATCTCTGAAGAACGCGATGAATATGGTAATAAGAGCATCGGCAAAGGAAAGACGGTCGTTATCGACTTCTCTTCCCCAAACATTGCAAAACACCTTGCCGTTCACCACCTCCGGTCTGCACTGATCGGGAACGCAATTTACCATATCTATAAAGCCCTTGGATATACCTGCGTTGGAATCAATCATCTTGGCGACTGGGGTACGCAATTTGGGCAATTGATTGTTGCTTATAAAAAGTGGGGAACTGAAAATGCCCATAAGTCTTACACGGTTACCGACCTGAATAACCTTTACGTAAAATTTCATCAGGAGGCAGAAAAAAATCCTGGCTTAGAAGATGAAGCAAGGGCGTGGTTCAAGAAGCTGGAGTCCGGAGACTCTGAAGCAAAAGAACTCTGGCAACACTTCAAGGACATCAGTTTAAAAGAATTTCAGAAGATCTATGATATGCTTGGGATACACTTCGATGCCTTCGTCGGTGAGAGTTTTTATAACACCATGGTTGAAGATACCATAATGAGGATCAAAGAAAAAGGTCTTGCCAGGGTTAGTGAACAGGCATTGATTGTTGATTTAGAGCCTTACAACATGCCCCCGTGTCTTTTGCGGAAAAAAGACGATACCACACTCTATGCCACCCGTGATATTGCAGCTGCAGAATACAGGAAGAAAATATACGACTTTGATAAGATGATTTACGTGGTCGGTTCTGAGCAAAAACTGCATTTTCATCAGTTTTTCAAGGTTTTAGAGTTGATGGGGTACGACTGGGTGAATCGTTGTGTGCATGTGGATTTTGGTCTCATGAAATTTAAAGACGGTAAGATGTCTACCCGCAAGGGAAAAGTCGTTTTACTGGAAGACCTTCTAGTCGAAGCCGTCGAACGGATCAAAAAAATTATTGAAGAGAAGAATCCTTCGTTAGAAAATAAAGAGTCCGTATCTAAGGATGTGGGAATTGGTGCTGTTATTTTTGCTAATTTAAGCACGAAACGCAGTAAAGACGTGGTCTTTGATTGGGATGAGGTACTGAATTTTGAGGGTGAAACAGGTCCTTATATCCAGTATACCCATGCCCGCCTTTGCAGTATCCTGAGGAAATACGGGAAGCCTGTGACAGCAGACATACATTTTGAATTATTGAAAGAAGACGAAACCGTTATCCTGATTAAGAATTTAGGCCAATTCCCCACTGTTATCCTGAAGGCGGCCGAGTTTTATGAACCCTCTTTGATCTGCAATTACCTTATTGACATTTGCGGTAACCTGAACAGGTTTTATAATGCCCACCGTGTTCTGTCGGATGATGAGGAACTGACAAAGGCAAGAATATTACTGGTGGATGCTACGCGTCAGGTCATAAAGAACGGCCTTCATATCCTTGGGATGCAAGCACCAGAACGGATGTAAAAACATATTAATTCTATCCCTTTTGATTAATTGTAGCTCAAAATGGGCACAAAATATGATACAAGAATTTGCTAAAAATACCTAGTATCGGCCAACAAGGAGAAATTCCTTCCCGTTCATCCCTCCAGAAAAAACCAAAAAAAGCTTGCATCTTCTTCATTATTGTATTATCATCCCTTTCAAAGGAAAGCAATTCCCTATCATCTTGACTTTGTCAAGGAGTGAAGACCGTGCAGGAAGCTTGCTCCGCAACAACAAGTTCGAACAGAACCATCAAATGTCCATTAGACGCATCGGAAACGGACAGGAAGCCGAAACTCATGGACTGTCTTCGTGAAGCCCTTCGCTCTCGTCATTACAGCAGTCGCACGGAGCAGACTTATTGTCATTGGGTCAAGCGGTACATCTTTTTCCACAAGATTCGTCATCCTGCGGAAATGGCTGGGCCTGAAGTCAACGCCTTCCTCGCCCATCTCGACTTGAAGGAAAAGGTAAACGCCTCTACGCAAAACCAGGCACTTTCAGCCTTACTGTTCCTCTATCGCCACGTGATCGGTCGCGAAGTCGGCGATCTCGGCAAGATCATCCGTGCCCGCAAGCCCACACGCCTGCCAGTGGTTATGACCAGCGACGAAGTGAAAACTGTACTGTCGAACCTTACAGATGACAAGTGGTTGATGTCCTCACTTGTGTATGGCACTGGGCTGCGCCTGATGGAATGTCTTCGCCTGCGGATTCAGGACATTGACTTTTCCCGAAATGAAATTACGGTTCGGGACGGCAAGGGAGCGAAGGACCGTGTGACGATACTGCCGAAATCGCTCAAGAAACCGCTCTAAGAGCATCTGCAAAAGGTGAAGGCAATACATGAGAAAGATTTGCGCGACGGCTATAGCAGGATTCCATTGCCCGACGCACTGGATCGGAAGTATCCAAACGCTTCTCGCGAGTGGCGCTGGCAATGGGTCTTCCCACAGGAAACCCGATGGAAGAACACAAAGACCGATGAAGAAGGGCGACATCATACCCACGAGACCGATTCTTCAGCGGGCAGTCAAGGAAGCAATCCGCAAAGCGGGTGTTGTCAAGCACGCTGGCTGCCACACATTCCGTCACTCCTTTGCTACGCACTTGCTTGAGGCCGGTTATGATATTCGCACCATACAGGAACTTCTTGGCCACAAAGACGTCAGCACAACGATGATCTACACCCATGTCTTGAACAAAGGCGGTCACGGTGTCCGAAGTCCCGTCGACAGGTTGTAGGTCGGATTATACAGACTGTATAATCCGGA
>JBKBTA010000255.1:0-3239 GCA_046291035.1 Candidatus Brocadia sp.
TAATTCACTTCACAGCGGGTTTGTTTACGATGATATCGGCGTGATCGAAGAAAACTATTTCATACGGTCACTCCATAATATTCCAAAAATTTTTAGCAAAGATTATTTTCACCTTTCCAGCGAATTAAGCTATCGCCCTGTTGTTACCCTCAGTTATTTTGCAGACTATGCGGTTTGGCATCTCAACCCCTTCGGATATCATCTGACCAATATCGTCCTTCATACGATAAATAGCATTCTCTTGTACGCGTTATTGGTACACCTTACAAGGATGCGTTCAGTTGCATTGCTCTCGGCCATTATATTTTCAATCCATCCATGCGTAACAGAAGCCGTAAATGCCATTAGTTACCGCGAAGATATTTTCGTTGCCCTATTTTCCCTCTTATCGTGTCTTTGTCTGATTAAATCCACCCAAAGATATCTTATTCCATACCCAAACACACCCACTATCTCACCTCCGCAGCAAGAAAAAATATGGACAAACAACGGACAACCAAACCGATCCGCGACTCAATGGCGCATGATAATTTATTATGCACTGGCCCTTATAACCTACCTGATAGAACTGTTTTCCAAAGAAACGGCTATCGTTACGCCGTTATTTATCCTTTTCTATTGGTTCTTATGCAAACGGGAATACTTACCCTCGACACCTTCCGTTGGAAAGGGAACAGCAAATCCGGTTTTTCCTTTACACTCAAATGGCTACGATGCCGTTAGTCCTACAAAATCGAGGGAGGTTAAAGATTTTATCACCTGGTATGCTGGATACATCCTGATAAGTTTTTTTTATTTGTTTGTTCGCTTTGTCATCTTAAAAAACCCGTTAGAAGTATCCCCTGGCTATCTAAAGGGAAGTATCGCGATAAATTTCATGACGATGACCAAGGTCCTGGCTACCTATGTAAAGCTTATGTTTTTCCCGTTCCGTCTGAGTGCTGATTATACGATTGCCCCGGTCTTATCCGTCTCCGATCTCTCCTTCATCACAAGTGTTTTTCTCCTTACCGCTGTGGGCGTTATCATTTTCAAGACTATAAATAGGGGGCAGGAGGCAGGGGTTGGGGAAGGAGTGACGGGAGTTAAAGGGCTGCCCACAGAGCTACGATCCCTGACCCCACTCAAAGGGTTTATGGGGAAAAAGCCGTTTTTACAGGGCAATACAGCACGGACACACCGGATATATAGCCTGTTTATGCTATGCTTTTTTATTGCGCTACTACCTGTTTTAAACATTGTACCCATCGGACATATTATAGCAGAACGCTACCTCTATTTTCCTGTTATTGGATTTTGTACCGTTATGGGTGGACTTTTGTTAGGCAAGCTGACAGTCCGATTACCTGGCAATACACCTCAATCCCCTTATAAACCGGGGGCACTAAAGGGGCTTTCCGAAGAAAAGGCAAAAAAATCTGCCGGGGCAAAGAGGTTTTTACCTGGCAATACGGTATTGAACAAGTTCATCTTTTTACCCCTCCTGGTAATGTTATGCATTTCTTTCACCACAAGGACTATTTTAAGAAACAGAGACTGGCAGAACGAGTTTACCTTTTGGACAACTATTTTGAAAGAACAACCCCAGAATTACGATGCGCATAATAACCTGGGAAATTATTTTTACAAACAGGGAAAATTGGACAGGGCTATTCGTGAACTAGAAGAAGCGGTCAGGTTGAAGCAAAACTATCCCGAAGGGCACAACAGCCTGGGAACGATGTACATAGACAAGGGACTCATCGACAAGGCAATTGCTGAGTATGTTGAGGCAATAAAATATAAACCTGTATTCCCGCAGGCTTACTATAATCTCGGGAATGCCTGTATTAAAAAAGGTTTGCTGGATAACGGCATCACGTATTTTCAGAAAGCGGTCAGTATGGGCATGCATAATCCACAGGTCTTTAACAACCTCGGCAGCGCATATATTAAAAAGGGTATGTTAGACGAGGCCATAGCCCAGTATAAAAAGGCAATAGCAGTCTATAATGACTATGCAGAAGTGCATAGTAACCTGGGATATGTATATACCGAAAAAGGTGATTTAGACAAGGCGGCATCTGAACTCAACCATGCCCTTGAATTGCAACCTAACCACGCCAATGCCCACAATAACCTTGGGGCAGTCTATTGCCAAAAGGGGTTATTCGATAAAGCACAGCAGGAGTTTTTGTTGGCCATAAGATACGATCCAAAAAACGCCAGCGCACACAAGAATATCGGTATGATCTACTTTGCGAAAGGGTACAGGCAAAAAGCCAGGGAACACCTCCTCCAAATGTTGCAATACGACCCTGGTTATATAAATGATGCGAATATATTCACTATAGTTTCACAACTTGGCTTGATAAAGGAATAGGCATTTTTCCATTTTACCTTTGCTAGGGTGAACGGCCTAAGTTAGGCCCTCGGCAACTTTTAAATACAAATTTTTACTTATATTGTCTTTGTTTATCCGTAAACATTTAAATTCAAGTCGTTACGGAACATTTGTTTTAATATTATATTCACCAAATTTTCCGCAATGTCTTGCCTGGTCTCACATCTGGATTCGACCTTTTTATGTGAATCAATTAAATAAGCCCGGTGCTTCCCTCCCGTAATTTCATCCTGATTGTTGGCAACAATTAAATCCGCACCGTTTTCTATCAAGGACGCATGCACCCTTTCAATAAGCGCATCTTGTGATAATCCCACCTCTAATTTAAACCCTATTAAAAAGGCATGTGGCCATAACTTCCTTATCAACTTTATCACCTTTGGTGTCTTTACAAAGGTAACTACCAGTTTATCTTTATTTGAAGGTATCTTGCCTCTGCTTGGCGTTTCCGGAGTGTAATCAAGCACTGCCATGGCATGTACAATGACATCAAATGAAGTGCCTTTCAGTTTTTCCTGGACCGTAGTTAATAAGTCATCTATTGTCTCTATCTCAATAAGTGTTAGTCGTCTGGCACAATCTTTCTCTAGTGAAGCAATATCCGGAAAGCAGCTTCCCATCCCATAAATGAACGTTACAGAAGCGCCGCCTTTCAGGAGTTCGGTCGCAATTACAGTCCCCAACTTGCCTGTGGATTTATTGCTAATATATCTTACGGCATCTATATAACCTCTCGTTGGCCCGGAGGTTATCATGACACGTACCCCTTCTAAACTCCCCATATTTCACGGTCTTTCTGAAACGATTAAGAATTGAGTCCGTTAATTAAGCCTTCGGCTACTTTCAACAATGTAGT
>JBKBTA010000256.1:0-3233 GCA_046291035.1 Candidatus Brocadia sp.
ATCCCAATGCTATCCACCTATACGACTTTGACCGGGATGCAACCGGTACAATTTACATGGCCATGGAATTTATCCATGGCAAAAATTTGAAAGAAACTATAAAGAACAACGGCCCATTCGATGTCGCAAGAATGTTGAATGTTATTTACCAGGTCTGCGATGTAATATCGGCTGCACACAAACATCCCAGGAAAATCATACATCGGGACATTACCCCCCAAAATATTATGCTAACAAAATTTGGAGAGTTAAAGGATTTTGTAAAAGTTTTAGATTTTGGAATAGCAAAGCTGCGGGCACATGATCATGATAATGTATCCATGACAGGAAGTATCGTTGGAACGCCCCTTTATATGGCACCCGAACAATGGCGGGGTGAGTGTGACGAAAGGACAGATATATATTCTCTGGGAATAATTATGTATGAAATGCTGACGGGAGAGACCCCGTTTCGGGGGGATCAAATCTCATTAATGAACAAACATTTAAATGAAAAGCCTCAACCTTTCCGGAAATTCCATAAAAATTTAAAGATTCCAAAATACATTGAAAACATTATATTCTATTGCCTGGAAAAAAATACGGATAAGAGACCTCAATCAATAGACGAACTCAAATCATTATTACAGAGAGGAAAATGTAGGAGCAGATTACATTTCGGGCATTATTCCAAAAATAATTTACTTATTATAATTCCTGCCTTCCTATCAATTCCACTGGCAATCTACCTATTCCTTTTACCAAAAGAATACAAAGAAAACCCCACAATCCCACGTAATAGCATCCATATTCGTAATACCTACAGGGAAACAGACCTGTCTCAAAAAAATGATAACACTACAAAGCAGAGAATCCAAGATCAGGACAATGGTTTAGAAATAATTTTAGGTGAAGAACCGAATAAATATAAGGGGTATCAAGATCCTGTCAGGGATAAAATAACTGTCGAGACTCCACATTCCACTAATGCAGGGAATTTGGGTCGTATTGCTGATGAAAAGAATACTACGAGTTATAAATATTCAGATACCACTGTTGACAATATTCAAAAATATGCTATTAGTAACAGTACAAAAGAGGCGATAATAAAACAGGATTCAAAGGAAACAGTAAAAAGAGAAATTCAGAGCTGGTTGCTAGAGTATAAAAAGGCGTGGGAAGAAGGAGATATAGAGACATTAAAAGAGTTTGGGCATATATCTTCTGAAAAGGAAGAAAATAAACTCCGAGAGCATTACCAGTACGTTCACGATGTTAAGGTCTCCATTCAAAATGAAGTAATTGAGGTAAACGATGATAACAGCCAGGCCACTGTCAGTTTTGACAGGACAGATGAGTGGACTGATGAACGTGGCAACCGTCACAAAAAGGTTTTACCCAGAATAGCCAAAATCCTTCGTAAAGAACATGACACATGGAAGATTACCAAAAAGATCCCTGAATTGGCGAAGCAAACCCCAAAATCTAGGAACATTTTGGATAATATTACCACTAAATATGAGTATTTGCGGACTAACATTACCATAACATATGATCATTTGCGGGAACAAATCAATAACCGTCTTACAAAATAAATCGAGGTACCCTTCTTATGATGTATAGATATAATACTCTCCTTATGCCATTCATTTTTACCCTCGTATTTTGTCAAATTACCTTTTCGGATAGTATGAGTGTCAGTCCCGATTCGTTTATTCTGGATATTCAGAACAGTGGTACCACTACCGTGAAAATTCTCAATGAGCAGGGAAATCCTCTCAGTGACGTTACGGTTGTCGCAAAAAGTAATAAAGAAACGATTGCCACAGTTACGCCGAACAAAGGACAGACAAACTCAAATGGGCAAATATCCTTCACGATCACTGGCATATCCAACGGAATCGCAACAATAACTTTTACCGCAAATTCTTTATTAACTTCTATACCTATTACCGTCGTTTCAAATATCGCACCCTGTGCAGTAGCCTCCAGTAGTGGTGGCGGCATTGATAACTTCGGTCCAAAAATGATGAACGACGGTAAAGAAAAGGATAATTGCACCTATCATTGGATAAGGACACGAAATGAGATCGGGCAAAAGAAGAATGCCTGGATTCGACTAGATTGGAACGAGGCTGTTACACTCACAAGAATGACTATTCAGACAACAGATTGTAATGAAAGTTGCGGTGAAGATTCAGATGACCCCTTCTATATAGATCCGGGTAGAAACCTTGGCAATGGATTAGTTCAGTATTTAGATGCAGACGAAGTCACGTGGATTACAGACGATGAATTTGTAAGAGAGATAGGGGACATCGAATATTCGTTCGCAAAACCCATAACCACCAAAGCCATCCGTATAAGGAAAATTTCTCCTTCAGCACGATGCAAGGGACAACAATCCAACCCTGTTGTTTTTGAATGGAAAGTCTACGGAACACCCTCCTGTAAATAAGCATTTCCAAATAAATGATTCTCAAACAACTTCGTGCAAGTTCAGCACGGACAAACAGTGTTTGTCCGTGCCACCCTGTATACATATTTTCTATTCCAAAAACTTTGTTGACTTTTCAAGGGTAATACCTAAGTATTATAGGTATTCGTCCAGTATTCATAGTATTTTGGATACGCCATATTTTCATGGTAACAAGATTCCTATTAATCGTACTTGTCACTTTATTCATAGTTATTCGTTTTGCAACTACTAGTTTAGCCAACAGTCTGTCAGATTTACTAACTACATTATATGGTGGAAACGGCATCCCTGTAACGAAGGTTTTTGAAAAGGAAAGAGAAACTGGTGGGGTAGATGTAGTTACAACCGTTCAGGTACCATTAGATTCAATTCTTGAAATTCAAAATCTAAATTCAGTGTTAAATACCGAAAAGGGGGAGTTCCCGGTAAGTTCAACAAGTGGTGGCTTTACCTTCCAGTACGATAGCGAATTAGAGGTATTTATAAGGACGACAGACAGTCTTGGGCCTATTTTTGCTGAAAGGGCTCCTACACTCGGAAAAGGAAAGTTAAACATTGGTTTTTCTTATACCTACATTAACTTTTCTACCCTGGAAGGAAGGGATTTGGACAATTTAAAGTCTACTGTATTCTTAGACGAAAAACAAAAAGATAAAAATCTACTTCAGCTGGACTTTGATGTGGATGTGAAGAGTAATCTATTTTCTTTTTATGGCACCTATGGAATAACAGACCGTTGGGACGTCTCCATACTTGTACCTGTCATGCAGATCCA
>JBKBTA010000257.1:0-3215 GCA_046291035.1 Candidatus Brocadia sp.
TTCCTTCAGAAGACCTGCCTCGATAATTATTTTCACAGGGATTGATCCCGCCGTTTCAACAACTGCACGGATATCCTGATAGACCGTCCTGTAATCATCCTCTTTCAATGCACCCAGTGGAATGACCATATCCACCTCATCCGCCCCCAGTTGGATAACGTGCCTCGTCTCCTCAATCTTAGTTGTCGTTAAATTGGCTCCTAAAGGGAACCCCACAACAGTAACAGCCAGACAATCCGTCCCCACTAATTGCTTATAAACTTCTTCCACAAATACAGGATTCACACAAACCCCACGAAAGGAGAATTGCTTCGCCTCATTGCAAAGTCTCAGTATGTCCTTGCGTGTTGCTTCTGGTCTCAATAAGGAGTGCTCAATCAACGGGGCTAAATCTAAAGGTTTTTTGACGGGTTTTGGTATTTCTATGCTTCTTTGAACAAACGACTCTGTGGATTTAATTCCCAGGGCATCGATTTTTTCAATAATCAGTTGAATTAAAGGAAGGGAATTTCCTTGTGTAAAGCTCATATACTCCCCTTCGTGTCTTTGTGGCTCGATTGAAATTACTGCCTTTTCAATCTTCGGGTGTCTTTATGGTTCAAAAAAATTGCATATAACTTTTCGTAGATTTATGGTAATAATACATTGTAATCCTATATTAGATAACCACAAGTGGAATTTCAAAGTTAGTTAAACCCATGGAATACATGGAAAAAACGCGAAAAAGGGATAATTTCTGAGCCTATCAGGAGAGGTTTTCGCGGGCTATCGATAAAGCCGTAGAAGGTCTGATTTAATGTTTTAACTGCCTTAACGCAAGAAGGGGGACTGTTATGTCAAAAAACCAATTTGGACTCATTGGACTGGCCGTTATGGGGCAAAACCTGGTCTTGAATGCCGCTGACCATGGTTTTCGCGTCTCGGTTTTCAATCGTACCTCAGAAAAAACCGATGAATTTATGGCAGGTGAGGCAAGAGGCAAGAGTATCACTGCTACATACACGATTGAAGAGTTTGTCGACAGCCTGGAACGTCCCCGCATCATCCAGATCATGGTCAAGGCGGGTGGACCGGTTGATGACGTTATCAATCAGCTAAAACCGTTGCTGGATGAAGGTGATATCATCATTGATGGAGGCAACTCGTTTTTTGCCGACACCGAGCGGCGAGCAAGAGAATTGGAATCAGTTAACCTGTGCTTCATTGGCATGGGTGTATCAGGCGGTGAGGAAGGTGCCCGTCACGGTCCTAGTCTGATGCCGGGTGGCACCAAAGAAGCCTATACTATTATTGAGCCACTGGTGACGGCTATCGCTGCAAAAGCTCCAGTTGATGGTGCGCCGTGCGTGGCTTATATTGGTCCCGGCGGTGCGGGTCATTACGTCAAGATGGTACACAACGGCATTGAATACGGCGATATGCAACTCATTGCAGAGAGTTACGCCTTGCTCAAGGCTGCCATCAATCCCTTACCAGGGCAATTTCATCAGATTTTTCATGACTGGAACGCCGGAGAACTTTCCTCTTTTCTTATCGAAATTACTGCCGACATCTTTTGCAAAATGGATGACAAAACCGGAAAACCACTGGTTGATCTGGTTCTGGATAAGGCTGGGCAAAAGGGTACTGGCAAGTGGACAAGTCAAAACGCCCTCGATATCGGCGCTGCTACTCCCACTATTACGGCAGCAGTGGATGGGCGCATTCTTTCCTCCATGAAAGAAGAAAGGATGACTGCCTCTAAAATCCTCTCCGGCCCGAAGGGTACCTATAGCGGTGACCGCCAAAAAATCATTGAATCGGTACGGGCTGCACTGTATGCATCAAAAATCTGTTCCTATGCGCAGGGCATGGCATTGCTCAAAAAAGCCTCGTTGGAGTATGGCTATGGTCTGGATTTATGTGAGATTACCCGTATTTGGCGTGCCGGGTGCATCATCCGTGCCAGATTATTGGATGATATTATGCATGCCTACCGTCGCAATCCGGCCCTGGCCAATCTGCTGTTGGATGACGAATTCAGACAGGTCATCCATAGTCGGCAGGATGCCTGGCGTTTTGCAGTTAAGACCGCCATCGACTTGGGTATCCCGGTACCTGCCATGAGCGCCTCACTAGCCTACTTTGACGCGTACCGCTCGGAACGTCTTTCGGCCAATCTCATTCAGGCCCAACGCGACTATTTCGGGGCACATACCTTTGAGAGGATTGACCAGCCGGGTGTGTTTCACGTGAATTGGAAGAAGAAATAAGCTATAAGAAATGTGACTGTCGTATCATTAAAGACTTCGCTACTTTGAGTAATTACTACAGGGTGTTCGCACGAAAATGCCCCTTACCAGACCCTCTCCCACAAGGGACGAGGGAACTTTTCCTCCCTTGACTAGAATAAACTAAGAATTAAGGGAGGGTGATATATTTTCATGTTCTTTTGTAAGCCTGTAGCTCATGAATGTTTACTCTGCTTTTTGTTGATTTTTCAGCATGTCTTCTAATAGAAGAAATAACCCTCTTACTCTTTTGCCAATCACATCGAGGATATTCGCATTACTCTGTATAAACTCTGCGAAGCAATCCATGCACAGGAGACTTCACGTGAGCTCAGTTGAACGATTGCTTCGGGCTAACGCCCTTGCAATGGTAATATGAAAAAGCAGCGTCCTTCCAAGGAGGTTAAAAAGCCTTGAACAGGCAATAACCTTTTGTGATATTAAATATCATAAAGGCTTTAGACCACCAATGAAGGTGGTAAGTCTTTAAACCTTGGGAAGGAGGCTGTATGATAAAGTATATAGGATTGGATGCACATTCGTCAACATGTACATTCAATGTGACGGATGAAAGAGGGGGTGAAAAGATTTGGGGGGAATCGGATATTAAAATGCGTATTCAAGATGGCAGGGCATTCGGTCTTAAAGGGTAAGAGCGGTTTAAGGAACTATTACGATACCTTGCGGTTGAAAGGTATCAGTCATGACAATGCCTATAATGCAGTATGTCGTAAGGTAGCGGCAATATCTTTAAGCGTATGGAGGAAGAGTGAGAAATATAATGACAGACTGATCACCGGCAATCTAATCAAGTAAAACAGGGTAAGAAGGCATGAAAGGCTGGTTCGCACCTGTTTTCTTGAGAGAGGGAGAGATCCAAGTGTCATTGACCCAAAGAGGTCCAACGCAATGGTTGATCCGCCCTCGCGTAGTCCAGATTTTGCC
>JBKBTA010000025.1:0-24698 GCA_046291035.1 Candidatus Brocadia sp.
AATATCTCAAACTTAAAATACTATCGTCATTCTTACCAGAATTATGAAAATTTACCCACACAAAACTTAGAAGACCCTCTGTTTTTTTCTACGCATAATCTTTTATAATGAAAAGGGTCTTTGCGATCGGTCTGGATGTGCCACGGCATCTTCCTCGCAAAGAGCTTTTATTGAACAAGATAAACAGGATTTAGGTTATAGAAAAATGCCCAAAATATCCGTCATTATTCCCAACTATAACGGCAGGAGATTCCTGAAAGCCTGCTTGTCTTCTCTTAAGGAACAGATCTATACCGATTTTGAAATAATACTCGTGGATGATGCATCCAGCGATGATTCCCTGTCATTTGTTCAAACTCACTATCCCCACACCCGAATTATCGCATTGGAAAAGAACGTTGGTTTTGCATCGGCCGTGAACGAAGGTATACGGCAGGCGAGAGGACAATATATCGCCCTCCTCAACAACGATACAGAGACCGATAAAGATTGGCTCATGGAATTGAATCAGGCGTTGGAAAGTTATAAGGGCGTCGGTTTTTGCGCCTCCCTCATGATTAATTACAACAACCGAAACCTTGTTGATTGTGCGGGGATGGGTTTTTCATCCTGGGGCAGGGCTTATAAGAGGGGTGAAGGAGAGGCTGTTGAGTACTACCAACAACCATCATTTGTCTTTGGCGCATCGGGAGGTGCTGCTATCTATCGCAAGGAATTATTTGAAAAGGTCGGACTCTTTGACGAAGACTTTTGGGCATTTTTTGAAGATGTCGACCTGAGCTTTCGGGCGCAACTGGCAGGCTTTCAGTGCCTCTATGTCCCAACTGCCATTGTTTATCACATCGGGACGGCCAGCCATAGCAGGAAGAGTTTAAAGCTTCGTTATACCGGTTACCGTAACAAACAATGGGTAATATTTAAGAATTATCCGGCATATTACCTGTTTAAATATTATTTCAAATACGGTCTCAGCGAAATCAAAACGGTCTTTACAGACCTTAAAGACGGCTTTTTCTTATCCCCTTTTATTGCCAATTGGCTTATTTATAAAGACATTCCGAAACTATTCAGGAAACGAATCGAGGTCCAGAGGTTGAGGACGGTGAGTCTTCAGTACTTGGATAGCATTATTGATAAGTCTCATGATAAGCTTAAGAAAAATTTACAAAAAGAATGGCAAAATTCAATTGAAATATAATCATCGGTAACCCTCAAAAGGTTTTCCTCTACTTTTTGCGATACACGTTCAGGCCGATCTTTTCTTCACGATTGGGAATGGTGACGTTTCCTTCCGTTGATGCGACAATGATGTTCTTGCCGGACGAAGAGGGACCGAACTCTTTTGATAGGTCTATTTTTGTGGTAAGCATGTTTCCTTCTACAGAAAATTCTACGTTTTTCATATATGAAACCTCGCTCTCTCAAAATAGGGATAAATAGTTTTATAATAAAGAAGGCCTTCGGCTACTTTTCCAATGTAGAGCGAAGAGTCTCTTCGCTCTACAACCGCAAATTTGAAATTTCTAGACATTAAATTTAACGTGAAAACCTTTTGGACAACGCCGATTTGCCTGTTTTTTGTATCGTTACTGCAAATATAATTGTCCTGTCACTTTGGAACCGAACTCCCCTGAGGTTTGTCACCGGATATATTCATTTGAGAAAGGTCGGCTATCTTCCGGGAGTACAATTCGTTAATCGACTTGATGAGCAGCAACCTGTTGTTTCGAACGGCTTCATCTTCAACGTTCACAAATACCCTGTCAAAGAAGATATGGACGGGTTTGGCAAAGACCTCATAGTATGTGCGGGAGGCTTCTTCGTATCTTTTCTCATCTACCTGTTTCCGAATGGCCGTCTCATTCCCTTTAAAAATCTCCCATAATTTATGTTCTTCTGCTTCAGTAAATAGACGTTCATTTACCGATCCACTGATATTTGCCTTTTTACCGATATTAAATGTCCTTTCGACAACAGTAACCAGATCCGGCCACCACTCCTCTTTTGAGACATTTGATAAGGTCTTTAACCTTTGGAAAAAATCGTAGATATCATCAAATCCTGCATCTGCATTTAAGACGGCATTCACCAGGTCGTAGCGATGTCCTCTTTCAACATTTATGTGGAATAATCGATCTCTGAAAAATTCTTTTATATCGGGTATTAACTTATTGAGTATCTCTGGATAATAGTGAAGTTCTCTTTGTGAAAACATGGGAAGCAAGTTTAATGATTTAGAAAGCACTTGCCTGAGTTCCAGGGTAAATCCATGCTCCTCTATTATCCGGATAATGCCATAGGCATGCCGTCGCAGGGAATAAGGGTCCTGTGAACCGGTCGGTGTTAATCCCAGGGTAAAACAACTGGATATGGTATCGAACTTATCGGCAAGACCCACTACTGCCCCAATCTTTGAAGCAGGGATATTATCGGTGGCAAAGCGTGGCATATAATGCTCGGCAATCGCTAAGGCAACGGATGGTTCTTCGCCGTCCCATTCGGCATACTCCCGTCCCATAATTCCCTGTAACGATGGGAATTCACCCACCATTTGGGTCAGAAGGTCTGCCTTACACAAGAGCGCGGCGCGTTTAATTAATGCATCAGCTTCTATGGGCAACTGATTAAAAGCAATTAATCGGTGTGATATATACTCGGAAAGTTTGGCAATTCTGTCTGTTTTGTCATAATAATTTCCCAACTTTTCAAGGAATGCTAGGTTCTTCAAATCTTCCAGGCGTTTTTCAAGCGGAACTTTTCTGTCCTCTTTCCAGAAAAATCTTGCGTCAGAGAGTCGCGCCCTCAATACACGTTCATTACCTTGAATGGCAGTATCGGCATTACTTTCGTCGCGGTTAAGCGCTGCTATAAATTTATTGAAAAGTTTACCGTCTCTTTTCTTTATGGGGAAATATCTCTGGTGTTCCTTCATGGCCGTTTCTATGACATGGGCGGGGATGTCCAGGAATTCTTCATCAAAACTGCATTCAATGGCATTGGGGTACTCTACCAGGTTAGTTACTTCATCCAGCAACTCTTCATCGTCTATAGTCGCACCATAAGGCGCCATGAGTTGATTTATCTTCGTCCTTAGCACCTCTCTCCGCTCAGCCATATCGACTACAACCTTTTCCCGCTTGAGTAATTGCTTATATAAGTCCCAATCGGCATAAGAAACTTCGATTCTTTTGCCGGATAAGAAAGGGTGCCCAAAGGCAAATTTGTCTGCCTTAATCCCATTGATTTCCATAGGAACAATCTTATCACCAAAGAGTGCGAGGAGCGAACGTATGGGGCGGGCAAAGAACAAATTATTCCCTTTCCATTTCATGGATTTAGGAAACGAGATACTCTTCATAATTTCAGTTAAAATTTCCGGCAAAATATTTAAAGTCTCTTGCCCCTCTACCTTTTTGATCGCAAAACAATACGCTCCTTTAGGAGTATTTTTAATTTGGAGGTTATTTATATCGACACCCTGAGATTTTGCAAAACCCAGACCTGCCTTTGTAGGGTTTCCAGTTTTATCAAAGGCGATTGATGCAGCAGGTCCCTGGATTTCTTCCGTGACACTTTCCTGCTTTTGCGGCAGACCTTTTACGAACAAGGTCAATCTTCTGGGCGTACCCGTACAATAAAGAGACTGCATCTCTAAACGGTGTTTTTTTGCGCGTTCTGTAAACAATGCCTTCATCTGGTTAAGCGCAGGTGTAATATAACTGGCGGGCATCTCTTCCGTGCCGATTTCAAAAAGCAGGTCAGTCATGTTAGAGTCGCACGATATGTTTCTTGTTAATACCTTTCAAGGCATTGCGGGTATCGACAATCAGTTTAGAGTTGGAAACAATCAGGTTGTAATCAAAGTTGCTGTGGTCCGTCACAATCACAGAACAATCGACCTTAGATAAAACCTCTTTAGAAAGAGGTCTTGATTTGATACTGAGTTTTTGATAATTAATCTCGGGAATATAAGGGTCTGTATACGTTATCCTGGCACCCTTCGACCGCAAGATATTCATAATTTCAAGGGCAGGCGATTCACGCAGATCATCCACGTCCTTCTTATATGCAACACCCAGGATATGGATATTCGAGCCCTTTACGCTCTTTTCCACATCGTTCAGTGCATCCGTAATCTTTTCCACAACAAATTCAGGCATAGAGCTATTTATTTGATCCGCTAAGGCAATGAATCGTAATTCAAACCCGTTCTTTTTGGCAACCCAGGAAAGATAAAGCGGATCGATGGGGATACAATGCCCACCCAGGCCAGGCCCCGGATAAAACGACATAAAACCAAAGGGTTTTGTCTTTGCGGCATCGATGACTTCCCATACATCGATGCCGAGCCTTTCCGACATGATGGCAATTTCGTTAACCAGTGCAATGTTGACATTCCGGAAGGTATTTTCAAGGAGTTTTACCATCTCTGCCACTTTTGGGGAAGAAACGGGTATGATCGTTTCAATGATATGGCCGTATAAACAACCCGCCAATTCCGTACATTGCTGGGTTACACCCCCGATCACCTTGGGAATATTTTTCACTGAATACCGCTTGTTACCAGGATCGATACGCTCCGGAGAAAAGGCAAGGTAGAAGTCTTTACCGACCTTGAGACCCCCTTCCTCTAACATGGGCAATACCAGTTCCTCAGTTGTACCCGGATACGTGGTGCTTTCTAAGATGAAGAGTTGGTCCTTATGCATGTAGTTTTTCACTTCCTGACCCACGTTGATGATATACGACATGTCTGGGTCTTTCGTCTTTGTCAGCGGTGTTGGAACACAGATACTGATAGCATCGAGAGTCGATAGGACACTGACATCGTCAGTTACACACAAAAGACCTTTTTCGATAAATTGTGCGATATCTTCACTTTTTACATCGATTACATATGAAGTGCCTTTGTTAAGGGACTCGACACGTTCTTTGTTTTTATCGATTCCCGTTACGCAATACCCGCTTCGGACAAATTCAAGTGCAAGGGGGAGTCCAACGTAGCCGAGCCCAATGATACCTATTTTGGCCTTTTTTGTTTTAATCTTTTCTAATAATTCACCCATGTATTTTATATGCCTGCAAACGGTGTCGTTAAAAAAGAAAAGATAGGAAACATTCTATCAAATATTAATCAGTTGAACATTTTATTGCAATAAAAAAATACAGGATAACTACTTATACTTCTTGACATTGACTCATTACTTGCGTAAAATCCGTAAAAATGTCCCTCTCGGTAATGACTACTTGTAAAAGTTCCGCAATCGGCAAATTTTGAGAACACGTGGAAAATGATTAATAGAAGTTTTTCACGATAAAATCAGAACACTTTCTAATTTATTGCTTTATGGAAACAACATCTTACCTTATAGCATGGAAAAAACGGTTATCGGAAAGGGATATGGCACTTGAGAGGGAAAGAAATAATATCCTTTTAAAGTTGCCAGACGCCATATGGGTCTTTACCAAAGAATTTGACGTTAAAAAGATATATCTTTTTGGTTCCTTAATAAAAGGAAATTTTGACGAGCGTTCCGATATTGACATAGCGATAGAAGGGCTTTCTCCTCATCTGTATATAAAAGCCCTTGCATTTCTTTCGGATTATTTTAGAAGGGAAATTAATCTTGTTCCATTAGAAACGTGTAGCAGTAGTTTAAAAGAGGTTATTTACACTGATGGCCGACTCTTTTATACCAGGCAGTAAAAGCCAAAAGTTTCCAAGACTAAAAGCCGAAATCCTTAGAGAATTCAAGGATATTGAACGTTGCCATGTTGAGCTAAACGAACTTTTGGGCAAGCTTGAGGACAAGGAAAAAAGCACCTTTGATTTAAGGGCGATCGGTTCAATCCTCCATGATTTTTATTGCGGTATAGAGCGTATCTTTGAAAGAATTGCTAAGGAACTGAATGGAGGAGTTCCAGAAGGAACCAATTGGCACAGACAACTCCTCAGGGATATGACTTTGGATATAAAAGGTGTAAGACCTCCCGTCATTTCTGAAGAACTCGAAAAAATGTTAAGTGAATATCTAAGATTTCGCCACGTCTTTCGAAATATCTATGGTTTTTCCTTAGAATGGCGATTTATGGAAGGGCTTGTTGAAAGGTTGCCTTTTATATTAAATACACTGAAAAAAGAAATAGAAGCCTTTTGTGCATTCCTTGAAAACATTTCCCATAGCTTGTGATTTAATCCATTCTATTATCGAATAATGCTTAAAATGACCAGAAAATATATATCCAACCTGAAAAGCGGCGAACCTGTAGAAGACGTATTTCTTGTACTGAAAAAGGAAGTCAAGGAAACAAGGGAAAAAAAACCGTATCTCAATCTGCAATTGGCCGACAAATCCGGCTCTATTGAAGCACGGAAATGGGATGCGACACCCCAACTTTGCGACAGCTTCAATAAGGATACGTTCATAAAGATAAAAGGTGTCGTTGAGACCTTCAATAGTACCCTGCAAATACGCATTAACGAAATCTCTCCCATTGCAGATGCACAAGTGCAGATAGGGGAATTCATACCGACCACGGAAAAAGATATTTCGGTGATGATGAATGAGCTCAAACAGATTATCAAAACGATTCGGGACACCTATCTTTCAAAACTCTTGCATGCATTTTTTTCTGACGAATCCTTTTGCAAGGTGTTTTCTACCGCACCGGCCGCTACACAATATCATCATGCCTTTTTAGGAGGGTTATTGGAGCATGTCCTTTCTGTTGCCAAACTGGCAATCGGCTTTTCAAATCAGTATCCAACAATAAAAAGGGATTTGTTGCTTACGGGTGTCATTTTACACGATATCGGAAAGACTCGGGAACTCTCCTACGGGCGCAGTTTCCAATATACCGATGAGGGACAACTCACAGGGCACCTCATCTCGGGTGTCCTTATGGTCCATGAAAAGGCTCAAAAGATAGACGGGTTTCCTCCTGACCTTCTCAACGTCCTTTTCCACCTCATATTAAGCCACCACGGGGAATATGAATGGGGTTCCCCGGTAAAACCCGGCACACCTGAGGCCATTGCCCTGCATTACCTGGATAATCTGGATGCAAAGGTGCATGCGGCAACAAAGGCAATAACTGAGCATAAAGACACAACCAGCTCGTGGACAGAATACGTTAAGATGTTTGAACGGCGACTTTATAAAAAATAGCAGAAATCGCAAATCTAAAATTATGATGATCAACCCTGTCGATATTCTCAAATTTATTCGCAGCAAAAAATACAGCCCCATGACGGCTGCTGAACTGGCAGAGCATTTTCAAGTTAGTGATACGGAATACCGGCAATTCTGTAACCTTTTGCAGGAGCTGGAGTTTTCTGGTGAGATTGTAAAGATCAAGCAAAAACAGTATGCTGACCCGGAAATGGTGCACTTACTGGTGGGTACCCTGGAATGCAATCCGCGTGGATTTGGCTTTGTTGTTCCGATTAAAGAAGACGGCGGTGAAGATATTTATGTCAATGAAGAAGACATGGGTTCCGCCATGCACGGAGACCTCGTGGTGGTGCGACTCCCTGCAACGGCACAGATTCCCCGAAAATGGAAAGAAAAAAGAAGAAGTACATCGGGGCAAATCGTCAATGTATTAAAACGTGCGAATGAATTCGTCGTGGGCACCTTCGAAAAAACAAAACGACTGCGCTTTGTCGCCCCCGACGACCCCAGATTATTCAGGGATATCTATGTTGCTGAAGATGTTACAAAGGGCGCACAATCCGGCGACAAAGTGGTCGTTCGAATCACCGTATGGCCATCCAGGCATCTTAATCCAGAGGGAGAGGTTACCGAAGTGCTGGGAAAGGAAGGAGACCCCAGGGTTGACCTCCGTTCTATTATTTATCAATTCAAACTCCCCCACACCTTTGGCCAAAGAGTGATGAAAGAAACGAAGCATGTGCCACAGGCTGTTTCAGAAAAGGAAATCCAGGACAGGCTCGACTTGCGCAATAAACTCATCATTACCATCGACCCGGAAGATGCCAAAGATTTTGACGACGCAGTGTCCCTCGAAAAGGACAGGAATGGAGATTGGTATCTGGGCGTACACATAGCTGATGTTTCATACTACGTAAAACCCGACACGGCGCTTGACAAAGAGGCTCGCTATCGAGGCACTAGTGTCTATTTGCCTGGCGAAGTTATTCCCATGTTGCCGGAAATATTATCGAACAATATCTGCAGCCTGAAGGAAGGAGAAAACCGCCTTACAAAAAGTGTTTTTATGACCCTCGATCGCAAAGGGCATCTTGTCAAAGCGGAGATTAGATATTCCGTTATTAATGTCACCAAGCGTTTGACATACAAGCAGGCTACCGCCATTCTCAATAATGAAGATATAGATATAGACATATCTGATGAAACGGCTGACATGCTGCGGAACATGGCGCATCTTGCCGAGTTGCTCTTTAAAAACCGCCTGGAGCGTGGCGCATTAGAGTTGGACATTCCTGAAATTTCTGTAAAATTGGACGAACACGGTTACATCAAGGACGTCGAAAAGGTTGAAAGGGATATCTCACATAAATTAATAGAAGAATTCATGCTCCTTGCGAATGAAACGGTGGCAACTTTCATGTTTGAAAAAAAGATGCCGCTATTGTGCCGCGTCCATCCTGAACCAGAGGAAGATGACATGTGGGAATTTGCAGAGTTTATCCGTGGGCTTGAACACACCAGGATAGACCCCTTTAAAAGCAGGCACCTGCAGTCATTACTCGACAAGGTGCGTGGGAAACCAGAGGCCTATACTGTAAATCTCGTTCTCCTGAAATCAATGAAACAGGCAGTTTATTCTGCATGCGAAGGAAGGCACTTTGCCCTTGCGCTGGATCACTATACACACTTCACTTCTCCCATACGACGCTACCCCGACTTGCTTGTTCATAGGATTTTGGACCAATATTTTTCAGGTGAGTTGTCGTCTCCTTCAGTGCAGCATGCATGGATGAATTGTTTACCCGATTGGGCAGTACATTGCTCCATGACTGAACGCAGGGCAGATGAAGTAGAACGAGAAATTACCAAACTGAAATTACTTCGGTTCCTTGAACATGAGGTTGGAAAAATCTTTGATGGTGTCATTACCGGTGTTCAGGAATTTGGTTTCTTTGTTCAATTAAACAAGTACCTGCTGGAGGGACTTGTCCACATCCGTACCCTGGCAGATGACATCTATCAGGTAGACAAAAAAACCATGGCCCTTGTTGGCACTCGGCGCAGGAAAATGTACAGAATCGGAGAAGTTGTAAGGGTAAAGATCTATAAGATAGACTTTTTAAAACGGGAAATTGATTTTATCCATTGCGGCAGCCAAGAGGGGAGAGCAAAACCTAGAAAACTAAATCATTAAGCACTTTTATTGAATTATATGCATGAGATTTGAATAGCCCGATAAGGGTGGTATATTAATAGAAAATAGAATTATATAGTTTATGTAAAGCTCCGTATGGAGCGATACATGGCAAACACATACACACCAATATATATACAAATTGTCTTTTCAGTTCAAGGGCGGCATAATCTTATCAGAAATGAATGGAAAGACGAAATATACAAATACATTAAAGAATTGTGAAGGGACCAATTTTTCTCAAAATTAAAACCAAAAAGCCCCAATATCGGTAAAAAGATATTGGGGCTTTCATGTCGTAATTATAACGATACTTTAAATGACTACTCCATATTTTTATACGCCATAACTATTGCAATTGATTATTCTTTAAAATATAAGAGTGTGCTTTTTAGTAAATTTATAATTTGACGACTTTTGTGGCTTTGTATAACCCTTCTGGTCCTTCATGACCTCGAACTCGACCTTATCTCCTTCTGCAAGGGTTCTGAACCCGCTGCCCTGGATTGAGGTTTGATGTACAAAAACATCCTGGCCATTATCCTGAGAGATAAAGCCAAAGCCCTTCTTGTTATTGAACCACTTCACTGTTCCATTTGCCATTCTTGGATCAGCCCCTCTCACATGAAAAATTATAAAAACAAAAAAGGCTACGAGGTTGTAAACCTTGTAGCCTTACTATAACGCCAATATATAATACGACTTTACAAAACAACCAAATGACATAATGGAATAATATCAAACTTTGTATAACAAAGCAAAGGAAAATAAAAATTATTTATTCCGTTTCAAACTGGCCTGCCTTGTGAAGGTATTTTGGGTGATTGAGTTCCGATATCCTCAGGATATACTCAGCGTCTGATATTCTGGTGTACCAGTGTCCCGTGGCACGGGCCGTGTTTGTTATGGCAACATATAAACCAATGAGCATAATGGCATAAACACCGTAATGGATCTTTTTACGGTCTCCAACCAGTTTCATATCCAGTGCTCCATTCACCGGACAAGCATTAACGCAATCGTAGCAGGCTACACATTCATGGGTCAGGACGTGTTTCTTCTTTTCCACAAGGATGTGCATGGCACATGCCTTCGTGCATTTCCCGCAATCAATACACTTTCCCGTATCACGCGTAATCCTTAAGGGACTTGCATAAGCAACGATGCCTAACAAGGCGCCATATGGGCAGAAAAAGCGACACCAAAAATTCTTATTCACCAGCGAAATGATCAAAATCGTCAGGATTACCACTAATGCCAACCCGGACATATTCGTGAAAAATTTCAACATCTTGACATCAGCAACACGAATGAAAGGTACACGGGAATACATGACCTCCAATTGCGCAACGGGCATTTTAACAATAATAACCTGAATAAAAAAGGCAAGGATTGAAAACTTCCAGGCGCGGGCAATGATGTCATTAATCTTATCGGACCAGAATTTTCCGGGAACAACAAATGGCAGCGCCATTGCCAGGATATAAGCAGGGGTCAGATACCTGAAGATAGGCAATTTAAAGGTCTCCATGGTTATGACCTCTAAGATCAGCAAGACGATAATGGGTGTGAAAACCAGGCTCAAACCTGCCGTAAATCTCGTCGGAATATTTCGCATTAAGGAAGAAACCCGTTGAGGAAGTTTCTTTAAAAACCAATCCCCAAGACGCCATTCCCACTCAGAAAGAGTACCGATAGGACAAATCCAGCCGCAGAACCCCCTTCTGAAAAATAAGGCAGTCAGGAGCAACGTCCCGAAGATAACGAAGCCTGCGGGGTGGATAGGGTTAATCGTACCTGTCCCGAAAAAGTATTTTGTGCCCATGAGGGCGCTGATCGGCAGGAAGGATTCAACACCGGGCGGTCGCGGCAGGTAAAACCCCTTTCCGCCAGCCTCACAGTATTTGACAAAGGTATAAAATTGCCAGCCAATCACAAGCACTACAATAAAGAATGCTATTTGTACAGACCAGCGCAACTTCTGAGAATTAAACCATTTTGTTTTATTTTTACTTTTCTTTCTCGTACCCGGCCTTTTTTTCTCAAGATAAAGCCCCTGAGCGGATGTAGGCATCGATTGTTGATGTTTAACTTCTTCCAAGTGACAAACCTCCCCATTTATAGTATTACTTTGTAAAAACCTCTTTTCTTTGTATATTTGAATTTCGAGTCTGTCAAAAAAAGGAACGATAGGATAATTACCCGGCACAGGGTAACTCTTTTTGATTGGTTATGGAGCGATTACCAAAACACTTGATTCAATGCAATGTAAAGTTTAGAATGCAATATAGTATCGCCAACATTACCCACTTCAGAGTATAAATAATAATCGAAATTAACCTTTATACGCAAGCAATTTTGGTTTAGTTATTTTATGCAATCAGAGAATAAAAAAAACTTCAAGGCAGGCTATGTAGCCATTGTGGGCAAACCAAACGTGGGGAAGTCGACACTGATCAACGATTTTATGGGTTGTAAATTATCCATCGTTACTCCAAAACCCCAGACGACCCGGAAGAAGATTATGGGGGTATTAACCAAAGAAGACTATCAGATTGTCTTTTATGATACGCCGGGTATTATGGAACCAAAATACGAATTACAAAAATATATGGTGAAATCTGCCTATGATGCCATAGAAGATGCTGATGTGATCCTGTTGATGGCGGAGCCCTTTGAGCCTCCTGCCAATATAGACAAGGAAATCCTTGAAAAACTATTACGTCTTAATATCCCGGTGATTCTGGCCATTAATAAAATAGATCTGGTGGAAAAGGACAGCCTGGTACCGATTATTGCAGCGTACGATACGCAATTCAAATTTGCCGAGATTGTGCCGATCTCTGCCTTAAAAGGAATGAATCTTGACCTGATACTGTCACTCATTGTGAAATACTTGCCGGAAGGAGAACCTTTTTACCCCGAAGATTACATGACCGACTATAACGAAAGATTCCTCGCCTCCGAAATCATTCGTGAGAAGGTCTTCGAGTTTTACGGGGAAGAAATCCCCTATTCTACTACAGTCGAGATCGAAGAGTTCAAGGAACGGGAGACAGGAAAGGATTATATTAAGGCCATTATTTACGTGGAACGCGATTCCCAGAAGGGTATCATCATCGGTAAAGATGGCAAAGCCATCAAGCGGGTTGGCCTCATCGCACGGGAAGAAATCGAAAAGCAGATTGGCAGAAAGGTATATCTGGAACTACGGGTCAAGGTCATGGAAAAGTGGCGGAAAGACAAAAGCAAGCTTTATAAATTGGGGTACAAATAACGATGATTGAAGGATGGCAGTTAAAAAAGACGTAAAGCAGTTGACATTTTTATATGTTAAAAGGGGATAGACAAATGTCAATATGAACATGTAATTCCATGCAAGTTAGAATTGATTGAAAAGATGAATCCTTAATGGAGGGATTTATATGACGAATTGGTTCCATGATACTATGCATAGCGACATAAGTTTACACAACTGTCTGTCATTCTGGGTTTGACCAGGAATCAAGTATTTTTCTGAGTTCCCGCTTCCGCGGGAATGACATATTCGTAGCTGATTCATGACGCTGCGTATATTTATTTTCTTTAAATGTCATTTCCGTGTAAACGGGAATCCAGAGTAAAGGAACAAGAGGCGAAGGATACTGGATTCCCACTTGCGTGGGGATGACAAGTAAAATACGGGAATGACATGAGAAAAATGAAAATTTTTATACAAGGAATTTAAAGCGTTCGATGCTTAATCTCGATAAATATCCCACAAATTATTTTTTACCTGTCTATCAGCAGATTGTAAGCGCCTTTTATACCGGTATAAAAGATACAGGGGCTAATGACCGTACGCCTCTAAACGTCTTAGAGGGTACAGAAAGGCTCATTAAAGAAGAATTAGTCCGGTGTATCTGGTTTGGACAGCATATCAAAAAAGACAAGCTCTATACCGATGACGGTTCACGACTGGAAATCATTTCGCCCGGATGGTGGAATTCGGAGGGAGGGCCTGATTTCAAACACGCTGAAATTCTTCTCGAAGGCAAAGGTCTCATAAAGGGTGATGTCGAAGTTCATGTGTTTTCATCCGATTGGATGCGGCATCAGCACGACGAACAAAGCACTTACGACACCGTATGCCTGCACGTCACTATGTGGAATGACGGTCAAGGAGAACATATGAAGAACCATCGTGGACAGGTCATTCCCCAATTAACCCTGTCCAAATATTTAGATGCTGAACTGGATGAACTGGTAGAGTTGATCGACGTTGAATCCTATCTAAAAGGGGAAAAGGTGAATCCCGGACACTGTCAGACCGAAAGAGAAAACCAGAAGGTAAATGATGAATGGATCGGTCGTTTCCTTGATTATGCCGGCGACGAGCGCATTCTTCAAAAGGCGAAAAGGTATGAACGATGGTTAGAAAAAGGTACCTTCGAGCAGGTGCTTTACGAGGCTGTGATGGAATCGCTGGGATATAAAAACAATAAGGAACCGTTTTTGGCGTTAGCCTCCCGCGTGCAGCTTGAAGAGATCCGGTATGTAATCCCGGAAGATGCCTCTGCCCCAAAAAAGAAAATAGATATGCAGGCGTTGCTCCTTGGTACAGCGGGTTTATTACCTCAACAAAGAAATGAAAAATCAACGTATGACAAGGAAACAGCCGAATATGTTAACGACGTTGAACATGCATGGAACGAGATACAAACGAAGATAAGCCGGGCCCATTTGACAAAAAATGACTGGAGTTATGCAGGGATCAGACCTGCAAATTTCCCGGAAAGAAGGATTGCGGCCATTGCCAATATCCTTTCGGAATGTTCGTCCCTCAGTATCTTCCGATACCTCTTAACGGCACTTGAAAAGGCTGAAGGTTACAAAGAAGAGCGCAAAATCACCAAAATGTTCAGAGAGGATATACAATCCCTCTTTCTTAATAGTTACGACCCCTATTGGTCATACCATTATACATGGTATGGGAAAAAACTGACAAAACCCGTTAAATTGCTTGGAAAAGAGAGGGCTTCCAATATTTTCATCAATGTTATTATCCCCATCTTGCTTATCTATGCCAGAAAGCATAACAACACAAGGATGGAAAAGGTACTACATCTCACGTATAGAAATTATTCCCCTCTTCCCGACACCAGTGTGACGAAATTCATGGGTAATCGTATATTTGGACAACCAAATGTATCAAAAAAAATTATCAATTCCGTCAGGCGACAACAAGGGTTGTATCAAATCTTTAAGGATTTTTGCGAGAATGACAATATAAGTTGCAACAAATGCGCCTTGTATTTGTCCATGGTTAAAGATGAATGATTTACCGCAGAGACTGATGAAAAAATTAAAATTCTTTATGGTAGGAATTTTGGGAGCCTGGCTCATAAGGTTGTTAGCCTTAACCATCCGTATTTATGATTCTCCCAAAGGTTTTAATGAAAAGATACAAACAATCCAGGCCATTTACACCTTCTGGCACTGTCTGATGCTCATCCCTGCCTATGTAGGCCGCAAGAAGAATATCCAGGTACTCATCAGCCAGCACTCTGATGGTGAATATATCGCGCAGGTAATCAAGAGACTCGGCTTTGGTGTCGTACGAGGATCAACAACGAGAGGCGGCGCACGGGCAGTAAAGGCACTTGTTGATAAGATTCGGGAAGGGCATCCCGCTGCAATTACCCCCGATGGACCACGGGGGCCCCGATTCGTTGTCCAACCAGGAAGTATCTATCTCAGTCAAAAAACAAGATTGCCTATAATTCCCACTACCGTTGGGTTATCTCGTTATTGGAAGCTTCCCAGCTGGGACGAATTTCGTATCCCAAAACCATTTTCCCGGGCATTAATGATGTATGGCGAACCCATTCATATACCACCCAACCTTACCGAAGAAGAAACAGAATACTATCGGCTTCAGATAGAAAAGATTATGAAAGAAATGACAGAAAAAGCAGACATCCTGGTACGGGGAAAAATGTGGTAAACTACCAGTTCATTATACAAGGAATTTTCATCTGTAATTGTCATTTCGGCCAAAGGGAGAAATCTTGAAGATTCCTCGCTACGCTCGGAATGACAGCAAAGGGGGATTCATCTCCCTTTGTGACCGAAGGTCATAAATGTTTTACTTTATTTAAGCGGGTTTTGTGGTGGCACGGACAAACTTGTTTGTCCGTGTTTAACTTGAGCACATTGATTGGGAACGATCAGTAGTGGTTTATTAATTAGGTTTATTCTTCCTTTTGCGCCTGCTTATGTAAAAGTACATTACCCACATAACAATAAAGCCAATTGCGTAAACCATTACGAAACCAGTATGATTCATTATTTAAACCTCCCATTTTCAATATTTAAATTCATCCTCTTTTTGTAAGTTTTTTGCCTCTCCTCTATCCCCTCCTTATGAAGGTGGGGAGATTAGGTGGTTTATTTTGGTTGTGACTTTGCTACACTATAAAATACTAGCAATTTCATCAGGCAACATCAATAATTACTGTAAAAGAAATTTATTATGAAAGAACAAAAGCCACTTTTACCGAAAATCCTTTCCATTGCCGGCTCTGATACGGGAGGCGGAGCTGGCATACAGGCGGATATTAAGACCATTACGGCCTTAGGTGGATATGCAACAACGGTTATTACTGCGCTGACCGCACAGAATTCCCTGGGTGTCCATTCTATCCTTGAGGTACCTGCATCCTTTGTCGGTCAACAAATAGACGCCATAATGGCGGACATTGGTACGGATGCCGTTAAAACGGGAATGCTATGGTGTAAGGAAATCGTGGAAGTGGTAAGTTCGAAGATCAGGGAATATAACATCAGATGTGCTGTTGTCGATCCCGTTATGCTTTCTAAGAATGAAAAGAGATTGTTATCAACCGATGCCGTTAATGCCCTCACCTCTCAATTATTTCCCCTGTCTTTTATCGTCACACCAAATATTCCGGAAGCCGAGTATATCACCGGTTTACAGATACAAAATCTATCCCATGCAGAAGAAGCCGCTCAATGTATCTATCAATTAGGTCCGTCATGCGTGCTTATTAAGGGTGGACATGCCGGAACATTATGGGATGTGAAAAACAGAGATAGGGTGATCGATCTTTTCTATGATGGAAAATCCTTTGAGTATATTGAAGGTGAATACATACCGACAAAAAATACCCATGGTACCGGTTGCACCTATGCCTCAGCGATAGCTACTTATTTAGCGAAGGGAAACGAGCCAAGAGATGCTGTTGTTCAGGCAAAGAAATTTGTTACAACATCTATCCGGAGATCATTTAGCCTTGGCAAAGGATATGGCACTCTGGATCAGTTTGGGGCGGTACAATTCCCTTGAATTGGTTAGGCTTTATTGGTATACTTTTTATTCATGTTGGTACGAAAATGTCCCTCATGCAGACCTCTCCCGCAAGGGGCGAGGGAACTTTCCCTCCCTTGACGGAAGGGATTATGGGAGGATGATGTATTTTCATGCCCTTTTGTGAGTCTTCGGCTCATGAATGTTCACTCTGAAAATTTATCTTATAAAAAATTGTTCCGAGATATTCCTGCTATGCGGCTTTACGATAAATCGTTTTAATTGCGGCTTCCAGCAATAAATACGGGTTTTATTTTGAGGATGTACTAATATGCAGCAAATTGCTTCTTTAGAATCCAGCGTATTGGTATTAAACAAATTTTTTACGGCTCTCCACGTGATTTCGGCGAGGAGGGCATTTGTTTTATTATGCAAGAAAGCCGCAGAGGTCGTTTCTGTCGATGATGGGAAATTCAATTCCTATGATTTTGAGAGCTGGAAGGATGTTTCGCTTTACAAGGCCAAATCAGGTTTACCTGACGAGGATGAGACAAGCTGGATCAGAACCGTTTCATTTGAAATTGAGGTGCCAAAGATTATCCGTCTTTTGTTTTATGATAAGCACCCGCAATCCAATGTAAAATTTAACAGGCGAAATATCTTTGCGCGAGATGAAAACAGATGCCAATATTGCGGTCGGCGGTTTCCAACATCTGAACTGAGTTTGGATCATATTATACCGAAGGCGTACAACGGAAAAACCACATGGACAAATATTGTTTGTGCCTGCACGGAATGTAATAAATTGAAGGGAGGTAGAACCCCTGAAGAGGCGAAGATGAAGTTAATACGTAAACCGGTCAAGCCAAAACATAGTCCCATCTTAAGCTTGAAACTTCGTTCAGACAGATATCGCTCCTGGAAGCAATTTTTAGACGAGGCATATTGGTCTGTTCCGTTGAAGTAAAAACTGTTCGCGGCAGGCCAATAAATCCGAAAAATTTTCCTTTTCATAATCTACCATTTTTAAGGAATATTATTTAAAAATCCTGGAAGGGGAGCATTCAGATATACGTTCCAAGGCGATTCTGAAGGCGCTTTACCCTCTCTCGAAAATATACGGGTTTGTGGTTAAAACTCGTATTTTTTTTTATAAGAAGGGCATTCTGAAAAGTGTCCGTCTTCCCGTTCATGTAATCAGTGTGGGAAACATCACGATGGGGGGAACCGGCAAGACGCCGGTAGTGGAATATATAGCAAGATATTTGCAAAGGAAGGGGAAAAGGGTTGCTATCCTCAGCAGGGGGTACGCAGCAACCATAAAACAAAAAAACAGTCCTTTGGAGAAAAATGTCTGCAATGATGAGTATCTCCTGTTTCAGGAAAATATCCCGGATATTCCTCATCTGTTAAATAAAGACAGAGTAAAAAGCGGATTAGAGGCGATCAGGTATTTTCAGGCTGAATATTTATTACTGGATGATGGATTTCAGCACATTCGCCTGGCAAGGGATTTGAATATCGTAACTATTGATGCACTGAATCCATTTGGGTATGAATATGTAGTCCCACGGGGGATGTTACGGGAACCTTTGGAAGAACTAAGACGGGCCGACATGATTATGCTAACCCACGCAGACCAATGCAGTCACGATAAAATCAAGGATGTTATCGACCAATTACACAAGATTGCAGGAGACGCTCCCATCGTAGAAACGGTTCACAAACCCATTTGTTTAGAATCATTAAAGGGCGCTGAAACGATGGATGTCACCTGGTTATATGGCAAAAGGGTCTTTGCGTTTTGTGCCATAGGCAATCCTGTATCATTCAGGAAAAGCATCGAACGTTTAGGGGGAAAATTGCTTGGTTTTCGTATTTTTCCCGATCATCATGTATATACCCCGTCCGAATTGAGGGAATTGAATAAAGAGATGCATCGTGTGAGGCCGGATGCTGTAATCATTACACAAAAAGACAGGGTAAAGATGGGAAATACTTCTAAACTGTGGGATTTCCCCTTGTGGACATTAAAGATAGAAATTTGTATTGTAAAAGGTTACGAAATTTTTGAAAATAAGATCAACGCCATTCTGAATTGAAAGGAGAAATAAAATGGCTCATAAAATCACGGATGATTGTATAAATTGTGGTGCATGTGAAAGTGAATGTCCCGTCAATGCTATATCCGAGTCCGGAGATAAGAGGGTAATTAGCGCAGACACCTGCACTGATTGTGGCAATTGTGTAGCGGTATGTCCTGTTGAGGCAATTCTTGCTCCATAGGGATATTCCTTTAAGGAAGAAAATGGAATGGTGAGACAACGTGAGGATGAGACTATTTTTTTTCAACCGTTAGACATCAGCAAAATTAAGACATACTCAATAAAGGAACGAAGGAATCTGTCAAATATCGACCTGTTTGCCAAACCTGTCTTACCCGCTGATGGAATACATGCCTTTTTCGAATCCCTGCCAGAGATCCTTGCTTCAGCAAATTTACGGAAGGTAATTGATGCAATAGTCCGTGCATATCAGAACAAATGTCCCGTAGTAATGGCGTTCGGTGCGCATGTCATAAAGTGTGGCCTGTCGCCCTTAATTATAGACCTCATGAACCGCCGCATCATAACCGCCCTCGCCATGAATGGCGCCGCTGCGATCCATGATTATGAAGTCTCGCTTATTGGAGCAACCTCTGAGGACGTGGCTGAAAGCTTAAAAGACGGCAGTTTTGGTATGGCAAGGGAGACGGCGGAGGCGTTTCAAGCCGCCTCTGCTCAAGGAGTAAAAGAGGGTAGGGGGCTTGGACGGGCGCTGGGCGACAAAATCATTGAAGAAAAAAATACGTACAATGACCTGAGCCTGCTGGCCCTGGGCGCAAGGCTGAATATCCCAACTACGGTTCACGTTGCGCTGGGAACGGATACCATACACATGCATCCGAACGTTTCCGGGAAGGATTTAGGAGAAGCCAGCCACATCGATTTTAGAATCCTTGCCTCAGTGGTTTCAAAGCTCGAGGGAGGGGTGTGGCTCAATGTGGGTTCCGCCGTCATCATGCCGGAGGTCTTCCTGAAGGCAATCAGCATTGCACGGAACCTTGGCCACAAGGTTGAAAATTTTGTAACGGTAAACATGGACATGATCCAGCATTACAGGCCGCAGACCAACGTCTTAAAGAGACCAACCCGTACCGGGTATGCGATTACAGGCCACCATGAAATTATGTTGCCTTTGCTGAGGATGGGTATTCTCTCAAAGCTTGGTATAGGAGATGAGTAAAGCCAAAACTATCATAAAAATATACCAAAAGATGTTCGATGCGCTGGGTCCGCAGCAATGGTGGCCGGGAGAAACCCCTTTTGAGATCGTCATTGGCGCTATATTAACACAGAATACCAACTGGTCCAACGTTGAAAAGGCCATCAAAAACCTTAAGACCGCCGGCCGCCTTTCTCCTGAAGGCATTCATGAATTAAGTATAACAGAACTGGCACAGCTCATCCGTCCGTCAGGTTTTTTTAACGTTAAGGCAAGGCGCGTTAAAACGTTTATCAACTGGCTGTTTTCCAGATACGAAGGCAATCTCTCCAGGATGTTCAACCAGGATTTGCAATCACTTCGGGATGAGCTGCTTTCCGTAAAAGGTATTGGGCCAGAAACAGCAGATTCTATCTTGCTGTATGCAGGGAACCTGCCTACATTTGTTGTGGATGCTTATACACACAGGATTTTTTCACGGCATGGTTTTATTTCTGAAGAGAGCACCTATGATGAGATGAAGTCTTTCTTTGAAGAAAACCTTCCCAGAGATGTAAAGTTATTTAATGAATACCATGCCTTACTGGTAAACATCGGAAAGAGATTCTGTAAACCCAAAAAGGTATGTGAACCGTGTCCTTTAAGGGATTTCTTGTAAATCTTGTTAAATCTCTTGTTTTTTTAGACACTATACTATTAAGATACGATACGGAAGGCACTGTTGGCCTGTAGCAAGGAATTGAAAAGAATTCCGCATTGCAGGGTTATTTTTATAAACCTACATGAGCTTCGGGTTCATAAAGAGTCATAAAAAATCTCCTCTTTGTCCTCCTTTGTAAGGTGAGGTATCAAGGCTGTTTTGGAGTAATACAATGAATGAGTTATTAATAAAAGGCGGGCATGTCGTGGATCCAGCAACCGGGCTCGATGGCCGTGCAGACATCTTTATCAAGGATGGCAAGATACAAACAATTTCAAATGATATTAAGGCAAGTCACAATACCAGGGTTATCGATGCAACCTCGAAATATGTAATTCCTGGCTTAATCGACTGCCATGTACATCTTCGGGAACCCGGTCTGGAATATAAAGAAACCATAGAGACAGGTTCCCGTGCAGCTGCAATGGGAGGTTATACTACCCTGATATGTGAGCCAAATACCATTCCCCCCATTGATTCATTGGAGATGGTGGAATCCTTCATGGAAAGGGTTTATCAGAAAAGCGTGGTAAATATCTATACAAAGGCATGTATCACGAAGGGATTATTGGGTGAAGAATTAACGGATATAGACAGACTGGCAACTGATAAACGGGTGCGTGCCCTCTCAGATGACGGGAATCCGGTATTTTATGAACCGTTAATGAAAAAGGCTTGCGAACTCGCATCGCGGAATAAGCTTATTATAAGTCCGCATTGTGAAGATTCTCAAATCTCTTTAGATAAGGCAAAAGAAAATGTCCATGTTGTCCATTTTCCAGGAAAACCATTTTGCCATGAAACCGACTTTGTCCTGAGAGAAATCAAATGTACGGAGCAAGCAAGGGGATGGCTGCACGTCTCGCATGTGAGTCTGAAAAGTACCCTCGAGGTTATCCGTCAGGCAAAAGAAAGGCATATTGCAAATATCTCCTGTGAAGTTACACCACATCATTTACTATTGGATGAAACCTTCAGAGATGCAAGCGGAAATCTTCCGAAAACCAACCCTCCTCTGCGTTCCAGGGAAGATAGAGAGTCACTCCAGAAAGGTTTATCCAATGGTTTAGTCGATGTCATTGCCACAGACCATGCCCCCCATACCCTTGATGATATTGAAAAAGGCGCTACGGGTTTTGTGGGACTTGAAATCGCGCTCGGCGTTATCCTTACAAAATTTGTCCACCCTGGTATTCTATCATTGAAAGAGGTTGTTCAAAAAATGTCCACCAACCCCGCAAAGATATTTAATGTCGCTGGTGGGAGTTTGGCAGTAGGTATGCCGGCAGATATTGCTATTATTGATTTAAATAAAGAATGGACAGTCGACGTCGAAAAATTTGAGTCAAAGGCCAGAAACTGCCCTTTTCACGGTTGGAAGTTAAAGGGACAAGTCGTAACCACCATTGTTGGTGGAAAGGTAATCGTTGAAAATGGTCAGATGGTATGTTAATCATCATCGATGGATATAATTTTATATTTACCGTGCCCGCCTTAGAAAAGCACGTAGGGGTAAACCGCATTGAACCTGTACGCGATTATATAATATCCCTGCTTTCAAAGTATAAACAAAAAAAACATTACGATGTAATTGTAGTATTTGACGGTAATTATACCCAGGCTGCCTTACCAAAAAAACAAACCTGTTCCGGTATTACCGTTATTTATTCAAAATCGGGCATAAACGCAGACACAGAGATAAAAAACATCACAAACCTTTGCCAGAATCCAAATGATGTTTACATTGTAACCTATGACAATGAAATAAAACGGCACGTCAGAAAATGCGGTTGCCACATCATTGAACCAAAGGCAATGTATAAGGAAATCATGGAGATCTTGAATAAGGACGAAAAAAAGTCATCCGATGAACCCGAAGGTAAACGGAAAGGGCCTTCAGAAGATGATGCAAAATACTGGAAGGATATTTTCAAAAACCTTCCCAATGAAGAACCGAAGCCATGCGCGGTAAAATCACACATGCCACGAATACAGAAAAAAAAGAAAACACCACATACGGAAGATGAACCACTGTGTAAATATCAAGGACCTTCTGCCGACGAGACACAATACTGGGTCCGTGTCTTTCAAGAAATCGAGAAGCATGAATCGCATGATTAGAGTACATTGGATTTTCAAATGCCTGTTAACACTGGCCTATGCCTTTCTTATCTTTGCCGCATCTTCAGAAGATACCTCTTCTATCACCCTCCCCCCGTATGCCGATAAACTCATTCATTTTGTGTTATTTGGTCTCCTATGCCTCATGATCTGCTGGGCGCTTTCTTCTGTCACCTTAGGCAACAGGTGGATATATAAAACTATCCTGGCTATCGGCATCACTTCTTTCTACGGTGCAACGGATGAGATCCACCAACTCTTTACCCCGAACCGTTCTGTAGAAATCTTTGACTGGTTAGCGGATACAACCGGTGCGGTTACTGCCGGCTTCTTATGGCAGATAATTACCCATAAATGGCAAATAAAGAACAAATCACTTGCAATGGAAAAAACTCCCATTAAGATGTAAGGAAAAATTTAGTGATTCTATCTGAAAAAAGATGCCTAAAAAAACGCATATCAGATCAAACAATAAAGCAAAGAGGAAAATCATAAATTTACCCTTGACTGGTTAAAAGCCTGTATTTATTAAATAACTATGTACTAAATGAACCACGTGTGTCTAAAGGTCGGAAATTCCAGAGCCAATCAAATGCGAACTCTGTTCCGTCAAAAACAGCTATTTATCCCTGGAATTAAATTCATACGGATTTTTAGCTGTTTTAATTTTTCCTTCAAAAATTTAATTTGGGAAATGTTTATGGAAACATATTGGCAATTACTTAGAAAAATAGATAAGCAAGAGAATGATCCAGCAATAAATATAAAGATTTCAAATGGAAGTATAGCTAAATATTTGGATGCATTCATTGACGACTATGATCTTGAACCAACAGAAGAAACTTTGGCTTTTTTATGTGATAAGATAACCATCGAACTTGCCGAAAATATCATAGAAAATTTTGGAACTGAGCTTAAGGAAATAATACCTTTTATTGCAGAAAAATACGGTATTGCTAGGACGCATTATTAGAAAGTATAAGATAAATAAATCAAAGACTATAATGAAACAACATGAAGCTGTTATAAAAGTCATGGAAAGAAAAGGAGGCTATGCAACACTCGGATATCTTTATAGTGAGACATTAAAAGTACCCGACGTAGAATGGAAAACTAAAACACCATTTGCAAGTATCAGAAGAATTGTTCAGGACGAGAGATATTTCTTTAAAATTAGACCAGGTTTATGGGCATTAAATGATTATAAGGAAAAATTACCGCCTGAAATTTATCCTTCTAAAAAAGAACCAGAAAGAAGGCAGCAGAAATACAGTCATACTTATTATCAAGGATTACTTGTAGAAATTGGCAATTTAAAAAAATTACACACTTACGTTCCGAATCAAGATAAAAACAAAATTTATATGGGTAGGCAACTTGGGGAATTAGCTTCTATTAATGATATTTACTATTTTACGTATGATCATATAGTGAAAAAGGCTCGTACAATTGATGTAATCTGGTTTAATGCAAGGAAAATGCCATCAATGCTTTTTGAAGTAGAGCACACCGCAGATATTTATAACTCGCTTATAAAGTTTGTTGAGTTACAAGATTTTTTTACAGACTTCTACATCGTAGCTCCTGATGCCAGGAAAAAAGAATTCGAATCAAAACTATCACTCGAAACTTTTATGCCCGTTAAAAAGAGAACAAAATTTATGGATTACAATTATTTATCTGAATGGCATTCCAAAGTGTATGAGGTTACTACTTTAGAGGAGAAACTCTTTCAAATATAAAGATTATCCTTTGCGGGTTTAATTTTGCAAATTGAATTCATAATTAATATTTAAAAATTTGGTAGCGTTGTCAAGTGGAGACCTGACAAAAGCCCTCCATTTATAGTATCTCATGTATCAAATCCGTTGTAGTAATAGGCAAGTCGAATCTTGGTAACATTCAGCGCTCCGGCAATACTCCATTTGCTTACGT
>JBKBTA010000258.1:0-3190 GCA_046291035.1 Candidatus Brocadia sp.
ATTAATTGTCAAATATTTCTCATCAATATTCATTATTCATTCTTGACAAGTCTAGCTATTCATTCTAAAATCAAACGCTCGTTTACGGCTACGAACCTTTAGTCTTTTTTAAAACAACGTTTGACCAGAAATTAAACCAAAAGTAAAATGAGTTTTAAATTTCTGTCTAATTCAACATAAAACGAAGGTTGTGTGTTTACTTATTATTACATAGTTGGAGGAAACACATTGGATGCATTAGGTAGACACATCATTCTGGAGATGTGGGGATGCTGTAAAGATATCATTGACAACGTTGATGTTGTTAAGGAAATCCTCACAAAAGCTACAAAGTCTACAAAGGCAACATTGGTAGATGTCGTGTGCCATCGATTTAGCCCATACGGCGTTACGGGAGTGGCTATTCTTGCAGAATCTCATATTTCGGTTCACACATGGCCTGAATATGGATATGCCGCGGCAGACATCTTCATCTGTGGCGGTAACTCCATTAATCCGCAGAATGCTGCTTCTTTTATGATACAGGCTTTTCATGCAAAAGAAACCTCCATGTTAGAATTTAAAAGAGGAAATCTTTCGTCTAAAAAGATACAAGATGGCAAAATGATGGAGATAAATGGAATTGTCCCGGACCCACGTTCTCCAATCTGCTTATAGAAATAGTGAGAAATCGTATGGAAAAAGCCCCGGTAAATTGGATAGATGATTATTTTAACAGTTACGAATTGCACAAACATGCCTTCAAGAATATTATATGTCAGGTTCAGTCAGAGATTCAAAAAATTATTATAGTCGATACCTATAATTTCGGAAGATGCCTCATCCTCAACAATGAGTTTCAATCAGCAGAAACTGACGAATTTATCTACCATGAAGCACTGGTACACCCAGCTCTTATCTTACATCCGGGCACGGAAAGTGTGCTTATTCTGGGGGGTGGCGAAGGGGCGACGCTGCGAGAGGTGCTTCGTTATCAAACAGTAAAAAAGGCTGTAATGGTCGATATTGACAAGGAAATGATACATTGTTCCAAAAAATTTCTTTCTTCATTTCACGCTGGCTCATTTGATGACAACCGTTTGGAACTCGTTATTGAAGACGGCAGAAAATATCTGGAACGCATACAGGATAAATTTGACGTGGTCATCGTAGATGTGAATGACCCGTTAGAGGGTGGGCCATCATACATGCTTTTTACCCTGGAATTTTATCAGATCGCTGCAGAAAGGCTTAAAAAGGATGGGATACTTATTGTACAGTCTGGTGCAGCTTCTATTTCAGAGAATGACGCATTTACTTGCATTTGCAATACATTAAGTAAGGTGTTTCCGCATGTATTCCCATATGTTACCTATATCCCTTCTTATGCACTCCAGTGGGGATTTTCCATGGCGACACATAATCCATCTAACCTTGATATCACGGGTGAAGAAATCGATGCAAGAATCAATTCAAGGATTACCGGCGAGCTTCGTTTTTACGATAGTATTACACATCATGCGCTATTTAATCTACCAAAGTATTTACGGGCAGACCTCCAAAAACAAAAGCATGTAATACGGGATAAAGACCCGTTAAGAGAACACTATCCGGGTATTTCCACAGAGTCCATAAGTCTTTAAATTACGATAGGTTTGCATTGTGGGAAATACTTCCGATATCTTACTGTCATTATTCACGTCCTTTTAAATAAAAATGCATTCGATTATTTCTGGATTATTTACTAGAACCTTTATGGCCAAATGTCAATCTGTATCCTTTGATGAAACCCATGATGACTAAAGTAATAAAAAGCAGGGTTGCAAGTACAGAGATTGAAAGAGTAGTAATTCCCCATAATTCCTTTATAAAGAAATTCCATCCCCGGTATTTTAATAAATATATACCGGCTTTCTCAAGGAAGAAGAAAATCAATGCAAAAATAGTAAATCCAAGAACAAGATGTTTGATGTCCTGCTTGTGAGGTGCCATAGAAATCGTAAAAATGATGATAGTTAGTACGAAGAGGATGTGGCGTATATTTTTTATATGGAACTGATTTTTAAAGGTATTAAAAGTAACCCATACGGTATCAAGCAGGTGCCGTATCAAATCGAAAAGCCCTTTGAACGTAAAATGGAATTCTTGAGGAAACGTATTGCTGAGATGAATGGGGTTGGAGAGTATCTTTGATATAAAAAAGATGAAAAACGCACAACCAAAAATAGGCGCTGAAGCAATCATGAAGTCGAAGAGAAAAGGAATCTTCGGTTTGTCGTATTTAATCCCCGTGTTATTGGATGTAAATAAATTCAGTTCTTTAATAGTTGTTCCCGTGACAAGACACAGCAATGCATGGCTGAGTTCGTGCACGATTGTACCAGGGAAGAGAAATCCCCTCACCATCTTGGGATTGGCATACCTTGTCCACAGTCCACAAATCGCAAAACTGAGGAAAATGATCAGGATGAGCCCTATTGATAATGAAAAGTATATCATATGTGTGGATTAGATTAGCAGAGGTCTTTGAGTATGTCAATCTGAAAAACAAGTTGGAAATTGCTTTGCAATCTGAAATATGGAATATATAATATGAATTTAGTACACTGCAAAAGCGCAAAGGGCGCAAAGAAAACAGACAGATTTATGATTTACGATTGTGGATTAAATCTAAAAATCGCAAATCTGAAATCCTCTTAGGTTTTTTGTGATAAGTGGAATTCTTTACATTTTAAAATGATGTGGGGACGTAGCTCAGTCCGGGAGAGCGTCTCGTTCGCAACGAGAAGGTCGGGGGTTCGATTCCCCTCGTCTCCACCAATTAACTACTATGGGATCAATTACTTATGATTTTTGATCTCATAAAAATACCGTCCCCCAATGTGTCCCCTGCATCAAGTTTTACTTTATAGACAAAGAAATGCCTTTAAAATTAAAAGCGCCAGCAAAAGGAGAAAAGGTTTTAAGGTATAAAGTCGAACATGTCTTTGAGCCGATTAAGTAGTAAAGCCTGGTAGAATTTCACCTGTAATTATCATTTCGACCCCTTCGTTGTTTGCCATTTCGAGGAACGAAGTGACGAGAAAACTTTCGCTCAGGACAGGCTCCGGGAGTAATCTTTGTTACGAATGCATTGAGTACCTTGCAAAAAATAGTTTTGTAGTGGCAAGGCGCGCCATGCCACGACGGCTTTTCCAATTCATTTGGGTTA
>JBKBTA010000259.1:0-3167 GCA_046291035.1 Candidatus Brocadia sp.
TTAAGTAGGCAGTAAGCAGTAGGTAGTTGGCAGTTTGTAATGGAAATGTATCACTTTTTGCTTACTGCCAACTGTGTCCTGCCTGCTTCATCTTTTTTGGTTGCGGCGTAGCTGCGCTAGGCAGTAGTACAAAAACACGGACAAGCATAGCTTGTCCGTGCCACCCCGTTAGATCATGGTTACTCTGTATCAAGTTTATAAATCACAAATTGTGAGCCTGCGGGTATATATTCAGAAATTTACTGCGCTTTAGCGCCACCTTTCCCAAGCGCAGTCTTGGGAAAAGGCGTAGTCTCTTTAGGGATTAAATCCATTATAGCTGGAACCCTTGCTACCTGCATGCCTGGCGCGATCGTGGGAATTTTTGCAAACAATATTTAAGTTTATTTTGTGAAAACGCAGGTTCATTTCGTTATTGGCAAGGAGACCATTTCAGGGCTAAGCTGCGTTGTTTATGCCCTTGAGCAGGTTATGTCCCCAGTCGGTTACTCGAATTAAATATTTGACATATGGAATATTTTTTTTATAATAGCCTCTCTTTTGTTTTTTTCCGACAAATTTTGGTACATGTTCCACATTTTGTGGTTAATTTAAACCACTAATTTTTCTTCAAATATTTCATTTGTATTGTTTTTGATGTAATAAATCATTGTTTCAGAATAGGTTGTCTCTTTTGTTTGTTTTGGTATGATATGTGCGAAATGAGTGCACGATAAAAAAGTAAAAGTTAGTAAGGGTATAAATTTAGTTCATTGATGGAGGTTAAAGACGTTGGCGAGAAAGAGTTTTTTGGCAGGATTGATTGTTGTCATATGCATCATAACAACTCAAGGATTTGCCGAGGAGGCACCTAAGAGTGAAAAAGAAAAGAGTGAATTAGCCAAGATTATGGGTGAAATCGATAAGAACTATAAGGCTGTTGAACAAATATCAGGATATTACAAATATACAGATAAGGACTGGAAGGTTATATCCGAGGCAAGTACAAGTATTATACAACTGACTAAGACAGTCATCAGTAAGTTTCCGCGGCCTGATGATAAAAAATACCAGGATCTGAACAAGACGATGCTGTCAGAGGCAGAAACGATGTTAGAAGTCGTAAACCACAAGGATGAGAAAGGTGCACTGGAAGATGCCCAATGGCAAGTCAGACGGTTAAGGCAAACGTGTGCTTTATGCCATAAACATTTAGGAATTCATATTTATCCACAATTGTATCCTGGTAAAAAGGAGGAATTGCAACCAGGCCAGGAAGAAATACCTGCACCAAAGGAAACGGATATACCAAAAGATTGGTAGAAATTTTTGGAAGATATTTAAGATTGTCAAATACGACAAGTAATTAAGTTTTTACAGTTTTTTTGAGTAAGTATTCATAAAATTTTTCCTTGACTCATTTTGTTTTCAATGATATATTGCCGAGAATTCGGTTTTAAAATTAAGTTTGCTGAGGTCTCATCTAATTTTTTAATAACAGCTATTATAGGAATCGGCTACTACCCGCTGTGTCCCATATTTCCCATGCTTCTTTCTGCTACAAAGTCATATGGAGTCTTGGTTCCTGAATAATCTTGATCTCCCGATGATGGCTCCTTCGTTAAGAAGGAATAATAAGGTTTCGAGCTGTTTGTATGGTAGTTGCTGCTGGGGAGCGCAGGGTAGTTTTGTTTTTTTCATGCTTTCGGTAGTTTATTTAATTATTTGCTCTATGCAATTCAACGTTCTTTAAGTTATGAAGGGAGGTGAAGTGAAAGTCTGAAGTTAGGGGCTGGTTGCTAAATTTCAGAGATACAGCTTGAAGAATTAAAGCCCTTTTACGTTAAGCGGTTTTTATTATCAGGAATAGTTTTTTCGCAGAATTTCGATAGATCGTTGTGTACTTATAAAGTTATTTAAAAAAAGGAAAGTGAGGAGGGGAATATGAGGATAAAAAAAGGTATTTTTGCCGGATCGATTGCATTGTTCATTGCTGCGATATCATCAGTAAGTTATGGACAGGCAAGCCAAGGTGAGTTATGCAAAAAGATGTGGGATAACTTTCAGGGAATGAGGGCTATGACCGGACTTTCAGCAGCAACCGATGAGAATTTTGGAAAATTTTCTGCCTGTGCAAAAGCGATCATTGCAGACACAGAGACTTCTAAGAGTAAATTTGCAACCGATAAGAATTATAATGTCTTAAATGACGAGGTTCTTTATCATGCGTCGGAGATTGATAAAGCAGCATCAAATAAAGATCTGGAAGAAATTCAGGTACAATTCAGAAGGCTAACCATTGCCTGCAGGAACTGTCATAAGATTTACAGATCGGAGTTAAAGCTGGTTCCGTAATAAAATATCTCAGATATCCTACATAATCATAATCGTAAACGAGGAGGAATAGAATCATGAAATTATTGCGTTTATCATACATAATACCTGCAGTTGTAAGTTTGGGGTTGTCTGTAACTAGTTCTTCTGTATGGGCTTTAGCTCATCACACCCCTGGCGATACGACAAAGAGTCCCTATACGATTTTTGCCGGTCTCGGTTTTGCCGTACAGGAGAGCTGCTATTATTGCCACGGAAATGGTGGTAAAGGCACAGCAAAGGGTCATGAGTATGGAGTACCTGACTTTACTGATCCAGCATTCCAATCATCTAAAACAGATGAGCAACTTGTAAAGCACATCAATACCGGAAAGGGAAAATGCCCGGGATATCAGGGAAAAATGTCACCGGAAATGATTGAAAAGATGGTTGAAATTGTGAGAAATTTTGGTTCAAAATAACCTTATCGGTCATATTCGCGATTTCAGGATAAATAGTTGGAAAAGGGGGTATATAAAAAATAAATTTTTATATACCCCTTTTGCATTTGTATGAGAAATTAGAGATTTTATCGAATCTCCGCATGAAAAAGTCGCTGCATTTGTTGCAAGGCAAATTGGTGTTCGCCTTCAGTAAGCGCCGCAACGCAGTTCTGAGGTATAATAATTTTATAACCTCTCATATATGCATCCACTGCAGTATACAAAACACAAATGTTAGTCACAATGCCTGTAATTATTAAATATGTTATGTCTAATTTTTTTAACAATTTATTAAGAGGGGTTTTGTAAAAACATGAATAAGTCGTTTTTGCCACCACATAATCCTCTTTGCGTGGTTTGAGTTGTTTGATT
>JBKBTA010000260.1:0-3150 GCA_046291035.1 Candidatus Brocadia sp.
CCCTTATTTCTCATATACTTACGACTCCTTACTACCCCAAAATCGCTCTCCCACCTACACTTTTTGCGTAAGTTCGGATAAGTCCTTGCCAGTGTGCTCTTTGACTTCATCCGTGAGACGCTGGCTTTGATACGCTTTGTCCGCAGCAACGAAATGCCCGCCCGACAGCCGAGAGTAAGGATTGGGGTCACACCTTGATTTGTGATTATATTATTGACAATAAAAGGCAATTTTGCTACCTTGTCTGCCATGACAAGACAATGGCGCATAGAATTTGAAGGGGCCTACTATCACATCTTATCACGGGGAAATGAGCGGAGGAACATTTTTACTGATAATGACGATCGTATCTCATTTCTGGATATTTTGGGAAACATGTCGGAAAGGTTTGAGATTGAGGTTTATGCCTATGTTCTCATGAACAACCATTATCATTTACTCCTCAGGACCAACAAGCCCAATATTTCTAAAGGCATGCAATGGTTTGGCACTACGTATACACGCCGGTATAATGTAAAACACAAGCGAAATGGGCATCTTTTCCAGGGACGGTTCAAAAACTTTCTTGTTGAAAATGATGAATACCTGTTACTTCTTTCCTGTTATATCCACAGGAATCCGCTGCGAGCCGGAATAGTCAGGCGGTTGGTGGATTATCCCTGGAGCAGTTATCCAGTGTATGCCTATGGCAAAAAATCACCCGAGTGGTTACGTACAGCGCCTATTATTTCTCATTTTGATACAAAAGACAAGAACAAGGCATATAGAGAAATGGTTCAAAAATATTCCCAGGAAGAGAAAAGAATATGGGAAGATTTTCGGCACGGTCTATTTTTGGGATCCCAGAGGTTTATCGACCATATCAAATCTAAATATTTATCAGAAAAACCTGATGTTGAAATTCCCCAAAAACGGCAGGTTTTAAGAGATACCAACCCTAGAACCATCTTGGAAAAAGCGGCAAAGATATTAAAATGCAATATAAATGATTTCTTACAATCCGCCCGGATATCCGATTCAGATAAACTGAATCGCGATTTATTAATCTATCTTTTATGGAGTACGGGTTGGTATAATAACGAGGAAATCGGTAATTTGTTTGGACTGGGTTATTCTTCCATAAGTCGGCGGGTATCTATTATGAAATCAAAGATGTCTAAAGACGATGAAATTAATAAACGATTAGAAGGAATTAAATCACTAATCAAGGTGTGACCCCATTATTCCCACACTGAATTACATGCAGACCTTGAATCATTATTATTAAAAAAAGGTAGCAATCAAAAAGACCTCTGGGGAATTAATCTTTATCTTAACAAGGAGAAAGATAAATGGATAGAATTTACAGCGCTTATAAATATCCGGCCTGCGTTAGGAAATTTTAGCATGGAAGTTGATGATCCAAAAATACGAAATAAGATACATAGAGTGGTTGAGAAATTGATAATTCCGTAAATGTAATGTATAGATTGAAATTACATAAAAATTTGAATGTTAAAAGATGGAAACAATTCAGCAGGGGGCAGCAACTGTTGATGATTGCAAACGAACTCAACAGGGCGAAGAGCTGGCTTATAAAAAATGACCACGAGGAAGTTACAAACTGCTACGAAAGGGCTTTTGAACTTCTTGACTTGACTGTAAGTATTGTAAAGAAAGAAAATTTATTAAGAGAGATGCTAAGGTTAAGGGAAGTGATTGGGAATGAGTATGTCAAGAAAAAGAGGGACCTCAGGACAACTGAAACAATCCTGAAGGTTCTGATCTCACTTGATAGTGAGAGTTATAATTTATTAAACAAAAAAGTATGAATAGTAAAATATAAGTGATAAATACTGGATGAATATCAAATGACCAGATTCACCCAAGAGGGTAACGAGTAATTCGTAAGTAATCCTCATTTGATAGAAAAGCAATGAGTAGTAAGCGATTGAAATTATATTTAGATTTATGTGTTTATAATAGACCGTTTGACAATCAAGGTAATGAAAGAATAGCATTAGAAACAAGCGCCTTTATTTATATTTTAGAAAAAGTAGAAGGTCATAAATATACTCTTGTTGTCTCAGATGCGTTGATATACGAAAATAATGCAAATCCCGATGAGCAGAGAAAAATGAGGGTGAATAGTTATTTTCAATTATCCCGAGAGTTTGTTTCTACTGAGGATTCGGATATTGGAAAAGTAAAATTTTTAAAAAAGTTAGGATTTACTGATATTGATGCCTTACATATTGTTTTGGCAGAAAGAAGTAATGTTGATTTTTTTATTACCTGCGATGATGATATAATAAAATTATATAAGAAATATAATGATTCAATAAGAGTCAAAATATTGAGCATACTTGAATTTGTAGCAAAGGAGGTAAAATAAAATGGGCGCAACACTTGTTGAAATAAAAACACGGGGATGGAAAGCACTTGTAAAAGAATTAGGTTATGCTGGTGCTACAAAATTTGTTCTTCTTTACGAGCGTGGTAAAGGCGATTACACAGAGAAACGGAAGAAGATGTTTAAGGATATTACGATTGAGGAAATAAGCAAAGGGATAAAGAAAGTTAGCCAAGGAAGAAGATGATGAACAAATGACCAAATTCACCTCACAGGAAATAAAAGAATTTGTCTTAATTACATTTCCTTGATAGAAGGAAAGTATTAATATAAAATTTCCTTATTCCAATGAAAGAATCACTAAAAAGTATAATCTATGAATTTCATACCAGAGAACTTCCACCCGTTTATGAAAGGGATTTAAAACTTCCGATATTTCAAAATCAAAGAAGGATATATCATATCCTACAATGAAGAAAGATATATTGATGTAAAAAAAGACCTTAAGATTAATATAGTTCCAGCATATAAATTTGTGATGCAAAATTTAAGATAATAAATGATAAGACACGAGGATACTTTTGAAAATAATGGGTGTAATCAAGAATCTAATTAGACATAGTTTGGTAGCGTTGTCAAGTGGAGACCTGACAAAAGTCCTCCATTTCATATAGATCATACATCAAATCCGTTGTAGTAATAGGCAAGTCGAATCTTGGTAACATTCAGCGCTCCGGCAACACTCCATTTGCTTACGTTTACCCGCATATTAACCGTACGCATAACTCGTTCTACTTTACTTGTCGTCTTGCCATTGA
>JBKBTA010000261.1:0-3143 GCA_046291035.1 Candidatus Brocadia sp.
GTGTTTTGGTTTTCCATTATAGCTTGATACCTTGCGAATTGTAAAGCATAATTTCCTTTTGTCCTCTAGAAAAGGATTGACTTTAAACAAAATATTTAATACTCTAAATAAATTATTTATTATAAAATTATAAAAATTATAGAATAACTTAGGTAAGGATTGAGATTGAATATGGGACTGATTGTACAGAAATTTGGAGGTACTTCTGTAGCCAATGCAGAGCGTATCAAAGCGGCGGCGAAACGGATTGTTGAGACGTACAAAGCAGGCAACCAGGTCATTGTCGTAGTTTCGGCAAGGGGCCAAACGACTGATGAACTGATTGACCTTGCTTACGAAATAACGGATAATCCTTCCACGCGTGAAATGGATATGCTCATGTCGACCGGGGAACAGATTTCCATTGCCCTTGTGGCTATGGCTATTCATGCACTTGGGTATCCGGCAGTATCATTCACCGGTGGACAGGTTGGTATCATTACCGACAGCTATCATACCAAGGCGCGTATCAGAAATATTAACACCCAGCGTATAAGAAAAGAACTGGATAATGGCACGATTGTGATCGTTGCCGGATTTCAGGGTATTGATGCAAATGAAAACATTACCACCCTCGGTCGCGGTGGTTCAGATACAACGGCTGTAGCCCTGGCAGCAATTATGAAAGCCGACAGATGTGATATTTTTACCGACGTGGATGGTATCTATACGGCCGATCCAAGAAAGGTTCCTAATGCGAGAAAGCTCAATAAGATATCCTACGATGAGATCCTGGAATTGGCGAGCCTTGGTGCGCAGGTGATGCATTCCCGATCAATTGAATTTGCAAAGAAATATAACGTTCCGCTTTATGTCCGGTCAAGCTTCAATGACCGGGAAGGGACGTTGATTTGTAAGGAGGCAAAAGAGATGGAAGATATTGTTGTAAGCGGTGTTGCGGTAAGCAAAGATGATGCAAAAATTACGATCAGGGCTGTTCCTGATGTTCCGGGGCAGGCGGCCAAGATTTTTCATGAGATCGCTAAAAGAAATATAAACGTAGATATGATTATACAGAATGCCAGTATTGAGGGGCGGGCGGATGTAACATTTACGGTACCACGGAACGATTTGAGAGAGGCATTGAATGTTGCGGAAAAGATTAAAAAAGATCTCGGGGCTAAAGAGGTCTTACACGATAGCAAAATAGCAAAACTATCTGTGGTGGGCATTGGTATGAGGAGCCATTGTGGTGTGGCAGAAAAAATGTTCAGTGTTCTGGCAGACGAAAAGATCAATATACAGATGATCAGTACCTCAGAAATCAAGATTTCCTGTGTTATTGACGAGGCGCATGCTGACCGTGCTCTGCGGGCAGTCCACACGGCCTTTGGTCTGGACAAGGTGGAAAAGGAAGAGGTTGTAAAAGTTTAGCGGGACGAAGCCTTAAACCTATAAAACATTTGAAATCTGTGATTTCAGTAATTCTTTTTGAATGTTTTTACATTAAGGTAAAAAGTTTGCAAAAAAGAAGCTTTCAGATACTGCTATAAGTTTTATCAGGTGAGTTGCACAGTTTTTCTACAACGCATATATTGCAGAGCGGCTTCCGGGCAATGCAGGTGCGTCGGCCATGGGTGCCCAGGACAAGGCATGAACGTGTCCATTTTTCCTTAGGGATGATCTTACAGAGTTCCTGTTCGACCTTGTCGGGTTCGTTAGATGTTGCCAGTTCCAGGCGGTGGGAAACTCGAAAGACATGGGTATCCACGGCCATGGCCTGTTTCCCAAAGACATTGCCTAAGAGCACGCTGGCCGTTTTTCTGCCCACCCCGGGGAGGGTCACGAGGTCTTCCATGGTATCGGGCACCTTCCCGTCAAATCTTTCGACGAGTGCTTTCGTGCAGGCAATGATGTTCTTCGCCTTATTTTTGTAAAAACCGGTAGAGCGGATTTCCTGCTCAAAGACATCTTGTTTGACAGTGGCGTAATCCTGCGCGGTCTTGTATTTTTTGAACAGGGTTTCCGTTACTATATTGACCCGCTCATCGGTACACTGTGCGGCAAGGATGGTAGCAATAAGTAATTCTAAGGGATTTTTGTAATGGAGTACAAGCCTTGCATCAGGGTATGCCTTTTCCAAGAGTGATACTATCTTTTTCACACGTTCTTCTGGCATTATGTAACTCAAAATTGATAATTTTAGAAAATCATGCAGTTTCAGGAATATAATCTGTTTTTCTATTTCATTACGAATAAAATCAAGCGTTACGCTCATTCTTATCAATGATTGTGTTGTCTAACGACGAGCATCAGTTGCGGGAAGGGGGCCGCTGGGACTTCCAAGTTAAGGTTTTCCCCCAGCCCCCCTTCCCGTCAACTGCATGCGGTGTTAACAAAAGCTCTCCCCTTTGGTCCTTTCCAGCAACGTCCGGGGAGATTAACCTATCAATCCCTCTGCCTATAGCTTTAGCGTCGCTAGTTTCACGATTCAAATTCACTACGGGGTACTCCTGATTGACGAATTATAGATTGCAACGTCCCAATTTGGATTTCATCGTGATCTGGAACAGGAACGGTTATCGTGCCATGGGGTAGCTTCTTCTGCATTACGATGTGGCTACCGCGCCGACGTACTTCCCTAAAGCCGTGATTAGACAAAATAGCACACACCTGTCTTCCAGAAAGGACACGCAACTTACCCACGTGCTACCTCAATCTGAGTTACGAAAACTTCAGCATGAAGTCGCTGGTTAACTTCTTCGGAAGATGCTGTTTCAAAAAAAAGCTCCAATGCCTCTCGAAGATTGTCCCGTGCCTGTTCAATTGTTTCTCCTTGGCTCGCGATATCCAGCTCAGGGCATAGTGATACATATCCCTTACCTTCCCGTTCAATGATAGCTGTAAGTTTCATTATCACACCTCCTCTTACTACGAATCCTTTTTAAAGATGATTAGCACATGCATTCCCCTCTTCTTTCCCTTTAGCAACGGCTAAGACGATTACACCTCATCAGCGTTTTCCAACCAGTTACCTATTACCTATGCTGAACAGTAATACTTACCATCCCAATTGGTTTCATAAGTATTGATAATTTTAGAAAATCATGCAGTTTCAGGAATATAATCTGTTTTTCTATTTCATTACGAATAAAATCAAGCGT
>JBKBTA010000262.1:0-3129 GCA_046291035.1 Candidatus Brocadia sp.
CTTGTTCACCACGTCAACTTCCTTCTTTTCCTTGCCTTCTTACTCCCTCTTTTTGGTATCGCTGGACTTTGACGTTATCCTGCCTCTTTTGCGCAATCTCTTGAATGGTAAGGTGCTGTTTGTAGAGTTCCAGGGTCATTTGAACGGTGGAATACTTTAGCTGTTTTCCGGGAGATTCAGGGCGTTTACAGGCAACTGATCTTGATTCAATATTGTGTTGTTTGCAGTAATCGATGATCTCTTTGAGAAAAACTTCTCCGTATTTGCTTAACTTCTGTTCTCCGACACCGCTTATCTGCTGCAGGTTATGCATATTCTGGGGGTAATACGTGGACATTTCTTTTAAACTGGTATCATGAAAAATAACATACGGCGGCACCCCTTCCTGATCGGCCAGTGTCTTCCTCAAAGTCCTCAAACGTTCAAACAGCATGCGGTCGTGATCCTCACCAGCATCACTTTTTAGAATAGAGAGTTGTTCTTCAGGTTTTGTCAGAAATACCTTTTCATTGAATAATAATACATTCCGGCACTTCTCCTGTAATTTCAATACGGGATACTTATCCCCATCCAGCCTCAGGTATCCCAGTTGAATTAATTCACGGATAAACGACTGCCACTGAGGCTTCGAATATTCTTTTCCGGCACCATACGTCTTGATCGTGTTGTGATGGTTCTGTAATATTTTTTGATTTTTCGAACCCTGCAGGATGTCAATAACATAGTTAATCCCAAACCGTTCACCCACCCGGTAAACACAGGATAATATCTTTTGTGCAGCAATCGTTCCATCAAATCGTTCCTTCGGTTCTAAACAGGCATCACAACTCCCGCAATTGGGTTCATCAAATTTCTCGCCAAAATAAGCCAGCAATAACCTTCTCCGGCAAACGTTGCTTTCACAATAGTTCGCCATCTCCCTTAGTTGTCTGTATGCGACCTGCCTTTCACCTTCGTCCACTTTTTGATTGATAAAATATTCTATCTTGAACATATCAGCGTAACTGAAGAACAGAATACAGTCGCTTTTTAGCCCATCCCTTCCCGCACGGCCTGTTTCCTGATAATACCCTTCGATGCTCTTCGGTAAATCGTAATGGATCACATACCGCACATTGGGTTTGTTAATGCCCATACCAAATGCAATCGTTGCCACAATGATCTCGGCATCGTCACGGATGAACCGTTCCTGGTTCTCTGTTCTGACTTCAGCGGTGAGACCCGCATGGTACGGTAGGGCACGGTATCCGTCCCTTTGCAGGCTTGCGGAAAGACTTTCCACGGTTTTACGGCTCTGACAATAGATAATTCCCGAATCCTTCTTTCGTCCTTCCAGATAGTGGAGTATTTGATGATATGGATTATCCTTGGATTTAATCTGGTAATACAGATTTTTTCGGTTAAAACTTGCCTTGAAAACCTTACAATTCGACAACTTTAACTGCGTGATAATGTCTTCCTGAACGACAGGCGTGGCGGTGGCTGTTAAGGCCATAATGGGCACCGTTGGGAATCTTTCTTTCAGCAATTTTAGCTGACGATACTCGGGCCTAAAATCGTGTCCCCATTCCGAAATACAATGTGATTCATCAATGGCAAACAGGCTGACCTTTAATCCTTGCAAAAACTGTAAAAATTCCGGCATAACGAGCCTTTCCGGAGCGATGTAAAGGATCTTCACTTCATTATTCGACAGGCTCCACCTCCTGGCATCAATTTCATCGTAATTCAATGAACTGTTAATGAACGTTGCCGGAATACCATTGGCCTGCAACCCATCCACCTGATCTTTCATCAAGGCGATTAGTGGAGAGATAACAATAGTTACACTGTCAAAAAGAAGTGCAGGCAGCTGGTAACAGAGTGACTTACCTCCCCCGGTCGGCATAAGGACAAAGACGTCTCTTTGCCCAAGCACTTCCTTAATGATATCCTCCTGAAGTGGGTAAAAGCTTGTGTATCCAAAATATTTTTGTAATAATGTATACATAGTCCAAGAATAATACCGATTTTCATTTCCCTAATCAATCGGAAACATTATGACATCGAAACATTCTATGACAAACTTTCACCAATATGATTAAAACGCATGGGGGAAAACAAGACATTATTGAAGATATGATTCTAATTCCCGAAGGTACGTTTCTCATGGGAAGCACAAAACAAGATATCGACCGGTTATTGGACCTTGACCGCAATATTGAGATTAGCCGGTTAGAAAATGAAACTCCCCAAAGAGAGGTTTATCTCAATACCTACCTCATTGATAAATATCCCGTTACCAACGCACAGTACAAAAAATTTATCGAGTCAGGCGGCTATATCCAAAAGGTATATTGGTCAGAAGCAGGATGGCAGTACATTTTAGAGTCGAAACCTTTAGAAAGTAACGACCTGGCCGGCGTTTTTCATGGTGAACCTGATTGTCCTGTGGTGAATGTATCGTGGTACGAGGCAGAAGCCTTCGCAAAATGGGCGGGGAAAAGACTGCCTACCGAGGCAGAATGGGAAAAGGCTGCCAGGGGTACCGATGGCAGGTTGTATCCGTGGGGTAACGAATTTGATAAGACAAGGTTAAACTGCGCCGAAGCCAAGATAGAAAAACCAACCCCTGTTACACAATATCCGCAAGGTCAAAGTGTTTACGGATGTTTTGATATGGCAGGAAACGTGTGGGAATGGATTGCCGACTGGTATGACAGTCAATACTACCGGCATGCCCCAAACAAAAATCCCCGTGGACCCGTCGTAGCCGAAGAAAATCCCTATTTTGGAAGGCCTGAAAACGTGGGCGTCTCCATTTATGAACTGAAACCCTCTCCAACTGGCAGTGTGCTGAGCGGATGTAAGGTGTTGCGGGGTGGTTCGTGGAACGGGTTCGGTATTATCCATGTCCGCTGTGCGAATCGTGACTATGATGAACCTACGTATAAAAACGACACCATTGGCTTTCGTTGCGCAAAGTCTTTGGGGTAAATATAGTCAACGTCTTCAATAAGTATGCATGAATCATCATTTAGAATCGTGAAAATATGTGCTTATAAGTCGCCAAAGGCTTAATTCAATGTTAAGGAAATTCAAGGTTATGCTGGTGGGAGCCAACTCCCGTTGGCGATCTGGCGCATGGAC
>JBKBTA010000263.1:0-3106 GCA_046291035.1 Candidatus Brocadia sp.
CTACCCCTTACATTGGCCTTGTGAATACCCTCGCCCACAAGATAATCGTCCCTGAACTCCTCATGTGCAGAAAAAATCCCGCCTGGTTAGCCAATCATGCAGTACAATTCCTATGCGATAATCAAAAAAGGCAGACCTGTATCAATGAATTAACTGCTTTAATGAATGAAATTGGGAGGCCCGGTGCGTCGGAACATGCAGCGGACGAAATACTAAAACTGCTTCGTCACATTAAACTTCCTGAAAGCGAAGTTAGACCTTCGGCTATTCGGTAGGAGCCGTCTCCCCAACGGTAACCGGCAACTCACAACGACGCGTATGCGCACGGTCGCCAGCGGAAGTTGGCTTCTACCAGTTTGAACATTCACGCCGCAGGAATCCGGTAAAGACACCGGTGAATCTGCTCCGGATGAAATACCATGTGGTCCGGGCGGTCATGATGCCATTCCTTTCCATCAGGGACATGGTATTCCAGGTATGGCCACTTGTGAAAAGGGTCTACCCCTAAGGCTTGGATGAGTTTCCGGTTACTCATCGTTACATTTCCTGCCCTCGGTGGTATCGGCCCTGCCTCTTTACGCATACATCCTTTCAGAAGATGCGGGGTATAACCGCCGACCTTATTTACAATTTGTCCGATCTGATAAAGGCTGAGATGCCGGTGCGAACCAAGATGATAAATACCCTTGATCTTATTTCCCAGGGTCAGTTCCACGACCCTATTAAAATCTTCACAATAGAAAGGTGACCTTACTTCATCGAAATATAACGTGGCTGGATTATTTTTTTTAAACCGGGACAATATCCAATCAATGGCCCCTGCATGTCCGTTTACGCTGACCCCCATGGGCAGAGAAATCCGGAAAATTGCCGCAGACGGATACCTGAGCATAACGATCTCTTCGGCAATGGCCATAGTCTTGCCATACATCGTCACGGGGGAGACCGGGTCCTCTTCCGTGTATAACCCCTCCAGCCTTCCCGGAAATACCAGATCCGTAGAGAGGTGAATCAGCCGAACCTCATGCCCACCGATCATTTCCAGCACATTTAAGACCGATTGCACATTCACGCGATAGGCCAGCACGGGATTCATCTCACAGGATTTTAAGGCGCAGGAACCAGCCCCGTTCAAAACAGACCTGAACCGCTTCTTTTTCATTAATTCTGCAAGCCCCTTGCGGTCTTCTATATCCAGAGGAATAATACCCTCCCCTCTCAGCGGCCAATATCGAACAGGACGGATGGCTGTAACGTGGTTTGGATATTTTGAGTGAAAATACTGAAAGGCGCTGTAACCCGGCACTCCTGTTACACCGGTAATTAAAAGTGGTAAAAAAGAGGGCAAAGACATCGTGTTACTCAGGCTGTATAACTCAAATATCAATTATTTCAATGCCCTTTTTAAAACCTTGCCGGTGGGGCCATGCGGCAACTCCTTGCGGAATTCAAAGTATCTGGGTACCTTGTAGTGTGGCAATCGCTGCATGCAGTAGTTCTTAATTTCTTCTTCGCTGCACGTCGTATGTTCACGCAGTGCTATAAATGCCTTGGGCACTTCGCCTCGCACCTTGTCCGGTACTCCGACTACGGCTACTTCAAAGACCTTCTCATGCCCGCTGATGACGTGCTCGATCTCGTTCGGAGATACGTTTTCCCCGCTGATAATAATCAGCTCCTTTTTTCTGCCCGTAATCCACAGGAATCCTTCCTCGTCCAGTTTGCCGTAATCTCCTGTCCTCAGCCATCCGTCCGATGTAATAGCCTCTGCCGTTTCCCTGGGTAATTTGTAGTATCCCTTCATTACATTCGGTCCCCTTACCCATATCTCACCCTCTTTATTTGCGGGTAACTTCTCCCCGTTATCATTCACAATCTTCGCCTCAAGGTTGTTCAGCGGGGGACCGGTGCTGCCTGGCTTACACCTTTCGGGAAGATTTACAGAAACGATCGCCGTAGCTTCAGTTAGTCCGTAGCCCTCGGTCAATAGAACCGGGAATATTTTATTAAATGCCTCCAGAACGTCTCCCGGCAGGGGTTCGCCTCCCGACGTGCAGAGCTTCAATGTGCTCAGGTCATGATTGGTTGATTCAGCCGTTCGCAAAAGCACCCGGTACATGGATGGAATGGCGAACAGGGCCGTGATTTTATACTTTTCAATCATCTCTAAAACCTTTGGCCCAGAAAACCGTGCAAGATAGACGATTGTCGCACCCACGCGGATGGGCAGTATCAGGGTTGTGGTCAGTGCGTAAGTATGAAACAGGGGCAGGACTCCCAGCAACACATCTTTCTCGGTAAAATGGAAGGCATGTATAACCCCATCCAGGTTGCTCAGGAAATTCCTGTGTGTCAACATCACCCCTTTCGGGTTGGCATTAGTACCCGATGTGTAGAGCAAAGCTGCCTGTTCATCTTCATCTGCCTGCCTGATATTCCTTTCATCAAACGATACAGGCGTGTGCCTCTCTTCGCCGGCGAGAATCTGCTTTATTTGGTTACCCAGCAGTGGGGCAAACATGCTGTTTGTGAAGACGGTGTCGATACCCGCATCCTGGATTACATAAAGCAATTGCGCTGGGGAAAGCAGGTAATTTAATGGAACAGGCGTTTTCCCTGTCATGAGGATTCCATAAAATGCGGTTACAAACTCTTTCCCGTTGGGGAGGAGTATTCCTACATTTCTTCCGGTATCCCCTGATAAAAGCCTTGCTGCGCACCTTATAGCTTCCTGGCGGAGATCGTCATACGTGACTGCCCCATTTTGGTCTATAATGGCAGTTTTCCCCGCGTGTACTCTGCAGGTATTTAAAAAAGTCTCAACCAGTGTCATAAACAGGCCTGCAGCGACTTCTCTCCCCCCCCGTAATCCCCGTAAACGGGGGGGAGACTGGGGGAGTAATTGAAATTCCTTGTATAATAGGTGATGTGGCGTCAGGAGTTAACTCCTGACGTCACAAAATAAAAAACTAAATTGTTACGAAATTCCTGGTTCGAAAATATGGCCATCAAAAATGGCGTAACTATCAGAACAACATCATGATACGGCAAATAGTTCAATTTTCATCGTTTCAGGGTGTTGCTGAAACGGCATGATGACTAAATC
>JBKBTA010000264.1:0-3072 GCA_046291035.1 Candidatus Brocadia sp.
TTATTTCTCATATACTTACGACTCCTTACTACCCCAAAATCGCTCTCCCACCTACACTTTTTGCGTAAGTTCGGTTAGAGGAATAAATAGACGCTTAGATGCTTAACAAAATGTTTTAACGTTTTAAGAAAAAATGTAGCACAGATCCCTTGTGGTCGGCATTTGGCGGGAATATCCACCCCCTTACCCCCCGCCAGCGGGGGACAATAGCCGCGCTATACAGGCTGTCCGAGAATGCATTTACACAGTTGATGCTATACCATATATTGACAAATTATTCTCAGATAAACAATATATGGTATGCTTCGATTGAGACAACTCCATTCTCGGACAACCTGTATACCTCCGACTCGTTCAGGGTAGGAAATATTGGTGTTAATCAAGCCCCAGCATATATTCAATCACCTTCTTTTCCGGGATAAATTTGTTTAACTGGCTCAAGCCTAATTTTTCAATAGCCATGGCAATAAGCCTCTCTTCTGTCATTTCCTTTGAATAAAAACGACCGGCGGCAAGCAATGCCTCTTTGGGGACGAGACCTACGATCTCGCTTCCGGTAACACATGCACCCAATACACTTGCTTGTTTCTTGACCTCTTCAAAGGCCACATGAGGTGGCGTTACCTTATAATTTAGCAGGTTCATGGAAACCTGGGTAATGTTATGTTCCTTCAGATACACCCCCATGGCCTGTACGAATTTCAGCCGCCCGGGGATGCGCACCTTTTCGCCCTTTTCATTGATCTTGACAACCCCAGAGGCCCTAACAATCCCAGAGATTGTGTTGGCTATCTGGATATCCTGTGTATCCAGATTTACGTTGTAGGCAATCAGAAATTCACGCGCGCCAATCACTGTGGCACCTGTTCTTCTTACGTTGTCATTAAATTCCGCAGGACCGTAATCGGGTCTCCACTTTTCATCTTTCAGTCTATCGGGCAGGCCTTCATATTCCCCTTTTCTGATGTTGGGCAATAAGTGCCGTCCGGGTACAATGGCTGCCTCTCCGTACAGATAAACAGGGATACCAAGCCACTCACCAACTTCCTTTCCCAGCGCCCGTGCAATTTGAACACACTCTTCCATCGTGACGTTGGCTACAGGAACAAATGGGCAGACGTCGGTGGCACCAATGCGGGGATGGGCTCCTTTGTGCTTTGAAATGTCGATCACTTCCGCAGCCATCTCTATGGCATAAAAGGCTGCATCCTTGACCGCATCGGGTAAACCCGCGAAGGTGACGACAGTGCGATTATAGTCCGCATCCGATTCTACGTTTAGTAGTTTAACACCTTTCACCTTTTCAATTTCACACACTATTCCGGCTATTTTTTGGGCATCCCGACCTTCACTAAAGTTTGGGACACATTCAACAATTTTGTCCATTTTTTAAAACAAGGTAATGATAACTACCCCCACAATCATAACAACACCGCCAATCAACCGCTCCATAATATTGGTCTCTTTAAACCAGATAGCGCCATATATGATACCAAAGAGGAGGCTCATACGTTTTACCGAAATGACATAAGGCACTTCTGCGATATTTACTGCCAGAAAGTGTGTAATGGTGGCAAAGGCAATGGCTAACCCAATCAGGTTAAATAGGGTACCATGAGAAAACAACTGCTTTATTTTACCATGATTCTTCCATACAAGAACAGGAAAAAGGATTGCCGCAAGGATGGGAAGATACGTCGCCGTAAAGAATAACGGGCTGGAGTGCAGTATGGCCATTTTCCCTAAATTGGAAGTAATACTGTAGATAAAGGCAACGATAATCATGTACACGGAACCACGTTCCCGCCCAATGGCTTTAAAGGGTTCCAATATGCCTTTTCTGGTAGTCTTCACATTCAGCAGGTATGCCCCAATGGCAGTAAGAACAATACCCATGATTCCAAATCCATCCAGCCTTTCCCCAAGTATGAGGTTTGAGGTAAAGATCATAAAGATGGGGCTTAATGCCAGGAATGGTAAAGTGATGGATAAAGGCGATATCTTGATCGCCTTCATGTATAATATGAGCGCAATGGTTTCTAACGGAAATAAAATGAGTATCACAAGAAAAAAATGGATATCTAGCTTGGGAATACCTACGAATGGTAAAAGTAGGAGTAAAAAAGGCGTGGCAAAACCGACACGTACCCAGGCAATGAGGTATTCGTCACTCTCAACGAGTGACTTCTTACAGAGCGCATCAGCCGATGCCGTAAAAAAGGCGCAAAACAGAGAGAGGAGGAACCAATTCAAGGCGGACCATTGAGAAAAGAATACAACGACATTTTAAAAATAACCGCAGATGTTTCTTGTCGGTCAGAGATAATCCTTGCTAGAGTTTATAGCCGATTTTACGAAGGAATTGCTTGCGGTTTTGGATGTCTTTTTCACCCTCAACACCTCTAGGACTATAACCATCAATGACACCCAGTATGCCCCTGCCCTGTTCAGTTTCCGCTACAATAACCTGCACGGGATTGGCCGTAGCACAAAAGATGGAACATACCTCAGGACATGCCTTAATGGCGTTCAGCACATTTACCGGAAATGCATCTTTAATGAGAATGACAAAGGTATGACCAGCAGCAATATTTCGGGCATTTTGAATAGCAATCTCTTTGAGAGAGTTATCATTCCCTTCTGCCCTGATGAGGCATGGACCAGAGGCCTCACAGAAGGCGATACCGAACCTACTGCCGGGTACGGAATTAACCATGACCTCATATAAGTCTTCCGCCGTTTTAATAAAATGTGTGTGCCCAATAATTATATTGGCACCCTCTGGGATCTCCATGGTAACGGTCTTAATTTCCATCATAATCCATTTGCAATAATTCTGCAGCTTCTATACCTGAATACGCACGAATAAAAATATAGGTCAAGTTAGCGCTTACAGAACAACGTCCCGGTACGCAATTCATACTTTGTTTTGGCCTGAAAATGCGAAACACGACACTTAAATTTCAGCAAATAATTCAGCGATTGGAAAGGTAAAGCCTTTTAAAACTTCTTCTCCATCCAGAAGGTCGTTTTTTGTAAGGAGTTTACCTGGTTGTGGTGAATGATATACTA
>JBKBTA010000265.1:0-3045 GCA_046291035.1 Candidatus Brocadia sp.
TTGAGATTGTAACTATTGATACACGCAAAAGACCTGAGGTAAATTAAAAAAGCCTTATTACCCTGTGATGGCAAAAGTGCGCCATGTTACAAAGTGTGTCGTCACAAAAGTGTGTCATGACACACTTTTTAATACACCAAAATAAAAAAATGGCCCCGAAACGATAAGGTCGATAAGGTGGTTACCAATAAATGAAAAATTTTCCCTGTGGGCTAAATATCGTATGAACATTTTGCGGAAAGACATGTTGTGACATAAAACGTCCCACAATAACAATCCGAATTGGCATTATCTTTGCTTAACAAGCTTTTGATATTTTTAGCTATTGACATCCGAATTACAATAATTTCTATTGTTTTGACGCTTTCTGACAATTAGAGATTGGTTTTTCCCCTCTCTTTACAAATGGAGAGTAAGCATGTAATACCACCAATTATCCTTTCCACTTCCCGAGGGGAAGTCGTTACAATTGATTTTGCAATTCTTCGTTTTTCAATGTTTTTACAAATTCTAACCTATCTAAAGACACATAGTATGGTTAACAGCTTTTGGGAAAATATCTTTAAGAAGACGAAAGATAATAAAAATAACGTCCTCGATTTGCTCAAGGGTATCCCGATTCTAGGTGATCTTTCCAAAGAAGAACTAAGAGAATTTGAACGCATCGCTCATCGTCGGTATTTTGAACCAAGCGAGCATATTTTCTGGGAAGGTGAACCGGGTGTCGGCATGTATATTATCAAGAAAGGGACGGTGAAAATATACAAGACATCGGCAGAAGGAAAGAATGAGGACCTCGCGATCCTGAAGGATGGCGACTTTTTTGGCGAACTTGCGCTACTGGACGAATCACCGCGTAGCGCCTCTGCGATTGCCATGGAAGCATGTCATATCCTGGGGTTTTTCAGACCGGAATTTTTTGGTATCCTTATAGACAATCGTTTTTTCTTTCAACTCATTAAGTGGTTTCTTGTTTTTCTGGCACTTGGATTAGCTGTTGCATTTCTTATTTTCATGAAGCATCTAATGATCGCATGTATCATAGCTATTTTTCTGGCATTTCTTCTGGAACCGATCGTCATGACCATTGAAAACCACGATGTCAAACGTACCTGGGCCGTTGCCATTGCCTTCACCTCGATTACTGTTATTGTCACGCTGGGAATTACATTCTTGTTACCGAGCATATCGGCTGAATTTCAATCCATATCCGCTTTAAAATATTCCTAGAATTTGACAAAAAATACTGCTAAACTAAAAAAGGATTTTTGGACTAGATAACCATTTTCCCTTTTATCCGGGGGATCAAGAAGAGCATTGACTGAAGAAAAAACTCAAAAGCGAAAAGGGATCGTACATATTAATCATGAATACTGCAAGCGTTGCGGTATCTGTGTGAACTTCTGCCCCGTTAAGAATCTGGAGATTCGACAGCAGAAGTTAATGGAGTTAGAGAGGTGTATCGCTTGCAGGATGTGCCAGCGATATTGTCCTGACATGGCTATTGAAATTGAGGAGATAGATGCCGAAACAGTTATTACAGGGAAATCAGGCCATCGCAATGGCGGCTGAGGTCGCTGGACTAAAATTCTTTGCCGGGTATCCCATTACACCAGCCTCTGAGATTATCCATGAGATGGTCAATAAGAAGCACATTAAGGTACTCCAAATGGAGGATGAGATCGCCTCCATCAACGCCATTATCGGTGCGTCATTGGCTGGCCTCAAGGCGATGACTGCCACCTCCGGCCCTGGCTTTTCCCTGATGCAGGAGAGCATCGGGCTTGCCCACATGATGGAAGTACCGATCGTCATCGTCAATGTCCAAAGGGTGGGTCCCAGCACCGGGATGCCCACCTTACCTGCCCAGGGCGATGTCATTCAATGCATGCATGGCAGTCACGGAGATTACTTCCCTATCGTATTCTATCCCAATTCCGTTTTAGAACTCTACAAATACACTGTTGCAGCATTCAATGCCGCTGAAGAATCTCTGAGCCCGGTTATCCTCCTGAGTGATGGATATATCAGCCACCTTTATGAAACGATCGTTCCCCATAGGGATTTTGAGATCAAAAAACGTAGCCGTCCACCCCTAGGCAGAGGTAATCGGCATTTTACAGGACTATCCCACAAAGACTCTGTGCCAAAGACTTCTGACGTTGATAATTACAGGCTGCTGATCACCCGTTTACATGAAAAACAGCAACTGACGGCCCAACGATACAACTATTATGAATTTCTTGAATGCAGCAAGGAAACCGATACGATCCTCATATCTTACGGAGCGCTTTCCCGGATAGCCTACTATTTTAAAAATGATTTTGCGCTGTACCGGCCTATACGAATGTTTCCCGTTGTAGAAGAGATCAAGAATATCGCATCCCGATATAAACGAATCATCATCATGGAGATGAATACGGGACAATATGCCCATGAAATCGAGCGCATATTACATCGTGAGGTGGAGTTTATACCAATCCTGGGAGGCCGTATCGACCTGAAAGAAATAAAGCAGAAGATAATCGAGGTGAATAAATGATAGAAGACCTGAAAGGCAAAGAGACATGGCGGATATTCAGGATAATGAGTGAGTTTGTAGAGGGCTTTGAAAAACTCTCGGATGTCGGCCCTGCTGTATCCATATTCGGATCTGCAAATTTACACAGGAATCATAGGTACTACAAAAAGGCCGTGGAGATTTCAGGCCTTTTGGCAAAAAATGGCTATGCTATTATCACAGGCGGCGGACCGGGAATAATGGAGGCTGCCAATAAAGGTGCATCAATAAACATGGGCACTTCTGTTGGGCTAAATATTACCCTCCCGAAGGAGCAAAAGCCAAACCCGTTTCAAAACAAGACTCTCCATTTTAAATATTTCTTTGCAAGAAAAGTAATGTTTATAAAATATGCCATGGGCTATGTATGCATGCCTGGTGGATTTGGAACGCTGGACGAATTTTTTGAGGCCTTAACCCTTATACAAACCCATAAAATATACCCATTCCCTATGATACTCGTGGGAAAAGAATACTGGAATGGC
>JBKBTA010000266.1:0-3035 GCA_046291035.1 Candidatus Brocadia sp.
TGCAGTTGTTCATGTTGTTTATTGTCAATCCCATAGGCATTTTTAACTATTGATGTTTTCAAAAAACTAAATTGTTACTCAAGCTTCTCGTTTAGCCTTTATGAGTTGCTTCTTTATAATTTCAACTGCATATTCTTTGTCGTCAATTGGTAACGTTCAAAATCCTCTATCAGCCTTTCTAAAGTTTTGCTACTCATCTTTCCGAACCTCCTTTCCCAACACGATCAAGAGTGCCAGGCAACCATACATCATCACTATTAAGAATGGCAATGATTTCACCAGTTGCACGATTAATGCCCTTGTTCATTGCGTCATATATGTCGTTGTCTGGCTCTGACTGTCAGCCTGACAGAGCTTCTGAGTATTTTGCAACGGTGGATTTCGTATCATCGCCAGAACCGCCGTCTTGTATAACAATTTGCAGGTCGTCCCAATTCTGGGCAATTATACTCTTCAGGGTGTCTTCGATGGTCCTTGCACTGTTAAATGTACGGACAATTACACTAATTGTCACAATTACATGGTATCTTTTTAAATAAAAAGGCACCGTCCTCTTTAACTTCTAGAATAGGACTTGTTGTATAGCTAAAACCATAAACACAAGCAAAAGCCAGTCCCTTTTTTCCCGTCTATTGAGTAAAGTAATATTGGTGTGTGTTTTACTGAAGTTGGCTATTAGCTCCGCCGTTCCATCTGGTGACCCGTCATCAACAACAATAATCCCCGAGTCGAAATTATTCTTCGAGATTTGATGGGTTACCTTTTCCAAAAAACTAATAATAGTTTCTTTTTCGTTATAGGTAGGAACGATGATGGATATAGTAGATATAGTATGATTGTTGTTTAATTGTGCCATAGACTTGTTTAGCGTTTTATTCTAAACATTTTTCAAAATCTCTTTTTTATAAAAATTGGCAATATTATGAGTAAAAATAACCCTGTTCTCTGAAAATGCATATTTAAGCTGTTCGATTACCGTAACCCCCTTTTTGCCAGTCTCTTTAACAGTCACTACATCATATCCTCTTAACCTTAACGATAGAGCTATTGTCTCTGGAACATCTTCGTCAAGATACAGCTTTATCATCTCGCCAAATTCCTGAAAAACTTTCACCTGAAAATACCTCTTGCACTGTCATTCTGAGCGGAGCGAAGAATCTTGCTTGGCGTAGACCCTTCGCATTTGGATCAGGGTGACATTTTCATGTCCTTTTGTGAGTCGTTGACTCATGGATGTTTCATAGTATTTATAAATGTATGTATTTCTCGTAGATTTTGACTATAAATCCTCATTCGCGAGTTTCTTTGCTATTTCGATCAACTCATCTGAAAGCCAATAACCACTATTCCTTAGTTTATCCATAAGTTTTATCACATTTGTCAACACGCCCTTTTCTTTTGCCAAGAGTAAAATACCAATAGTTCCTGTAATAGGTATATTTAATCTGTTGGCAGCCTCTCTACCCGCTCTATCATCAATCAATAGAAGTACATTTTCTCTCATATTAAAGGCGAGTTTAATGGCCTGTCTTTCGCCTTCATCAAGGTCAGCTATAGCAAGCTCAGTTGCATTATCTGAATGATTAGGTTCCATTACTCTGATAAAATCATTCAAGGCCGACTCTATTTCTTCCCACTCGCCTCCTGATTTTCCTAAAAGTTCCCTGTAGACTACGGGAGGAATCAGTATTTCAGAGAACATTGTTTTCAAAATAGAGAGGCAACTAATTTTGGCAAGAGCAATAATAGGCCCCGTATTTGAAGTTACTTTCATCTAATCGATACATTCTTTTAAAGTATTTAAATCTTTTTTGATTTCTTCTTCAAGCTCCTCCGGTGGATAATTAAAGATACTTACGCGGTATCTGCCACAGGTCTCAAAGAATTGAACACGTGACATTCCTGCAAGCTCAGCAGCCTTACCCGATGATATCTTTCCAAGTTCAAACATCTTCAATGCGGCCATTAAGCGTATATGCTGTTCCAATTCATCCTTTGTCATGTGAACGGCATGTTCCAAACCCACTGGATATTTTATCTTAATTTCTTCTGTCTTCATAATACCCCTCTTAACTGTTTAAATACTACTTTATATGCAATTTATCTTCACAAATGAGTCAAGTTTTTACCTATAACAACAGAAACCACAGATTGCGCAGATTACACAGATTTGTATTGCATAATTCCACAGATTAACAGATTATTGGTATCTTTTATCTGGGTAATCAGTGAAATCTGTGTCCCATTGCAGAATTTAGGTTAAATAAAATTAACGTGTTCAGGTGGATGCTTTAATTGCCACAGATATCTATTTATTTCGTCCATCCTGCAATTTACCCGACATTGGTTTGTATCAAGTTCTTCTTCCGCATAGCGAACAGACTTCATCCTTTTTTCACCCCCCAAATTTTCTTAAAGGTATTTTCATATATGCTACCGTAGTTAAAACGTAAACACTACATCCCCAAACCCTTCCACCGGCATCTATATAAGACCAGAAAGGAAGGGCAAGGCACTGCCGGTAACTTCGTTCCTCATTTCTATCAAATCAACATTCCTTTCAAGTATCTCTTCAAGTTCCGCCAATGTTTTAAGATAATCTTCATCCAAGCCATCTACGACCACGTCGATATCCGAGAATGGGTAAAATTTCCCCTCCTCAAAGAACAGAACCAACAAGAATTACATTTCCGACATGCTTATCCTTAAAATAAGCCTTTAATGATTCAATAGTCTTTTTGAGTGTTTCTCTACGCGCGTTCTCTCTTTCCTTGTACTCCTCATCAAGGCGTTTACTCAATAATGACAAATCTATTTTTTCCATGTAATCTTAGTTATCCCGCCGATTTCATAATTGTTCTCTTTCATTAATAGTTGCTCGTAAAATATTCATAATACCCATAGGCGGAAAAAATGCATATCAAAGGAATTATGGAATAGCGATATATAAGGGCATCATCAACACTGACGGCAGAGTGTAACAATGTGTAATACAGAATTACGGTAATAAGGAGAGTAGGGGCAGGTTTCAAACC
>JBKBTA010000267.1:0-3032 GCA_046291035.1 Candidatus Brocadia sp.
GTCTTCCCATGATCCACATGCCCTATCGTCCCCACATTCACATGCGGCTTCGTCCGCTTAAATACCTCTTTACCCATAAATCACTACTCCCCTCCCCTAATAATCCTTACTTTATCTATTTTATTTTATATTTTTATTTTTTTATGGAGCTGCTGATGGGATTTGAACCCATGGCCTCGTCCTTACCAAGGACGTGCTCCACCACTGAGCTACAGCAGCAAGTATAAGACAATAAAAATCTTATAACCTATATCGATTTTTTACTTATGACCTTTTACCATACGAGCATAGAAGCCACAAATTATATCACAGAAAAAATAGTTGTCAAATACAAAGTATTTATTTTAATTTTTCAATAAAGTTCAAGCGGGCGATGGGAATCGAACCCACATGACTAGCTTGGAAGGCTAGGGCTCTACCATTGAGCTACGCCCGCAGAAATCAAGCATACCGCAAAACAATGCCCCAACGAAATGAAATGGTGGGTGGAGGAGGATTCGAACCTCCGAAGGCTATGCCAACAGATTTACAGTCTGTCCCCTTTGGCCGCTCGGGAATCCACCCTCTTTCCAATTATCAAGAAACGCGTTTCTGGAGCTAGCGGTGGGACTCGAACCCACAACCTGCGGTTTACAAAACCGCTGCTCCGCCATTGAGCTACGCTAGCTCAGAAAAATGTTTATGTTATCAAAACATAAAAATTATTCAAGTAAAATTTACAACTATTACCAAATACTTGAAAGATACCCTTCGTAATTCCGTTTAACCTCATCGATACTGTCCTCTCCAAATTTTTCCAGGAACGCCCTGGCAATCTCAAAGGCAATCATGGACTCACAAACCACAGAAGCCGCAGGGACCGCACATACGTCCGATCTTTCATACGTGGCCATGATTGGCTCTTTTGTCAATAAATCCACAGACCTTAATGGCCTTTTCAACGTCGGAATAGGTTTCATGTACGCCCTTACTATGATTGGTTCCCCGCTACTTATACCACCTTCTATTCCTCCGGCGTTGTTTGTCATCCTTTTAAAACCGCCCGTTACTGACTCACCCTTTTTTGGCTTTTCATAAAAAATCTCGTCATGTACCTCTGAACCGAATTTGTCAGCGGCATTACAACCCAATCCCAATTCGACACCCTTGATTGCCTGAACGGACATCAGGGCGCAGGCAAGCCTTGCATCCAATCTGAGATCCCACTGGGTATGGCTTCCTAATCCTACCGGCAGTCCATAAGCAATAACTTCAATAACACCACCGAGGGAATCTCCTTTTTCTGCCGTTTGTTTAATCTTTTCAATAATTCTTTCCTCAATATCCTGATCGATACAATATACGGGACTTTTCTCACGAATTTTTTCTGCAATGTCGATGTCTTTAAGGCATTTATCTGAGTTAATGCCCCCGATCCCTTTTACGTAACCAAATACACCGATCCCAAAGAGAGAGAGTAATATCTTTGCCACTGCGCCAACTGCCACCCTGGCCGCTGTTTCTCTTGCGCTCGCCCGTTCTAATATGTTCCGTGCATCTTTTTGATTATATTTTAGAACACCGGCCAGGTCTGCATGGCCCGGTCTGGGGCGAGTAACGGCTGGCAACTCATTAATTTTATAATCACTATTTTTGATCATTAAACAAAGGGGGCTGCCCAGGGTTATATTTTTTCTAATTCCGGAAAGAATCTCCACGCGGTCTTCCTCAATCTGCATCCTCCCGCCCCTGCCTAACCCCCTCTGTCTCCGCCTCAATTCTTTGTTAATAACCGACTCATCAATAAACACCCCCGCCGGGAACCCTTCGATCATTGCAACCAGGCATTTCCCGTGAGATTCTCCTGCAGTTCTAAAATATAACATGCCCTGTCTCCAAAATGGCAAATTTATTATTTCATTGCCTAAAAATTTATATATGCTAGAATTTTTGAATTATATATTTAACAACTCAAAATAACAATGCAAAACCTGTCCGATGTACAATCTTTTCATTAGTCTGCGCTATCTGCGTAATAGAAAGATATCTTTTTTTGCCATAGCAGGAGTTGCCGTTGGGGTAATGACCTTGATCGTTGTACTTTCCGTAATGAACGGATTCGACCAGGAACTCCGAGACAGGATTCGAGGCACGCTGGCGCATATTATTATTTTAAAAGGCGGCATGTATGGACTTGAAGATTATAAACAAGTCGTCGAAGAGGTAAAAACCTTTGAACACGTAGTTGCCTGCGCACCATATGTGGAGGGTCCGGCGCTTATCAAATTGAGAAATAGAAAGGAATTCGTCTATTTCAAAGGAATCGATCCTGGTGCAGAGGCTAGTGTGGGTGATTTTAAGTCATACATTGCCCCGTTCGGGAATCAACCTGAAGACTTATTAAAAACCCATGGAGAAAAAAACACCGCCAGCATATTCGGTGGTTCAGAACTATTCAGAATCGGCCCCGGTGAACCTGAAAAAGACCTTGGGAGTTTCATCCAAAATGGTGAGCAGGTCGTCCTGGTCACCTTGAGAGAATGGGACAAAATTAGTGTGAAGGCGTTTATTGTTGCCGGAAAATTCAAATCGGGCATGTACGATTTTGATAAAAACTATGTATACATCCCCCTTACCGTGGCACAAGAGTTAACCGGTTCAAAGGAAAGAGACGCCGTTACCGGGATAAGCGTAAAATTGGATGATTACCGTTACGCCAACCAGGTGCGGGACAAATTGCAGACTGCACTGGGTTTTGAATATTATGTGCAGACATGGGAAGATGCCAGGAGAACCTTCTTGACAGCCGTGATGATGGAAAGACGCGTAATGGCGTTTATACTATTTTTCATCATTGTGGTAGCAGGATTTAACATCCTGGCCATACTCACCATGTTTGTACTTTAAAAATCTAAGGACATCGGCATTCTAAAAGCGCTCGGCGCAACGACTCAGGGCATCATGTCTATCTTCCTTTTAAACGGATTCCTTATTGGCAGCATCGGTACGAGCATTGGAGTTGCTGCCGGATTATCCATTGTTTTAAGGATTAA
>JBKBTA010000026.1:0-24015 GCA_046291035.1 Candidatus Brocadia sp.
AAGTATCTGGCGACGAGTGGGGGTTGGAGGCTAACACCTCCAGCCTACCAGCTAGACTCTTCGCTCTACATTGTAAAAACCGCCGAAGGCCTATTTTAACGTTAAGGAACCTCAATACTAAAGGGTGGCACGGACAAACTTGTTTGTCCGTGCCTAATTTAACGACATTACTATTTTCCGATTGACATATCAGCGATAAGATGTATTTTTTATTTAAGCGGAGGTAATTATGGAATATATAATTTTTGAAGATCGGCGTGATGCAGGCCGTCGTTTGGCTAAAGCCATTGCCAAACGCGACTATCGCAATCAGCCGCTAGTGGTGCTGGGCATCCCTCGCGGGGGTGTTGTGGTTGCCGATGAAGTTGCCGAAACACTATCTCTATCTGCGCCCCTGGATGTCGTCATCGTCCGTAAGATTAGAGCTCCCTATCAACCTGAATTGGGCATCGGTGCAGTGGTGGATGGTGATAACATTAGCGTCATCAACGAAGAACTGGTTCGTGCTTTGGGCGTTTCGTCAGATTATCTGGATAGTGAGATTAACTGCCAGCGGGAGGAGATTGAGCGACGATTACGGGTTTACCGTGGTGACCGGCCAGCACCGGAGGTTACCGGAAAGACGGTCATCGTGATCGACGATGGCATTGCAACCGGATATACCTTTCGTGCTGCGCTGGAAGGTCTGCGCCGGCGTAACCCTGCGCGGCTCGTTGCTGCGGCACCGGTTGCTGCTCGGGATAGCGTTGATATGCTGAGCGCTTTTGCAGATGAAACGGTATTCCTCAGCACACCAGTGTCTTTCTTTTCTGTGGGCACATGGTACCGCGATTTTGACCAGGTAAGTGACGAAGAGGCTGTCTCAATCCTGCACCGCAACTGGTCACGGTTCAAACCTCAGAAACCCGTAAACGACTGAAAAGGAGGTGTGTTGGCTTTGCAGTATAGAATTGGCACGAAAATACCCCTCACCCCGAACCTCTCCTACAAGAGGCGAGAGAACTTTCCATCCCTTGACGGGCAGAACCAAGGGAGGGTGATATATTTTCATATTCTTTCGTGAGCCTTTGGCTCATGAATGTTTACTTTGTAAAAACCTATTTTATTTGTAAGTTTTTGTTATTCAGTACCAGGTAACTTTTTTTGGTCGCGGCTATGCCGCGCAAGGGATATGCCATGACCCGACCGAAATCGATCGAAAAAAATGAAAAGGAAGTTGTGATTCCAGCAGACTCTGTGCGCCTCCAGGGCATCCTTGGTTTACCGTTCCAGGCGAAAGGGATAGTTGTCTTTGCCCACGGTAGTGGCAGCGGTCGTTTCAGCCCGCGAAACAATTTTGTGGCACGGATTCTCCAGAATGCAGGCATTGCCACATTGCTGGGCGACCTCCTGGAAGAGACGGAGGCTTTGGATCGCAGGAATGTTTTTGATATAGACCTCCTGGCCGGGCGTCTTTTAGCCAATGCCCGCTGGTTACGCCAGCAGCCGGAAACGCAAGGGCTGACGATTGGTTACTTCGGGGCAAGTACGGGTGCCGCTGCAGCACTTCAGGCAGCAGCACGAGAACCCCGCGAAATTGCAGCCGTGGTTTCCCGCGGGGGACGTCCCGATCTTGCTATGGAATACCTGCACCTCGTTCAGGCACCTACCCTGCTTATCGTAGGGGGTGATGACGAACCGGTTATTCCCCTGAATGAAACAGCATATGCACGATTGACGTGTCCCAAAGAGCTGGTCGTTGTTCCAGGTGCCACTCACCTCTTCGAAGAACCGGGCGCCCTGGAAAAAGTGGCGCAACTGGCCTGTGATTGGTTTATGAAATACTTCACCCCACAAGCCTGAGGTCACGGTGCGTTCTGAATGGCTTTAGAGAAAGTTGCCAGATTGTTTTCGGAGGGAAACCGCGCAGTATACTTAGTTCATTAAAATCTGCATCTTTAGTCACGATAGTAAACCCGTGTTCCTGAGCCCATTTCCAAACCTCATCATCCGTAGCACGATCAAGTCCTTTTAAGTATACATGTGATGAATTCGGAAACATATCTGTGAGACTTTCAACCAATTTCAGCGATAGATTCTGATCAAAAGGCAGTTTCATGATTTCGTTATTAGCTGGCGCTCACGGTCTGCTGCATAGCTCAAACATGCCTGGACGTCTTCCATGTCAAGTAAGAAAAATCATTTAGTATTTCTTGCGTAGTCATACCGGCTCGACTGAGACGCAGATGAACACAGATTATCAGGATTAAAAAAACCAAAATCCTGCAGGGCATTACAAAACATATCCCTTCGTTCCTGATATTCCACCCTATCAACACAAACACCCTGAAGATTTGTGACAACGTGTTGCATAAGGACAGGGGCGCTCAGATACCCAAGAACGCGATTCGCAAAAGTCAATGCCTCCATAAGTTCCCCGGCATTTTTTATCGCAGGATGAACTGCTGCATACCCTATTCTTTCCCCCGGAATCGAAAGCGGTTTGGAATACGAGGCTGCAAAAATGGTGTTTGAATAGATGCTAAAGATATCGGGAACCTTGTTGCCATCGTAGACGATATCCTGATACGCTGCATCATAAATCAGAAAAATGTCTTTTCCAAACTGCCGGTTTTTCTCGTTCAGAAGCCTTGCAAGAGATTTCAAACTTTCATCAGAATAAATCATAATGTATTTACATGAATGTTTCATTTTATTCATGCGAATTTTATGACCATAACCAAAATAACTCGCGGAAGACCTCCCCTTCGTCCCCGCCTTGCGAAGGAGGGGAAAGAGGGGTGATTATAAGTTCAACGAACTTCATAGATCATGCAACAAAGGTGTCTCTAAGGCGCTTAAGCGCAAGGGCCAGGCCATCGCCTATTGGGACCGGGCTTAGTTCAATCCTATTGTCCTGGTGGAGTTTTTTCGTTGAGGGCCCGAATCGCAACGGTGTCTTTATCCATAACTTGCGGATCTGCAGCCATTCCAGACCAGAAGACATTGTCGATGGTATAAGACCACCAGGACGCAGCAGCTCAAGGGCACGTTCGTAGTAACCGTCATAGTTTACCTTGTCTGCGTCGATGAACACGAAATCAAAGGTATCCGACTGATTATTTGTGAGAAAGAGTGCTTTGTTTAACACGGGTTTTCTTCCGTATGAGCTGTTTTTGTAGGTTCTTTGATTTTGGAAGACGGTCAGGAATTAATTGTAGTTTTCGGAGTAGTCTTAAATTGTCTTCGCTCCTTTTGTCTCTTTCAGGAATCTCTAATATCTTTGGTATATTAAGAAACCTTGTGTCTTTCATGATTGCGTGGAAAATTTCTAACCCCAGCTTCCCTTCTCCAATACATGCATGACGGTCGCTGCGTGAACCTAATTTTGTTCTGGAATCATTTACGTGGATTGTTTTAATTCTCTTAAGCCCGATTATTCTATCAAATTCATTGAGAACGGTTTCATAGCCTTCGTAACCCCTTATATCGTATCCGGCCGCAAAGACATGGGCTGTGTCGAAACAAACACCAAAAAATTCCGGATTGCTGACTCCTTCAAGGATGTAAGCGATCTCTTCAAAAGAAGAACCTATCATAGTTCCCTGACCAGCCATTGTTTCTAAAAGTATTCTGATTTTTTGGTTATCAATTTCACTTGAAATGGCATTTATGGCTTCGATGGTCCTTTTCATTCCATCTTCCTTATTTGAATTCCCGTAACTTCCCGGATGAAGAACCAGTAAATCTACACCGAATTGTATCGCCCTGTATAATTCTATCCTGAGCCGTTCTTTTGATTTTTGCCAGAGGTTCTTATCCGGGGAAGCCAGATTAACTAAATAGGGGACATGGGCAACTACTTTTTTGACGGGACTTTTCTGCCAGGCGGATTTAAACTTAATAACTTCTTCTGTCGATAACTCCGATACGTCCCATCTACGGGATAATGTTACATAGATTTGAATACATTCACACCCCCATTCCCTTCCCCAGTAAAATCCTTTTGGTAATCCGCCTATTGTTGGAACCGTGCATCCTAGCATAGTCGGTGTCATTATAGATAACGTCTGCCATCTTTCCAAAGAAAATTATTATGTCTTGAAGCATCCATCCGGCTAGTAGGATTTGGCCAGGACGGCGGGGGCATTACCTAATCTATCCATACAGGGCAAAAGGCTCATTGCTGCGGGAGCGCAAATTGAACGCCAATTTGGAATGTGTTTCTAAAAAACTCGCGAAAAAAAATGTTTTTACAGAACAATGCTATAAGGCAGCGTTACAGGTTTTTGCTCATGACAAAGGCATCAGAACCGTCTCGATAATAGTTATACAAAATGATGCCTGTCATTCCATATCCATGCCGCTTATAAAACCGTTGGGCTATCTCATTACGTGAACTTACTTCCAGTCTGATTATCTTAACGCCGCGTGAATAAAATTCTTCTTCTAACAATTGAATGAGATGTGTGGCAATGCCCTTTTGCCGGTACTCTTCCAGAACGCACAGTGATAATATCCTACCCAATGGTTTACCCTTTTCCCTTTTTATACTTCCAATAATATTTCCAATCATTTTCCCCGAAGGCGTGGTTGCTTTAATGATAATGGATTTTGGATTGACCAATAAACTTTTGATCAAACCCCGATCAAATGCCTCCGTTGGAAAACAATCTTTCTCCATTTGTTCAATGGAGAAAAGATCCAGGAGGTTTGCCTTGCAATAGTTCACCTGGAGACTATTTTTCGTAAATAAGAAATTTCTTTGCCAGCATACAAGGATGATATGACATCTTTGCCCTCCGAAGACCTTCTATACCCCAATCCTCACCTGCGTTGATGTACTCTATGTCCGAAAAATCACTGGCACAAAATCGCTGATAGATAAATTGCGGCATGCCATGGAAGTCGTTGTTGGTTTTTTCTATGAGAACAGATGCCGTGTTGTGTGTGATGTTTTCACCTAAAGTAATGCCTTCAACTCGATCGTTGATTATTATGATTGCACCAGTTAATCCTAATTCTTCAGAAAAGATGATTGCACATTTGGCTGCCTCTGCCTCGTGGATAAGACCGTACTGATAGTGGGGTTCACTATGGTTTGAAAGATTCGACTCCTGGATCTTTTCCCTTTTCCATTGGTCAACCATGAGGAGCGCGTCAGCGATATGCCTTGGGTAGAATTTTTCGAAGGAAACAACGTAATGTTTTTTAAAAAAATTTATTTCGTTTCTCTTCTTTTCGTATTTTCTGCCAGCGAGTTTTATGAGGTCGGATGTTTTGTAAATATAATCAGGATAACTTTCAACAATACGATAGAGACTGTTGTCAAAAAGCTTCAGGAAGTCTTCATAGACGTAATTGATATAAGATTCAAATCCGCTGTAATCATTAATTTCTTTCATCAGGGAAAAACATTCATGGAGGGTATTCTGAATGTTGCTTTTCCCTAAGGGTGGGAGCATCATACACATGCCCCTGGAAGTTACTCCGAAGAGGCAAAAATTATTATTAATCAGCTTCCATAGTAATTCTATCGAATCTTTCCATATAAAATTGTTTGCAAAAGAATAATCACATAAATTTACATTTTCTTCTCTTACATATTTGTCAAAGAGTCTTTTATCTTCAATTTTTAATCGGTTTAAACCATACAGCTTGCATTTTTCTTCAATACTAATAGTACATTCTGTTGTTTTCGAGAGACTAGTATCGATCAATTGTAAAATGGTTTCTCTCCTGATGCGGTATTGCACTGGACTCGGCCACACGACGGAGGTTCGAGGTCTAGCGCAAACCATTGTAAAATTGTGGCAGACATCCCCTGTGGATGCCTGAACCAGTGGTTATTAATTTGCATAGAGTTAATCTTCGGTTTCAAATGCCCGAATGTTTTTATCACATTTTCCATAATCATTGCCCTACGGTGACAGAGTATAAATTACGGTGAATTATACAATACAGAGGTAGATTTTCAAGCGTTAATTGCAATATATTATATAACATATAATGAAAAATATTTGTGTACTTTCTCAGAAGCGGAGGACTATCTAAAAATAGTATAAAAAGGAAGGGTTTATATAACTGTGTGTGATGGTATAACACTGCCTTTGGGTACGATGACGATGGAATCACGAATCATGTAATTTTCTGCGTCTAGCTGTTCAAGTTTCTTTGCGTTTTCTATGGTCACATTTTCGCCAATATGTACATTCTTGTCAATAATAGCCCCCGTTATGCGGGAACTATCACCAATTCCTATATCCGGTATCTTTTTAAACCGATTTGCCCTGATATTCGATTCCGATTCGTAGTAATCAGCACCCATAATAATAGAGTTTTGAATAAGCGTGTTTTTACCAATAATACTTCTGATTCCAATTACAGAATTATGTATTTCTGCATTAGTGTTGATAATACAACCGTCAGCTATAATGGATTGTGTGATCTTGCTGGCGTTAATGATCGACCCAGGCAAAAAAAGCGGGTTGGTATAGATCGGCGCCTTTTCATCATATAAATCGAAGCTAGGGGAAGGAGATACCAGTTTCAGATTAGCTTCATAAAATGCTTTTATGGTTCCGATATCCTCCCAGTAACCATCAAAGAAATAAGCAAACACACGTCGTTTTTTTATAATTTCCGGGATGATTTCCTTACCAAAGTCTGTCTTTTTTGTTTCTTTCAGTACGTCTTTCAACACATCAAGATTGAATAGGTAAATACCCATTGAGGCCAGAAGGGTGCGGCCCCTTGCGCTCACACCATGCCTATCAAAAACGGATGCGCTAAGCGAAAGGGAATCGATAATCTTTTCATCTCTTGGTTTTTCAAAGAAATCGATAACACGGCTTTGTTCGTCTATCTTTAAGATACCTAAATGGGGGGCATCTTTTCTTTCTGCGGGGATTATTGAGATAGTTACTTCAGCCCCGGTTCTAATATGCTCTTTGATGAGCTGTTGATAGTTCATTCTATAAAGTTGGTCACCCGACAGTATCAACACGAATTCAATATTGGGCTGATTTAAAAAACGAAGGTTTTGCCGAACGGCATCCGCGGTCCCTTGATACCAGTCCATGCTTTCTGTGGTTTGGGTTGCGGCCAGGATTTCAATAAAACCCCTGGAAAAATTATCAAATTTATACGCCCTTGTGATGTGTCTGTGAAGGGATGCTGAGTTAAATTGCGTGAGCACATAAATCTTATTCAGATCAGAATTCAGGCAATTGCTGATGGGGATGTCAATGAGTCTGTATTTCCCGGCGAGTGGGACGGCCGGTTTCGACCTTTCTTTTGTTAAGGGATAGAGCCTTGTTCCACGCCCCCCTCCTAAAATTACTGAAATAACGTTATCCATTTTCAAACTTGTATAAAAATGCTATTGGTGATCAACTCTCGGACTTAATCACAATTAACGAAAATAGTTTAACAAAAAATCTTACTTATTCAAGTCTTATACTGTAAAATCTATTTATACCTTTTAATCTTGCAATTGCCAACTCGTTTTGATAGGATGCCGTAAAACTTTTGGTCAAATATATTTGAAACAATTGTCATTCTGAAAAGGGGTACGGGTATCCAGAAAAATTTCCAGGATGTGATTAATCCGGGCGCCGTGTTCGCACTTTTTGTTGTAGGATTAGCGATAGGGAGTTTTTTGAATGTCTGTATCTATCGAATTCCCAGGAGAAAATCACTGGTATTGCCGCGTTCATTTTGCCCGGCTTGCAATACACCCGTTCGGTGGTATGATAATATACCGCTTTTAAGCTATCTGGTGCTTTGGGGACGTTGCCGGACTTGTAAGGCAAGGATATCGATACGTTATCCGCTCATAGAGTTGTTAACGGGGTATGTGTTTGTGCACCTGTATGTGTTTGTTCAATACCGACATGAGTCACCATGCGTTTTTATCGGTTACGTAGTTCTTTGTTGCGCCCTGATTATATCGACCTTTGTGGACCTTGAGTTACTTGTCATTCCCAATGAGGTTACCTTTATAGGTATTCCATTTGCCCTTATTTTCAGTGTGCTGTGTCCGGGTTTGCATAATGAACAACAGACCCTGAGAAATTTTTCACTGTTTGGTATCAGTCGGTTAGATACGGCGATCGCATCCGTAATGGGGATGCTGGTTGGCGGGGGGCTGATATTTCTCTGCAGTATTTTAGGGAAATGGATATTCAAAAAGGAAGCCATGGGTTTTGGGGATGTGAAACTCATGGGCATGGTCGGGGGTATCGTAGGTTGGAAACTGGCTGTGGCAATATTTTTTGTCGCGCCATTTTTGGGGCTCTTCATGGCGGTGCCTGCTTTAATACTTAAGAAGACCCATTTGATTCCTTACGGGCCGTTTTTATCGCTGGCAACCCTAGTTTGCATCTTCTTCCAGGATTATTTCATAGGAATTATTAATGTGTATATTCAACTCCTTACCGTGTTGTTTACAGGATTCCGTTCATAACAGAATGTAAAAATATCCAATTCTTTTATAAAGAAAGTTTCTTTACTGTGAAAGGAGTGAAGAAAATATGGGGAAAAAACGTGGCGTGGCGCGAAGTTTATGCCTGATTGGGATGGCGGGAATGTTAGCAGTAAGTACTGGTTGTGCTGAGCTGAAAAGGCTGAGGCAAGAAAATCAGCAGTTAAATGAAGATATAACACGCCTGCAGCAGGAGAATGCAGAACTATCCTCGAAGGCAAGTCGGTATGAGAGCGAACTGAATCGGCTTGAAAATACAAGAAGGGCCCTCGAAGAAAAATTAAGTGGTACCGGAGCAACGGTAAGGATAAAGAATGGCGCAGTTTCAGTATTGCTTCCGGGTGCCGTATTGTTTGATCCTGGACAGACGACGCTACGTCCTCAATCGAAGGCGACACTCAAGAAGATTGCCACTATACTTAAGACTGAGGCATCTGCCGAAATGGTAAGGATTGAAGGGCATACGGATAACGACCCTATTGTAAAACAGAAAGATAAGTACAAATCAAACTGGGAACTATCTGCAGCACGGGCAGCAGCAGTGCTCCATTATCTGGTAGAAGAATGTGGGGTTTCTCCAACAAGGGTTTACATTGCCGGATTTGGGCAATACCAACCCATAGCGGATAACAAATCAAAAACCGGCAAGGCAAAAAATCGTCGTGTGGAGTTTGTGATAGTACCGAGGGGTGGCGGTGGTTAGAAATTAATATGATTGCGATCGTTGATTATGGGATGGGAAACCTTCGCAGTGTAGAGAAGGCCTTTGAACGGTTTGGTTTTGATGTCAAGGTTACTGACAATCCGGGGGAAGTTAAAAACGCTGATAAACTGGTGCTTCCCGGCGTTGGGGCGTTCCGCGACGCCATGGATGGCCTCAGGCAGAGGGGATTAATAGAGCCGATTGTGGATTGGATCCGATCGGGCAAGCCATTTCTTGGAATATGTCTTGGGTTGCAATTACTGTTTTCTAAAGGATATGAGGGTGGCGAGCATGAAGGTTTAAATATTATCCCTGGCAAGGTCGTCCGATTCCAGTTTTCCGAAGGTAAGACAAACGGAAGGTTGAAAATCCCCCACATGGGATGGAACCAGATCAGTTTCCGGAAGGTGGATACCCCCATCCTGAAAAATGTGCCCTATAACGCATATATGTATTTTGTGCATTCCTATTATGTCTGCCCCGAGGATGAAGGCGTCATTGCTACAGAGACAGAGTATGGTGTGCGTTTTACCTCGATGATCTGGCACAGAAACATCTTTGCAACACAGTTTCACCCTGAAAAAAGCCAGGAGTACGGGCTCACAATACTCAGAAATTTTGGTAATTTGTAAGCTTTTGTTAGCGACAAACACCTAACCAGAACGTGTTGGAACCTGTAGAGCGACATTTATGTCGCTGTCCTACGAGTTGTATGGGCGGGGTAACCCCGCCCATACACAAGGATTGGCGCCAACTTGAACGTATGGAATTTTAATTTATCTAAAAAGTTGCTGCCAAAGGTGATCCAATTTAAATTTTTGATTTAAACTTTTTTATGCATCGCAACTTGGAATTTAGCGTCTGAGATTTGGAATTTAACTTTTCTTATTATGTATTAAACCCATTTGGCTCACTGTCTATCTAACACAGGCTTATATGATCATCATCCCAGCCATCGATCTCAAGGGTGGTAAATGTGTACGGTTGACTCAAGGTAAGAAGGACGCAGAGACGGTGTTTTCTGGAGACCCTGTCGATGTGGCTAAATCATGGCAGGACCAGGGAGCTGATTATCTCCACGTGGTTGACCTGGACGGCGCATTTGAAGGTGTGCCAAAAAATCTTACCATTGTTGAACAAATTATTAAAAAGATAAGAATCCCTATCGAATTTGGTGGCGGTTTAAGGACGACTCAGTCTATCAAAACGTTGCTCGATTTAGGAGCTAATCGAGTGATCGTAGGGACAAAGGCAATCGATTCGCCGTCGTGGGTGAATGAACTCTGTACGGTATTTCCGGGGCGTATTGCGGTTGGAATCGATGCAAAAGATGGCAAGGTGGCCGTGAAGGGCTGGACTTCTGTGTGTGAATGGACGGCTGTAGCATTTGCCAGGGAGATAGAGAAGGCGTCACCTTGCGCCTTAATCTTCACGGATATTTCAAAGGACGGTATGCTGCAAGGTCCGAACATTGCAAGTTTAAAGGAAATTCTGATGGCAGTAAAAACACCGGTTATTGCATCCGGTGGAATCTCATCACTGAAAGATATCGAGGTACTCAGTCAGTTACCCATTGCGGGTATGATTATTGGAAAGGCTCTATACACAGGACATATCAACTTTTCAGAGGCAAAACACCTATGTAATTCACTGTGCATCAAAAAGTAAAACCACAATTCCAAACACTTGTGCTGGAGGTGATCTATGATTCCGTATGAAACAAAAGACATTCGGACCATTGTACTCCTGGGACACGGTGCTTCAGGGAAGACATCGCTGGTGGAATCCATGCTTTTTAAGGCCGGGGCAACCACACGCCTCGGTAATGTTGAGAATGGTACCTCGGTTGCAGATTATGACCCCGATGCAAAAGAGAAAAGACATTCAATAGACTCTTCCATCCTGCATTGCAACTGGAAGGGACGTGAGATCAATATTATTGACACCCCCGGTTACCCCGATTTTATCCGGGACACTATCTCCTCTCTTGTCGCCGCAGAAACGGCCCTCATTATCATATCCGCTACGGATGGCATTCAGGTCAATACCCGAAAACTCTGGGATCTGGCCTGCCAAAAGGGACTTGGTAAGATAATTGTTATAACGAAGATAGATGGTGAAAATGTCGATTATCTGGCCTTGCTTGAATCTGTCAAAAATACCTTTGGAAATATGTGTGTCCCGTTTGTTTTGCCTATCGGGACCGGACACGATTTTCACGGGGTTGTTAACCTGCTTGAATTATCCAATCCTTTGCCAGAGGGGGTTATCGGTGATGCCCATGCTGCGCACGATACCCTAATCGAAGCCGTTGTTTCTGCCGATGATGCATTGATGGAAAAATACCTCGATGGGAAAGAGATCGAGCAAGATGTCCTGCAGTCATGTTTCGTGAAGGCCGTTGCGGGTAGCAATGTCGTACCTATCCTTTGCTGTTCCAACAAAAAGGTCTCAGGGATTGAAGATATACTGGATGCAATTGCGAACTTTTCGCCATCTCCGTTGGAGGGACGCAAGAGGATTGCTATCGATTTGCATAAGAATCAGGAAATCACCTTAGAAACCTCAAAAAACGCCCCTTTTAGCGGATATGTGTTTAAATCAGTAATCGATCCGTTTGTGGGGAAATTAAGTTATTTTAGAGTCGTCACCGGCAAGCTGGATGGTGAAATGACATTTTATAACGCGACGAGTAAGAAGACCGATAAGGTCGGACACATTTACCGGGTCTTTGGAAAGGAACAACAGCCCGTTTCAAGTGCCATCCCGGGGGATATTATCGCTGTGTCCAAACTGGAGGATTTGCATGTCTCCGATACCATCTGCGACCCGAAACATCCGGTAAAATTCCCGGAGATCACGTTTCCAATCCCGATGTCCTCCCTTGCCGTAATACCCACAAGCAAAGGAGCCGAGAAAAAGATCAGCGAGTGCCTTCACAAACTCACCGAGGAGGACAAAACCTTCAGGGTATCCCATGATACATTGACCAACGAGTTAGTTATCACTGGCATGAGCGCACTTCATTTACAGGTAATGATCAGCCGATTAAAACGGCGTTTCGGGATTGAGGTAGAGACCCACCCTCCAAAGATCCCTTACAAGGAAACTATTACAGCCAGGGCGCAGGCACAGTATAAGCACAAGAAACAGTCGGGTGGACATGGTCAGTACGGGGAGGTACATATCAAGATTGAACCGCTACCAAGGGGAACCGGATTTGAGTTTGTCGATGAGATAGTCGGTGGTGTCATCCCCCGTCAATACATTCCTGCCGTTGAAAAGGGGATTCGTGAGGTTCTTGATAGGGGCATCTTAATTGGGCATCCTATTGTGGACCTTCGGGTACGGTTGTTCCACGGCTCTTATCATGAGGTGGACTCTTCCGAGGCTGCTTTCAAGATAGCAGCCTCGCATGCCTTTCAGGATGCCTTCAATCATGCGAAACCTGTGCTCCTTGAGCCTATTGTAAATATCGAGGTTACAATCCCGGCGAAATTTATGGGCGAAATCACAGGGAATCTTTCCAGTCATCGGGGACACATCAAAGGGATGGATTCTCTAAGGGATTTGCAGGTCGTGCGGGCTACCATCCCCATGGCTTCCATAGCCAATTATGAAACGGAACTGAAATCCATGACTGGCGGGCAAGGTTCGTTTACCATGGAATTTTCACACTACGACATCGTACCAGCTCACCTTATGCAGTCCATTATTGCCCAGGCGCATGCAGCCCATGCTAAGTAAGCATGGATTAATTATAGAGATTCATTAACCATATGTAAGGGGCACAAAGAAAAATCCACTATTTACGAAAGATAATGCGTTTCAGCAACAGGGAGTTGGTTACCACCGATACGGAAGAGAAGGCCATGGCCAGCCCCGCATACTCAGGTTTGAGACTGATTCCAAAAAGTGGATACATAGCGCCTGCAGCAATGGGGATACCAATCACATTATAAAAAAATGCCCAAAACAAATTCTGCCTGATCTTGGACAGTGTCCTTTTGCCCAATTGAATCGCCCTTACAACATCCATCATATCATTCCTTATTAAGACAATATCCCCCGTCTCCTTTGCGACATCAGTCCCTGCGCCAATGGCAATACCCACGTCTGCCTGTGCAAGTGCCGGGGCATCATTGATACCGTCACCTACCATACCTACCTTCAGCCCTTTTCCCTGAAAATCCTTTATAATCTCCATTTTTTCTGCTGGTAAGACCTTTGCGCGGTACTCCTCAATGCCCACCTCTGATGCCACAGCCTTTGCCACCTGCTCACTATCGCCCGTTATCATGATAGCCCGTATGTTCATCTGTTGTAATTGCGCCACAACGTCCCGTGCATCTTGTTTTATTCTATCGATAAGACCCAAGACGCCTGCACATGCGCCATCGTATGCTACATACATAAGAGACCTTCCATGCGCCTCTAGTTCCTTGACCTTATCCTTTAGTCCATCGATGGTAATTCCGTGAGAGGTCAAAAGCCCTTCGTTTCCAATCAACAAATCCCTGTCCTTATAGCGGCAGATAATGCCACTCCCTGTTTCTTCCTGAAAATTTTGAACCGTATCCCATGTAAGCCTTCTTTCCCTTGCCTCCTCTACCACCGATTGAGCAAGGGGATGGTTTGAAAATGCACATCCGGCAGCCGCAATGGTAATTAGTTCTGATTCAGTAATTGTATTCAAAGGAACAATATCGGTTACTGCAAAGTGCCCTTCTGTAATAGTACCCGTCTTATCAAATACCATGACATTGAGCCGTGCAATCTCCTCAAGGGCGCTGGCACGTTTGATAAGGATGGCATGATCAAGACCCACCCCACTACCCACCATAATGGCCGTTGGGGTGGCAAGCCCCATGGCACACGGACATGCGATTACTAATACGGCAATGGCCAGCTTCAATGCCCATACAAATGGCTGCTGCCCGGCAGCATCATAAAACAGGAGATACCAGCAGAGAAAGGTTATTATGGACAAACCCACAACTATTGGAACAAATACGTTGGATACCCGGTCTGCAAAGCGCTGGATAGGGGCCTTATCCATCTGGGCGTCTTCAACCATCGTGATAATCTGTGATAAAACGGTTTCTTCGCCCACCTTTGTGGTCTTCACCTTTAAAACCCCGGTCTTATTTATGGTTGCCCCTACAACGCTATCACCCCTCTGCTTCACAACGGGCATGGACTCACCCGTTACCATGGATTCATCCACCAATGAGTTGCCTTCTATCACCTCACCATCCACCGGAATAATTTCGCCCGCCCTAACTACTACCATATCCCCCACCTGGAGTGAGGAGGCATTGACCTCCAGTTCCTTTCCTTCCGGTGTTAGTAACCGGGCCTTATCGGCCTGCAGTTTTACCAATTTCTGGAGTGCATGGCTTGCCCTGCCCTTCACCCGTTCTTCAAGATACTTCCCGATGCGGATAAAGGTGATCAGCATCACTGCCGTCTCAAAGAATGCATGGCCTGACGTGCCGAAGGTGCCGAAGATAGCAAATATACTGTAAATATAGGCAGAGAGGACACCCATGGAAACCAGCACATCCATATTGGCAAAGAGATTTCTGATGGACTTATAGGCACTTATGAAGAAATCCATCCCCGGTCCCAGCACCGTCACGGTAGCAATTCCCATCATTACATAAGGCATGTAGATATGAATTGAAGGAGGCATGGGTGCATACATAAGTATCATCATGGCAATGGTGGCCATGATACTGAGGATAAGCCATCCCATCTGAATGGACGCCTGAGTGGTTTGATCCAGTCGTACCCGCTCTTTGGCAGTATAGCCAATTTCTTTCACATATCTTGTGATTTGTGTCTTGTTTGTAACATCGGTATCATAGGTCACGATTCCTGTTGCACGGGAAAAATTAATCCGTGCTGACTTAATCCCTGGTAAATCCTTCAGTCTTCGTTCAATCGTCATGGCGCAATTGACACAATGCATGCCAATAATATCAAATTTTATCGTCTGTTCAGCCATTGTTCAGTCTCTTTGACAAAAATAGGCTCTTCAGGTTTTACTGGACTTTTTAATAATATTCAAATTAATGATTTCCCTATATTTCTTCAGCCTCTCATCCTGTTCCAGCCTGAACCAAAGCGGTTGATGACCTTTTCGGCATGTGGTGGCGAATTCACACCATTCGCATCTTTGTGTATCTTCAGATGGTGAAATGGGGAAGATGCCTTCGCGGATGATGTGGAGAAATTCACGCAGGGTCTCCCAGTATTGTTCCTTGCATGCCATCCAGTCGGTACTGTCGATGGTCTTTTTTTGCGGGGATACCTGTCCCTTCTTTTCTCCCATAGCCTCTCCAACATAAACAAAGGATGCCTCGTCCAGCTTGACTTGAGCTTTGGGAATGCGAGCTTTCTTGACTTCCTCCAATAGTAAATGCTCTGCCATGACGATATAGAAGGGAAGTTGTAATCTTTGACCCCGGATGACAGATTTTAAGAGATTATCTTTCAAAAACTTCCCGGATTTGTAATCGATTACACGAAAACTAGCCATGTCTTCACCTTGTTTTGTATCTATGCGATCGATCTTTCCCTTAAAGACTATCTTTGAAGTATCTCCTTGTTTGAAATGCTCTGGAATGAGTTTGAGCAAGTCGTTTTGCGGACTTAGCTTTACCGTCTTTTCTAAGTAAGTGGGCACATAGCCCGTTTGTTTGATCTGTTCGAGGTCCCAGGTCACAAATTTTGTGAGAAGGGCGAGGATCTCCTCTTTTTCAATTTCCCAGATAATAGGGTATGGAATCGGTATCAACTGTTCTATCTCTGTGAAATATTTTTGGGCTATACTTTGCAAAAGTTCTATGGGATTCATTTCTTTTGTCTTTGTAGCAAAATATCCTTTTTCTATTAAGGCATGATAAAAATCCCTCAGGATATTGTGATAAAGGGTACCGAGGTCGACGGTTGCTATCGTCTTAGCCGTTTCTGGTTCTTCCAGGGGCTCCAATTCAAGGATCTTGCTCATAAAAAACTTAAACGGGCATGCGCCAAATATCTCCAACATAGTGGGGCTAAGACCTCGGCATACCTGCCCATTCCACCACTTTGACATATCACCAACGACTCCATCGTATAATGTTAAGCAGGGATTGTAGCTTTCTATAAACCCCAATGCTGACTGTGAGCGTTCAAAGGCATCCCTGGCTCCAAAGACCTCTATAAAGGAGGTGGGGTCTATGCGGTCAAGGGCCATTCGAATACCGACCTCCTTCGGCGTAAGCAAAGATATTTCCTGTTTACAGAATTTTTCCTTAATTCCACGCGGGACGTAAATTTCGTTTTCTGACTCTTTCGAAAGCTCCTTTCCAGCCACACATATCCCTTTCATGTTTTGTTGGATATCCATGAGGTAATGGGATTGCACCTTCGGCTTTCCTGCTTCATCCGAACGTTCGTAGAGGAGATAGAGCCGCTCCCCAGCAGCATTTAACAGGAAGTAAAAGAGCAGACGTTCTTCGTCAAATCCCCGGAGCTTTTCAGGAATAAAATTTCCCAGTACTTCAGAAAGCCTGCGGCGGACATGATCTCGCAAAAAGGGTTCTTCAGAAATGGCACGTGGGAATACCTTTTCATTGAGCCCTAAAACAAATAAGGCACGGAAGGGGATACCTCGGACCGACATGGCATCCATGACCTTCACGCCCCTGCCATTTCCCAAGCCAACGGGTAAGGCTTCCTGCCGGCACGAGTCTATGAAGGTATCTATAAATTGATCCAGTGTTACTTCTTCACCCAAGCAGTCGAGGGTACATAAAGTGCGCAACAATTCCCAAATTTTATCCAATATCAAGAGGTCTCTTTCTGTATCTTTCGGATTCATGCCTTCTGTGGGAATGCGGATATATTTTTGGAGGAAATGGGTTATTTTCTGACCCATGATCATCCATGATGCCTTTTCAGGAAGAGAAGATAGGTCATTTGATACGGTACGCAGGATATTTTCTAGGAGTACAATTTGATCAGGGGGGATGTGGATGCGCCGCCCTGTCTCTTCATCATCTGAAAACGTATTTTTGCCCCCCCTCGCCCCACCTTCCCAAGAATGAGGAACGGTACTTTCATTTGTATTTGTGTCCTCTTTTGATACGGGTTTTTCATTAACCAGGTTGACTGATTCCGGCGTCATAACCTTCGCTTGCTCAAGCCTTGATAACCAACACAAGATGTCACCGCGAATGCCCAGTCTTCTGCTCAGGATGTCCCAGAGATCAGGACGTGGGACGACCTCTTTATGTGCAGGCAAAGGTAACTTGAAGTAAGGCGATCCGAGCAGTTCAATGACCATGGGACGATAAAAATCTTCGCGCTTCAACAGGAGGATTTGCTGGATGACTTTTACGAATGGGTACCTTTCCAGGGGCTCCTGTGAGCTGGTTATAAATGGGATAGAATTCTCCTGGAAAATTTTTTTGATGGCATCTGTGTAAGGTTCAAGCGACCTGGCAACCACCCCGATCTCCTCCATCCTATAACCTTCATGTGCTAATTTGAGTATCTCCTTAGCAACCGTCCAGACCTCGTCACTTTTACCGGAAGCATTGATAATAACGGGTTTCGGGTTTCGTGTTTCGGGTTTCGGATTGTAAGTTGTAAGTTGTGTATTTAATGCATAACCCCTAACCCGCGACTCGCAACCTGCAACAGCGTTATCTTCAGATTTTAAATCCACGAGGTATGAGAATCCAGTATCACCATCAGGAGGCAGTTCCTCTACATCGCGTGCCAGTCCCAGCACAAACGATTCGAAAAATGGTTTCACGTAAGCAAAGGCGGGATGTTTCTTTCGGTAGGGTAGAAAGAGTATTGTTGGATATGCCTTGAATATTTCCCCGAAAAAATCCTGCTCGACCCCTGTAAGGTCATAGAACCCATATGCCAGGATGTGCTGAAAACATTTAAGAAATTCAGAATCTTGCGCGCATGCAGTGGCCATACGAAAGACGTCAGAATAGTGTGATATATTCAAGCTTTTTAGTCTCTGCCTGAACATATCAAAGAGATATATAATTCCTTGGAGTTTCTGTACTTCCATACTCTCAACAAATCCTTCCCGCACAGCCTCCTTTAAGTCATCGACACGAACATTTGCATCGATAAGGTCTTGGATGACCTGGTATAGGGCTTTGGCGAGGACGGGCAGTGACTGTACATTTTTAAAAAGGTGGTTACAAAGTGAATAGGATTCGTCTGTTAAAGACTCTTTTTTTGGCGTATTTTTTACCCACCCTTCGCAAGGGGGGGAAATTTGGTTGTGTATCGTTGCAATATGTTGTTTCAGTAATCCTGCAATAATGTTTTCGTAAATAACTGACTGTTGGATAATCTGGCCTACATCTATTCCCGACCGCCTGCATATCTCCTTTGCAAGGACAGAGAAGTTCATAAAAGAGATATTCAGAAATGAGGCGTCTTGTTCCTGAACCAGGCGTTCCTGGAGTCGATTGAGCATCCAGTTTGTAGGTGCTACAACGGCAAGGGGCGTTAAGGGGTCGTCCTTTTTTAGCGTTTGTATGGTATTTACAAACGAATTTTCAAGGGATGGGTGATAATGTCCAATCTTAACGGCTAACATGGTATTATCCTGTAAAAACTTCTTTTTTTTGTAAGTTTTTTAGTAACTAGCCCATTTGTCCGCTTAAGTAGGCCGCAAGCAGTAGGTAGTTGGCAGTTTGTAATGGAAATGTATCACTTTTTGCCTACTGCCAACTGTGGGAGATGCTGAATCAAGTTCAGTATGACATTATTGCCTTCATTTGTCATTCCGAACTTTTTTGGAATCTCCTTTGGAACTTAGTACCTAACGCTAATTTATACAATTTAATGCTAGGTATCATCTGCCTTAAGAGATTCTAAACCGTCTGTCAATTCTAAACTCCTGATTTGCGGTAGAGAGGCACCAATGATACCCTCCATGTCACCATACATGCCGAGAGTGTTGTTGACTATTTTTTCAATCTGTTTTTCTCTTTTTGCCCATATTTTTATCATTGCTCTTTTTTCCTGATCCAGATCCTCTTTCATGGATTTAAACGATTCGACGATTGCCTCAATTCGTTGCCTGAATTCCGGTCCTGATAAATAATTATAAAGCACCTCCATCTTTTCACTTTTGCCAACAACTGATAATTTGTGTTGGGCCAACTCTATCAAACTCGTTCTTAAAACAGATGCCAGGGCGATTGACAATCCATAGCTTGTGACCCACACACCTTCTATTTGGGCAAAATTTTCTACTCCCCTGGGCAGAGTTTCTGTCACCAGAACGGCAATTTCTGCCTTTACTTCTCTCTGGTCGTCTTTGAGTTTTGATAACCAGCCGTCGTTCCATGCCTTTGTATGCTTTGATTCCCAGATAATGGTACCGCAAAAACGGCCACTCCTGTCACGGACTTTTTGTATGATATCAGCCCCCTTGATTCCCTTGGGAACCGGCTCGATATCATCAATGGGAAATTGTACCCTGAGAATAGATTCCAAATCCAACTCCAACACCTCTCCCTGCGTTTGCATAGATCCCTGATATGCCTTGCGTTTGGCCTCTTCAAGGGCATTTTTGGTATCTTCAAGTTGTTTTTCTTTTTCTAATAATTTCAAGCGATTCTCCTCCTCCGCCTCTTTTTTGGCTTTTTCAAAGATCAACTTGCGTTCTTCATCGAGTTTTCTTGTTATCTCGAGTTCCTGATTCCTTCTCAATTCTTCTAACTCCCGTATCCTCTTGCGAAATTCCAATTCGGCTTTTTCTGCTTCCGCAAGTTTCCTTTCTTTTTCAACATTTTGTTCCTGCAAATCTTTTAACTTAACCCTAATTGCTTCCTCCACCTCTTTCTTTGCTTCTTGCTTTAGCCTTTCCCTTTCAGCCTGCAATTTCTGCAAGACTTGCTGGTCGATTTCCTTTTTTGCATCTTCAATCTTTTTTATTTCATCCGCGAGTAAATTCTCGCGTTTGGCAAGCTCCGATTCCTTTTCCCTTGCCTTCTGTTCAAACTCTTTTCGAAGTTCTTCTTTTATTTGATGGGAGAGCGTTTCGGTTAATGGTATCTCTTTACCACAATACGGGCATATGATTGTTTGATCTGGCATAGTATTGTCCTAATATTGTATTTTATAAAATGGTGGTATGGACAAACAAGTTTGTCCATACCAGGGTTGATATTCAGACTTACTGTATAACGTCAAGCACCGTTTTTAAAATTTTTTGTAAGATTTTAGAAATATTTTGCCGTACTCTGGACATAAAGATTCCGTATAGGATCAAAAAGTTTTTTTGATCCGTGCGACAAATCGAGGTATTCGCTTTTTAACAAACTATTTTTGTAATAAAACCTCCATGTAGAGCGAAGAGGCTCTTCGCTCTACATGGAAAAGTCGACAAAGGCCTGATTTAACAAGGTTTTCTGGCAGGAGCCAACTCCAGTTGGCGACCGGGTACTTGCACGTCGTTTTGATCTTGCCGGTCGCCGTCAGGAGACGGCTCCTACCTTAGTGTCATGAAAAAGTTGCCAAAGGCATAATTTAACGTATAGGAATTTCAATCCTGTAGGGTGCGTCCTACGCGCCAAAAAAATCTAACCCATAGATGGGCGTATGACGCACCCTACAAGCAGTCCTCCTGGGTCAGGCATACTTGCCTTGCGTTATCGCAAAGAGAAATCACGCATGTCAAAAAAGCCACTGCCCAAGGTCAACCCAATTTATATTCATTATATCAAATTGTGCGGTATCTGTTAAAAATATTGTTAAAGAAATATTCCCTTAGTTTTATTATAATTATGATGATTTAAATATCGCATGTAGTGCGACATTTATGCGCTACCCGCGAATCGTAATGGCGGAGTTACCCCGCTATTACCTAGCGCAGCTACGCCGCAACCAAAAAGATGCAGCAGGCAGTACACAGTTGGCAGTAGGTAAAAAGTGACACATTTCCATTACAAACTGCCAACTATCTACTGCTTACTGCCTACTTATGCGGACAAATGGGATAGTTACAAAAAAGAGGTTTTTACAGAGCAAACATTCATGAGCCAAGATGGCTCATAAAAGAGCATGAAAATATATCACTCTCCCGTAGTCCCTCCCTTCAACGGAAGGAAAGTTCCCTCGCCCCTTGTAGGAGAGGAACTGGGCGAGGGGTATTTTCGTGCCGATACTATAAGGGTCAGTGCTAAATTGTTTTTGCTGAAAATGTAAAAAATATTTTCATTGAGCGCCTATTATCCTTAAGAAATATACAGTATTTTGGGAGTGATTATTATGGAAGCATTTTTCCTTGCATTGCTTACTGCCTTTATCTGGGGATTTGTGCCATTTTTAGAAAAGGTAGGACTCTCGTCAGTTGAACCCACGGCCGCGTACCTGGTAAGATGTTCCGGAGTCTTCCTGGGTGCCGTAATTATTGTTGCCTTTGCACCGCAGTTTCCATCATTCGGGAAAATAGGCATGAAATCAATCTGCTTTCTCGTCCTTGCCGGTATTTTGGCAGGTTTTGTAGCACAGGTTGTATTTTACAAGGCGCTCAAGACAGGTGAGATATCGAGGATTATCCCTATTACAAGCTGTTATCCTTTATTCACGTTTCTTTTAAGTTGGATTTTCCTGGGCGAGGAGGTTACCCTATCCAAAGTAGCAGGTATGTTGCTTATTTTGGGCGGTATATTGCTCTTAAAATAGGCGCTATGAATTATTATAGAAATATCTTCAAAAGTATTAAGATACAACTCATCTGTTACATCTGTCTTTTGACCACCGTTCCATTATTATTCGTTTGTGTTGTGGAATATTACAGTAGTAAGAGTGCCATTGAACAGCGGATGATCGAACAACTTACCTCCATTGCCGACTTAAAAAAGAATGAGCTCAATAATTGGCTGGAAGAGCGGCTGACAGATACCTCGGTAATCGCCCGCAACAAAGTGCTCGCCGCTGCTGCAACAAGCCTTTTGCAACAGAGAAGAAGATTTGAAAGTATCGATCACTTGAGAAAATCGGAGGCCGGTCGAATAAATTACGAAAGGATTTTAGACAACCTTCACATCCTGAAGCAGTTTTACAAACATTACAACGTTATCTCTATTGTTGACGGCGCAAACGGAGAGGTAGTTATATCCACATACCCTGAGATTGTCGGTAAAACCCTGACTTCATTTGGTAGTTATATAGATACCCTGGAAAAAAAAGATGTAGCTGTGAAGGATATCCATACCTCGGAACTGACTGGCCAGAATTGCATGACATATTTTTGTCCGGTTTGCATGACAGATACCATTACCCTGGAAAGCACCAATATTATCGTTGGCGTCATATTATTGGATGTTGATGTTAAAAATAGCGTTGAACCGGTGATTCGCAACTGGCCGGGGATGGGAACCACAGGAGAAACACTCCTGGTAAGGAGAGAAGGGAATAACATCGTTTATTTAAATGACCTCCGTCACAAGCAGGGAGCAGCATTAAAATTTACCAGTCCGATTCATTCCACCTTGGATATTCCTTCGGTGTTAAGCTCCGGTGGCGAAGAGGGGATTAAAGAATCTGTGGATTACAGGAATATTCCTGTACTTTCTGCCTATCGACACATCCCCCTTCTCAATTGGGGGCTTGTGGCAAAACAGGATTTAACAGAGGCATTTGCCCCCGTTGAAAAACTGAAGAACCGTGTCATTGCGCTGATCTTTGTTTGTATTACCGTTGTCATTGCTATCGGTATTTCATTCACCAACCGCATTACGCAACCCATATTACAACTGACTCAGGGGGCAAAGGCTATTGCCGCAGGGAATCTCGACCATCGGATATCCATTCAATCTGAAAATGAGGTGGGTCTTCTTGCCAGGGAATTTAATCACATGGCTGAAAAACTGAAGGAGTCATATTCAAATCTGGAACAAAAGGTAGAGGAACGAACTGCTCAATTGTTGCGGGCAGAGCGCCTTGCTGCTGTAGGAGAACTTGCTGCCGAGGTGGCCCATGAAATTAATAATCCATTAGGTGGTTTGCAGAATTTTGCCACCATGATTGAAAATGAACCGGAAAATGTCACACAAACGAAAAAATACGCCACTCTTATGCTCGAAGGACTCAAACGGGTTGAGATGATCGTAAAACGTCTTTTAACATTTTCCAGACCCTATACACTTCGTATAACCGAAAACGATATCAACACGGTCATAAATAATTCTCTTGAATTTGTAGAGCACAGGATTGAGCCCTGCCTTGTGCGTATTCATAAAGAACTCAACGAATCCCTTCCGACGGTTTTTATAGATGTTGACCACGTCTCTATGGTGTTCATCAATATTATAGTTAACGCCGTTGAGAGTATGCCCAATGGGGGGACACTGACTATAAAGACAGATACTTGCAAGAGACATGACGAATGTGTTACCGTTTGTATTAGTGACACCGGATGCGGTATCCGGGAAGAAATTATGGACAAGATTTTTGAACCCTTTTTCACCACGAAGAACAAAGAAGGTGAAAAAGGGCTGGGGATGGGATTGGCTATTTCGAAGAGGATTATCGAGGCCCACCATGGAGAAATCAATATAAAAAGCAAGGTGGGGGAAGGTACCATATTTATGATATGCCTTCCCGTCCGCAAAGGAGAGTAAAATTTTCACCGCAGTCATCATGCCCTTCGTGTGGCTCACTGAAACCATGACAATATTTTAGATGTTTTCGGCGTCCCCCCGCCGAAACATCTCGGCCTCGCTTAATAAGAAATTTTGTAAAAATTTAGCTTTTTGAAAATATGTTGCAGTTTAGTTTCGGGTGGCGCGAACAAACTCAATTTGTATGT